>JAPLMQ010000167.1 GCA_026386955.1 Planctomycetota bacterium
GGGGGGCCGGGGGCGGGGGTTCCAAGAGGGGGCATCGTGGTGGACGAACAGGATGCGTCGCAACAGGCGGGATTCGGACGGGGAATTGTAGCTCGATCGCGGGCTTTATTTGTACGCCACGCCCGCGCTGGCCGGGCCCGCGAGATGGATCACCTCGGTCCGGCTGAAGCCCGCCTCGCGGCACCAGCCGGCGAAGTCGGCCCCGGTGAAGTCGAAGGCCTCGCCGAACTCGATGAGCATGTTGAGCGACATCATCAGCCCGAAGGCGTTCTCCCGGCGGGCGTCGTCGATCAGGTTCTCGACGACGATGAACGCCCCGCCCTTGGGCAGCGCCGCGAAGGCCGAGCGGATCAGGTGCTTCTTCTTCTCGAGGTTCCAGTCGTGCAGGATCATGCCCATGGTGACGACGTCGGCCTTGGGGATCGGGTCGGCGAAGAAGTCGAGCGATTGCGCCTTCACGCGGTCGGCCAAACCCGCGGCGGCGATCTTCCGCGTGGCGATCGCGGTCGCGGGCGGGAGGTCGAGCGTGGTGCAGCGGATGTGCGGGTGCCTCTTGGCGACGAACATCGAGAGCTGCCCGGTCGCGCCGCCGACGTCGCAGAGCGTCTGGTGGCGCGAGAAGTCGTACTTCTCCGCCAGCGCGGCGAAGTTGCCGGCGGAGATGCCGCTCATCGCGTCCATGAACTGCTCGAGTCGCTCGGGCTTGCTGTAGAGCTCGCCGAAGACGGAGTTGCCGGTCGACTTGATCTCGTTCTGCGGCTTGCCGGTGCGGAGGGCCTCGGGGAGGTCGGCCCAGAATTTGTAGAGCCGGTCGTTGGCCATCTCGAGGAAGCCGCCGAGGAATCGCGGGCTGTTGCGGTCGAGGAAAGCCGCGGTCTCGGGGGTGTTGCGGTAGCGCGAGGCGGGGCCGTCGCCGTCGCGCTCGAGGAACTTGAGGGCGACGAGGGTGTCGAAGAAGTCGGGGTTGGAGCGCGGGTGGAGCTTGAGGGCGGCCTGGAGCTCCGAGCCGGTCATCGCCGTGTCGCCCAGGGCGGTGAAGAGCCCGAGCGAGACGGCGGAGAGGAGGACCTTGGCGGGCCAGAAGGCCATGCCGGCTTCGAGGAGGCGCGCGGGGGAGAGGGCGGGGGTGGTCATGGTGGAATCCTGATTCGGCGTGCGGGGCGGGCGACCCGCACGCGTGGCGGGCCGCGGACATCACCGGCGGCTGGAAAGCTGGATGATGTTGCCCTCCGGGTCTTTGGCGTTGCAGAGCTTGAGGCCCGGGCCTTGGCCGAGGTCGGGGCCCATCTTGACGCCGCGGGCCTTCAACTCCGCGCGGGCGGCCGAGACGTCCTCCGCGTAGAAGCAGATCTTCGTTTTGCCCGGCTTGGGCGTGCCGGTGCGGTGCAGGGCGAGCCGGCAGGCGCCGGCGTCGAAGTCGACGAATTCAGGCTCGCGGCTGAGGACCTTAAGCCCGATCTTCCGTTCGTAGAAGTCGGTCATCCCGGCCATGTCCTTGGCGAAGAGGACGACGCGGCGGATGTGCAGTTGCATGGCGAACTCCACGTCGCATTGTTGGCCGGACGCCCCCCCGGAAGCGACGGCCAACAAGAGGCAAAAGCGGCCCGCGGCTCCTCCCGCTCAAAGCTCCTCCAACTTCACCTTCCGCCCCTCCTTCGCGCTCTTGATCGCCGCGAAGACCATCGCCACCGAGCGCAGGTTGTCCTTCGCGCTGCACTCCGGCTCGCGCTTGTCGCGGATCGAGGCCAGGAACTCGTCGAGGATCGCCTGGTCGGGCGGCGGGACGTGCACCGGGAAGATCTGCTTGTGGAACGGCTTCTCCACGCGGTGCAGGTGGGTGTGCCACATGCCCGAGTCCTCCCACGTGATCGTCCCGCCCGTGCCCTCGATGCGCCAGTTGCCGTTCCACGAGGTCTGCCGGCCCAGCGCGCAGCCCACCGAGACGTGCGTCGCGTGCATCCCGTTGGCGAACTCGAACATGATCGCGTGGGCCGCGTCCCCCTTGTGCCAGCCCCAGGACTGGTTCCATGTCATCGCCTGCACGGCCACGGGGTCGGTCCCCAGCACGTAGCGGATCATGTCGAAGTGGTGCACCATCATGTCGTTGATCAGCATGAACGGCTGGGTGACGTAATGGCTCCCGGGGATGTCGGCCCAGGGCATGTAGAACTGCACGTCGCACTGCCCGAGTTGCCCGAGCAGCCCTTCGGCCAGCAGCTTGCGCGTCGTGCGCGGCTGCGAGGTGAAGCGGTAGTTCTGCGTGATCATGTGGCGCACGCCGGCCTTCGTCCCCGCCTCGACCACGTTGCGGGCGTGGCTGTAGTCGTCGCTCAGGGGCTTCTCGCCCAGCACGTGCAGCCCGGCGTTGAAGGCGTCGTAGGCGACGAGGTGGTGCACGGCCGGGGGCGTGACGTCCATGACCCAGTCGGCCTTGACCTTCTTGAGGGCCTCGGGAAGCGTGGCGAAGACCAGGTCGCGCGGGATGCCCAGTCGCTCGACGGCGCGGGTCACGTTGGGCTCGTGCGGCTCGACGTAGGCGACGATGGAGCAATCCTTGCGGCGGCGGATCGACTCGACCCAGCCGAGGCCACGGCCGCCGAGGCCGACGACGATGCTGCGGGATGTCATATCGGGAATCCTTTGTTGGCGCAGATGTGCGCGTGGACGTTTGCGCGGATGAAATTGAAGTCAGGCGTCGAGAGCGGAAAGGATGGGCAACTTAAGTTGCCCATCCTTGCGTCGTGGAAGCATGTGACGCTCGAAAGATCACTTCTTCTTCGCCTTCGCGATGCAGTCGCGGAGGTACTTGATGCTCTTGGCGAGGTTGGCTCCGCGCTCCTTCGCGTCGGCGCCGGTGATGCCGCACTCGTAGGCCATCGCCCCCTTGAAGCCGATCTCGTGCAGCACCTTGAACGAGGCGACGAAGTCGATGTCGCCCGTGCCGGGCTCCATGCGGGTGTTGTCGGCCAGGTGCATGTGGGAGATGTACTTCGCCACGTCGCGCAGCGCGGTGGGCGTGCAGGTCTCCTCGATGTGCATGTGGAAGAAGTCGCTCAGGAGGCCGATGCCCTTGACGCCCGCGGCCTTGATGACGCGCACGCCGTCCGACTGCTTGCGGAGGTAGTGCTGCTCGTAGCGGTTGAGCGGCTCGAGCATGAAGAGGGTCTTGTTCGCGGCGGCGATGGGGCCCAGCTCCTTGCAGGCCGCGATCATCAGGTTCTCCTGCAGTTCCATCTGGCTCATGTAGGGGGAGAGGTAGGGGACGACCGGGCCGCCGAAGATGGGCGGAACGATCTGGCCGACGGCGCCGACGTCGCCGCAGAACTTGAGCACGGCGGCGCTGCCGTCGACGCTGGCGCGGCGCTTGGTCTTGTCGGGGTTGAGGAAGTCGAAGGAGGAGTTGCCGGCGATGTCGCAGTTGCCGCAGACGCTGGTGATGGGGACCAGGCCGTTGATGGCGTCGGCCTGCTTGCGCATGTTGGGCACGCCGCCGCCCCAGACGGAGAGCTCGAGGCCCTCCACGCCGTGGTCCTTGGCCCACTTGGCCTTGTCGGTGGTGTTGTCGCCGGGGCAGAGGCCCAGTTGCAGCGCGATCTTCACGGTGGATCTCCTGACGGGTTGGAAAGGGGGAGCGATTGGGAGACGGGAATTCCGGGGGACGCGGGGAACATGATGCCTCGCGGAGCGCCGGCAGGCAAAACAGGTATGCTCCCGTGCGGGATCGAGTGGCCCCTTTTCCGTCGCGGAGCATGCCGTGCGCATCGACCATTTCGACGTCTTCAACCTTCGCTTCGAATACCCCAACGCCGTGGGCTTCCACTACGCCGGCGGCACCTGCACCGCCCGGCTGACCAGCGTCGTGCGCGTGGTGACCGACACCGGCCACGTCGGCCTCGGCTCGGCCTACGCCCATCCCGCGCTGGTCCAGCTCGTCGTCAAGGAGCAGCTCGAGCCGCTGCTGCGCGGGAAGGACCCGCGCGAGGTCGAGGCCCGCTGGGAGGAGATGTACGGCCTGACCCGCTGGTACGGCCGCAAGGGGGCGGCCGTCTCGGCGATCGGGGCCCTCGACATCGCCTTCTGGGACCTGCGCGCCAAGGCGGCCGACAAGCCGCTCTGGAAACTGCTCGGCGGGAAGGAGGCGAGCTGCCCCGCCTATGCCAGCGGACTGCTGTGGAAGTCCTACGACTCGCTCGCGGCCGAAGCCAGCAAGCACCTCGAACGCGGGTTCCGCCGGATGAAGATGCGCATGGCCCGCAGCGAGGAGTACGACACCCAGGCCGTGCGGGCGATCCGCAAGGCGATCGGGCCGAAGAACGACCTGATGGCCGACGCGGGCATGCGCTACGGCGTCGACCTCGCGACGCGCGTCGGCAAGGTGCTCGAGGAGGAGAAGGTCTTCTGGTTCGAGGAGCCCTTCAAGCCCGAGGACTACGACCGCTACCGCGCGATGAACGGACGGCTGCGCGTGCCGATCGCGGCAGGGGAGAACGAGTTCGGCCTGCAGGGCTTCACCGAGCTGATGACCGCCGGCTGGGTCGACATCGCCCAGCCGGACGCCTGCCGCTGCGGCGGGCTGACCGAGGCCCTGCGCGTCGCGAAGCTCGCGGCCACGCTCGACGTGAAGATCGCCCCGCACACATGGAGCGACGCCGTCGCCCTGCACGCCAACGCGGCCATGGTCGCCTCGATCCCGCACGGATTGACCGTCGAGGTCGACCAGACCGGCAACCCGTTCATCGAGAAGCTGCTGGCCGAGCCGTTGGTGGTCCGCGACGGGCGGTTGAAGCTGAGCGACAAGCCGGGGCTGGGGATCGAGCTGGACATGAAGGTGGTGGAGTCGCTGAAGATGGCAGACCCGCTGCGCATCCCCGAGGGGAACTACTCCGACATGGTCTTCGGCCCGAGCCACTGGACGCCGGCGGGGCCTTACAAGGAGGGCGTGGCGTGAGCGGCAGCGGCGCGAAGAAAATCGGACGGATCGCCATCGGCTCGGTGCTCACCGAGTGCAACCAGTTCGGCGGTCTGCCCATCGAGATCGAGCGGTTCGAGCAATACGAGTACCGGCGCGGGGCGGCGGTGCTGCAGACGCCGGGCGGGCCGGTGGCGGGCATGCTGGGCGTACTCAAGGAGGCCGGGGCGACGGCGGTCCCGCTGGTCGTCGCGGCGACGGGGCCGGGCGGGCCGCTGACGAAGGCCTGCTGGGCCCGGCTGCGCGACGAACTGCTCGCCGACCTGAAGGCGGCGTTGCCCGTCGAGGGCGTGCTGCTCGCGCTGCACGGCTCGGCGGTGGCGGAGGGCGACGGCCATGTCGATGTGGATGTCGAGGGCGAGATACTCAAGGCCGCCCGTGCGATCGTCGGCCCGGCCATCCCCATCGTCGCGACGCTCGACCTGCACGCCCACGTCACCGAGGCGATGGTCGCCAACGCCGACGCGCTGATCGCCTGGGAGACCTACCCGCACGTCGACACGCTCGAGACCGGCCAGCGCGGGGCGCGGATGCTGCTGGCGATCCTGCGAGGGGAATGCCGTCCGACGATGGCGATGGCGAAGGTGCCCGTGCTGACCAGCGGCGTGCGCGGGGCGACCATCGGCGACGACCCCTTCGCTGACCTGATGCGCCACGCGAAGAGCCTCGAAGGCAGGGACGGCGTGCTCTCCACGAGCGTCTTCCTCGTTCACCCGTACCTCGACATGCCCGACATGGGCAGCGGCGGGCTGGTGATCACCGACGGCGACATGCCCAAGGCTGTGCGCTTGGCGGAGGACTTGGCCGTGCGCTATTGGGCGCGGAGGAAGGATCTGGAGCCGCCGACGTGGACGCCCGCGGAGGCGATCGCGCGCGGGTTGAAGGTCGCGGGCGGGCCGGTGCTGCTGGTGGAGACGGCCGACTGCAACGGCGGCGGGGCCGCGGGCGACAGCGTGGCGACGATCAAGGCGCTGGTGGAGGCCAACGTGGCCGAGCCGGCGCTGGCGATGGTGGTCGATCCCGAGGCCGCGCGGGCCTGCCACGCCGCGGGCGTTGGCGCGGCGGTGACGCTGCAGGTCGGGCACAAGCTCGACCCGCGCTGGGGCAAGCCGACGACGCTCCGCGGCCGGGTCGAGAAACTGAGCGACGGGAAATTCCAATACACGGGCGGCGTCTGGGGCGGGACGTGGAGCTCCATGGGCCCGACGGCGCTGCTGGCCTGCGGCGCGGCGGGCAACGTGAAGGTGCTCGTCACCACGCTGGGGACCTACGACTGGGCTGACGAGCAGTTCCGCTCGATGGGGCTCGATGCGTCGACGATGAAGTTCGTCGTGGCGAAGAACCCGATGAACTACCGCTTCGCCTACGCGGGCATCGCCAAGGAGGCGTTGATCCTCGACACGCCCGGCCCGACGCCGGCGACGGTGAAGCACTTCAAGTACCGCCACCGCGTGGGGCCTTGGTTTCCCGCCGATGCGGAGATTCCCGGGCTCAAACCTCGTGTGATGCGCGGACGGACACCTTGACACTGGCCTTAGGTTCGGAGTTCCGCCTTCAGGCGGTCTTCTCTGGTGCCACATGTCATCGTACTCGTGACATGTGTCTTGGAATGACGTGCGGCCCCCATCCATCAAAGAGCGTCGATCCCCCTTGGATTACGAGCCTTCTGCGACGAGTTTGCCGCGAGGTCCTGAGCCATCCGTCGACCGGCACATGTCACGAGTACGATGACATGTGGCACCAGAAAAGAGACTTCCTGCGACTCACGCCGACCCCGCGGTTCTTCCGCAGGCGTCGGCGGCTCTGCGAGACACAACCATGTCCACTCCCCTGAGCCAGGCACGCATCCTCATCACCGGTGCCGCGGGCGGCATCGGCTCCGCCTGCGCCCGGGCGTTCGCCAAGGCCGGGGCCCGCGTGGCGATGACCGACGTCGCGGCCCCGCCGACGCCGATCCTCGAGGGCGGACAACACCGCTTCATCCCCGCCGACCTGCGCAGCGAAGCCTCCATCCGCGACCTGGTCGCGCAAGCGGCCAGAGAAATGGGCGGCCTCGACGTGCTGGTGAACAACGCCGCCGTGCTGGTGCCGACGGTGCCCCTGCACGAAACCGCCCTCGCCCAGTTCGACGACCTGGTCGCGGTGAACCTCCGCGCGGTCTTCCTGCTCTGCCGCGAGGCTTATCCGCACCTCAAGGCCTCGCGCGGCTGCATCGTCAACATGTCCTCCATGGCGGGTGTCAACGGCGAGAAGCACCACGCCCTCTACGCCGCGACCAAAGGGGCGGTCAACGCCCTCACGCAGTCGATGGCGGTGGACTACGGCGGCGACGGCATCCGCTGCAACGCCGTCTGCCCCTCGAGCGTCATCACGCCCAACGTCGACAAGATGATCGCCGCGACGCCCGACCCGGCCGCGACGGTCAAGCTCCGCCGCTCGATCAACCCGCTGGGGTTCACCGCGCTGCCGGAGCACATCGCCTCGGTGGTCCTCTTCCTCGCCTCGCCCGAAGCGGCCTTCATGAGCGGGGCCCTGGTCCCGGTCTCGGGCGGCTCGGAGTGCGGGTACGGGATCAAGTTCTGAGGAACGCGCGTCGCAATGGTTCGGCGCGGAACAGGGCCCAGGCGCTGCGGGACCTGGGAATCCATCTTTGCAAGTCGATGCGATTCAATCCGGCGCCGTGGTGGCAGGCGCGGTTTGCGTCGCAGGCGCCGAGCCCAGCGCACGCCGCAAGTTCGTCCGATAGGCCTCGTTCTCCGGCGCGAGTTCGACGGCCTTCCGGAAATGAGCGATCGCCGGCTCCATCGACTTCGCGATCGCCAACTCGATCCCCAGCGCATTGTGGGCGGGGGCGAAGGCGGGATCCTGCGCGAGCGACTCCTCGATGAATGTCCGCGCGACGTCGTGTCGCCCCGCGGCGCCGAGGGTCAACCCGATCTCGAGGAGAATCTGGGTCTGCGATGTGGGAGGCGGGCCCGCCATTCCCTCCGGGTTCGGTCGTCCGCCCACCGCGCCCGGCGGCGGAGCCTGGAGCATGCGGTCGTAGCAGGCGAGGGCCTCGTCGAAGAGCCCCGCCTGGCGGGCGAGCACGGCGAGGGCGGTGTTGGCGGAATAGTCGTCGGGGCTGATCTGCACCGCGCGGTGGAAGTGCTTGAAGGCCTCGTCGGTCCGACCGGCCAGGGCGTCGTCGCGCCCGAGGGCGACATGGGCATCAAGAAGATTCGGCTTGATCTTCAGGGCCAGTTCGAGGCAGATGCGGGCCTCCATCGTGCGCCTCGGATCGGGCGGGGTCATGCGGATGAGCGTCAGCCCCCGGTCGCAGATGACCTGGGCGTCGCGCGGACTGAGTTCCATCGCACGGTCATAGGCGGCTAGGGCGTCGGTGAAGCGGTCCAAAGCCGCGAAGGAATTGGCCAGTTGGTGCCACGCCAAGGCGTGGTTGGGGGCGTTGGCTATCACGTCGCGGAAGGTGGCGATGGCGGCCTCGTGTTGGCCGATGCTCACCATGGCCATGCCCAGCGCGGTGAGCGGCTCGGGCCGACGCGGCGCGAGCGCGATGGCGGCGCGGAATTCGGCCATTGCGGCCTCGGTCCGTCCCTCACGCTCGTAGGCGATGCCCAGGTTGATCCGCGGCTTCACGAGGCGGGGGTTGTTCGCGACGGCGCGCTTGAAGCACTCGCGGGCCCGGCCCTCCTCGCCGTGTTCCTGGAGGGCCACGCCCAGGTTGTTCCACGCCGCGGCGTGCTCGAGGTCAACGGCGATGGCGTGGCCGAAGAGCGATCGGCTGTCGCGCCAGACGGCGATCTGTTCGACGCTCAGGAAGTGCAGGGCGAAGAGCAGGCCGGCGGCGACGATGGCCGTGCCCGCCCGCGAAAGGGGAGTGGCGACCAACCGCTCGGGAAGGGACCAGACCAGCGCGATGAGCACGCCGACGCACGCGAGGTAGGTGTAGCGGTCGGCCATGGATTGGTTGCCGACCTGGACGAGCCCGATGACCGGCACGAGCAGGCCCAGGAACCACATCCAGCCGATGACCACGTGCGGGAAGCGTCGCCAGGCGCGCAGGGCGCTGAACGTGACAAGCAGGAGGATCACGGCCGATGGGATCACCGCGGCGAGAGGCCAGCCCGGCGGGGCGGGCAGGGGGTAGTCGATGATCAGGTCGGTCGGCCAGAAGAGCTTCCCCAGATAGCTGGCGTAGGCGACCGGCACGTTGCCCAGCCGGCTCGCGAGGCTTGCGTCGGCGGTGGTCATCATCGCGCCGGTGCGCTTCTGGGCGACGACGGCGGCGAGGGCGATGCCGAGCGAGAGCGCGAGGAGCGGGAGTTTCTCCAGAAGGAGCAACCGCAGCGGGCGGACGGGCAGGGGCATCGCGGTCGTGCCCACGGCCGGGGGGAACATGCCCGGCTTCCAGCGGGCGAGCGGCCAGAGGTCGAGCAGGAGAAGCAGGGCGGGAAGGGTGACGAGCATGGGCTTGGCCATGAGCGTCAACGCGAAGAGCAGGAGGACGGGGAGGTAGCGGCGCGGGCCGGGGTCTCGCGTGTAGCGCAGGTAGGCGAGCAGGGTGAGCAGGCCGAAGGTGGCCGTGAGGACGTCCTTGCGCTCGCTGACCCAGGCGACGCTCTCGACGCGCAGCGGGTGGATCGCGAAGAAGGCGGCCACCAGCGCCGCCCGCCAGCCGCTGTGCGTCGCGTATAGCAGGAAGAGGAAGAGCAGGATGACGTTGAGCAGGTGCAGCGCGGCGTTGGTGCGGTGGAAGCCCGACGGGCCGGGGCCGAGGAGCTGGCGGTCGGCCATCAGCGAGAGCCAGGTCAGCGGATGCCAGTAGCCGGTGTGGACGGTGGTGAAGGCCCACCGGATCGAATCGCGGGTGAGGCCGTCCTGCACGTGGTCGTTGGCGTAGACGTACTGGTCGTCGTCGAAATTGACGAAACCGCAGTGCGCCACCGGAATGAAGGTCGCGACGGTCAGGATGATCAGGATGGGGATGAAGAGCAGAGATGACCGCATCTGAGAAGGCATTGTAACCCATCCGCGGCCAAGGATTGCCGGAATCGCGCCATCGATGGCGTGCGGGGCGGCGCAACCTGCGGTAGCCTGCCGAACTATCGTGTTGCGGCGGAGGCGTTGCGGCCGGGGTCTGCGGACATTTCGTTGACGGACTCCCGAAAGACGGGCCCAGAGGGACTCGCGTGGCGAGCAGAGCGCAGACAGAACCGCCTCCGACGGATCGCCCCGCGGCCGAGGCGCTGCCCTATCGCCGCGTCGACCTGGCGGCGGTGGAGGCCGTCTCGGCTGGAACCGCGGCCAAGGGGCGCGCGGGCGCGTGGAGGCTGCGCTGGCCGGTGGTCGCGCTGGCAGTGGCCCTGAGCCTCGCCCAGGCGGCGGCGACCGTCGTGGCGATCAACGTCCACGGCGTCTGGCTCACCGCCTCGATGATCCCCGTCTTCGCCTTCGCGCTCATCGCCATCCTCGTCGCGGTGGTCAACCCCGCCTGGGGCCTGCTGCGCGGCCGGCGCGCGTGGCTCCCGCGCCCCTTCAACCGCGTCGAGCTGACCCACCTCTTCGCCGCGATGCTCGTCAGCTCCGGCGTATCGAGCTACGGCCTCTCGCAGCAGATCGTCCCGCTGATCGCCACGCCCTGGAACCCAAGCTGGAACACCGCCCAGCGCGGCTGGAAGGACCGCCTCCTCCCCACGCTGAACCAGAACCTCTACCTGACCGACCCCGCCGCCAGCCGCCTCTTCTACGAGGGGATCACCCGCAAGCCCGACGGCCGGCCGCTCTACGCGCCGCGCGAGGACGCTCCATATCTCGACCGCCTCGCCTTCCACCGCGACATCTTCCTGCAGATCCCCTGGCGGTCGTGGCTCGCGCCGCTGGGCGCGTGGATGGTCATGGTGCTCGCCGCCTACACGCTCTTCTACTCGCTCACCCGCCTCATGCTCGACCACTGGATCGACCGCGAGAAGCTCATCTTCCCGATGTCGCGCCTCGCGGAAGCGATGCTGCCCAACCCGCCGAACGAGACGGCCGAGGGAACGCCCGACAGAGCGCCCGACGAAACATCGACCGGGAGCGGCAAGTCGCCTCCCGCCTCGGGCCTCGCCGCCAGCCTCGTCCGCCGCGGCATCGCGCCGGCCTTCCTCTTCAGCGGCGTCTTCTGGCTGGGCTTCGCCGTCAGCTTCGGCGTGCAGAGCTTCAACGCCCTCAACCTGCCCGACCTCCACATCCGCCTGGGCATGCCTTACTGGACCGTCAACAACATCCTCCAAGGCACCGTCCTGGAGGGGCTCGGCGCGCGGCAGAACTTCAACGCCCTGATGTTCCTGATCATCTTCACCGCCATCGGCCTGGCCTTCCTGCTCCCCACCGAGATCGCCTTCTCCATCTGGTTCTATTACGTCGCGGGCAAGCTGGCGGTCCTCGCCGCCGTCTGGGCGGGGCACGGCCGCAACGGCGACGACTTCCCCGCCGACTGGTTCAACCTCAGCAACGCCTTCACCGCGCAGGGCGGCGGGGCGATGCTCCTCTTCGCCGCGGTCGTGCTGGCGCGGGCGCTGGTCGAGCATTGGCGGCAAGGCTCGCTGCAGGCCCGCGGCTTGAAGCCCGGAGTAATCCCGGGCGCCGCGCCGCGCCCGCCTTGGACGCTCGCCCAGCGCCTCCGCCACGCCCAGCCGGTCATCGCCGTCGTCGCCTCGATCCTCGTCCTGGTCGCCTGGCTGAACTGGAACCGCGTTCCCGTGCTCTGGGCCTCGGCCTACGTGCTGGTGACCACGCTGATGTGCCTGGGCCTGATGCGCTTCGTCGCCGAGGCCGGCATCTACTGGTTTCAGACCTTCGTCAGCTTCTTCCACCTGCACCGCGCCTTTGGGCTCGGGCGCTTCATGGCCCCGAGCGCCACGGCCCCGCTGGTCCCGATCAACTCCGTCCTCTTCATGGACGTCAAGTGCCTCCTCGCCGGCTACCTCGTCACCGCCGGCTGGCTCGAGCGCCACGCCGCCGAGGGCGCTCCGCCCGACGAGGCGAAACAGCTCAGCCGGCGCTCGCGCATCGGCGTGACGGCGGCGCTGGCGCTCGCGGTGGTCCTCTCGATCGTGCTGACGATCCACATGGCCTACGCCGTCGGCGGCGACCGCATGCACGCCTGGGTCTTCCGCAACGGGCCTCAGACCTTCGTCGACGGAGCCGCCCGCGCCGCACTCCCTTCGCCCCGGGGCGACTCCGCCGGCGCGGGCTGGTTCGGCCTCGGGGCCGCCTGGTGCGGCCTGAGCATGTTCGCCCGCCGAACCCTCTTCGGCTTCCCCCACCCCATCGGCTACGCCATGCTCGCCAACCCGCTCACCGCCCACATCTGGCTGCCCTGCTTCATCGGGTGGGCCTGCAAAAAAGTCGTCGTCCGCTATGGCGGCAAGGCGACCTTCGACCACGTCCGCCTGGGCTTCATCGGCCTCATCCTCGGCGAGGTCCTCGCGATCGCCTTCTGGCTGCTGGCCTCGCTCCTCACGGGCAAGGTTTTTCCCACCCTCGACCTGAATCGGTACGGGGTTTGACCTTCGCGACGCTATGGATTGCGCAAGCTGTGCGGTGCGACGGCGAGTTGTTCGGGGAACCCTTACGACAAGTTACGGGAGTATTCACGATGCCCATGGAGTCATGCGGGCTTTGGCGTGCTGCAGCGATCGTGCTCTTGCTGACGTTCGTCGGCCCGACCGTCTCCCCGGCGCGGGCCGGCGACAACACGCTGCTTCCCGATGGCACGGAATTCGTCTTCTGGGAAACCGCGCCCAAGCACGTGAAGACCTATCACGTCGCCCAGAAGACGGCGGGCGCGTCGGACGACAACCCCGGCTCAGCCGAGAAGCCGTGGAAGACGATCGGAAAGGCCGCGATGGCGCTGCAGCCGGGCGAGCGCGTGCTGGTCCACGCCGGCGTCTACCGCGAGGCGGTCCACCCCGAGCGCGGGGGCACCGGCCCCGACGCGATGATCACCTACGAGGCCGCGGCGGGGGAGGATGTCACCATCACCGGCGCGGATGAGTGGAAGCCGACATGGGAGAAGTCGGCCGACTTCGCGATCAACCGCATCGAAAAATATGTGCCCAAGACCGAGCCGATGCCGACGACTTGGGTCGCCCGGCTCAACGGCTCGATGTTCGCCGAGGCCAACACCTTCGCCCTGCGCTATCGGATCAACCCCGCCAACCAGGACATGCCCGTGCTCGGGCAGATCATCCTCGACGGCAAGCCGCTCACGCAGGTCGCGAAGCATGCCGACCTCCGCGGCGTCGCCAATGCCTTCTTCGTCGAGGACGACGGGATGTCGGTTCACGTCCGCCTCGCGGGCGACGCCGCGCCCGAGGGCAAGGCCTTCCTGATCGTCACCCGCCCCGAGATCTTCTCGCCCATCCGCCAGCGGCTGAACTACATCCGCGTGCGCGGGTTCAAGATGCTTTACGCCGCGGTGCCCTTCGCCGCGCCATTGCGGGCGGCCCTGGCGACCTCGGGCGGGCACCACTGGGTCATCGAGGACAACGAGGTCGCCTACGTCACCTCGCGCGCGATCCATCTGGGCGGGCGCTGGTTCGAGTTCACGCTCAACGACACGCTGGGCTTCGACGTCGTCCGCCGCAACCACGTGCACCACTGCGGGCTGACGGGCATCGCGGCCGTCCACTTCCGCGCCCTCGAGCAACTGCTCGTCGAGGACAACCTCGTCACCGACATCGGCTACTGGGGCCAGCCGCCGCACCGCGCCAACCTCGACGAGGGCGGCGGCATCAAGATCCACTACTCCGTCGGCAGCCTCATCCGCCGCAACGTGATCCTCCGCATGAACGCCTGCCCGGGCCTCTGGCTCGACTGGACGCACACCAACACCCGCGCGACGCAGAACCTCATCGCCAACGTCAAGGGCAGCCCCTTCGGGGCGCTCTTCGTCGAGATCTCCCCGCTCCCCAACCTCATCGACAACAACATCCTGGTCGACAACTACCTCTACGGCGCCTACGAGCACGACAGCATGCGCTACCTGCTCGTGGCCAACCTGATCGCCAACGGCGACGGGCCCGCGGTGCAGTTCCTCATGCCCGGGCGCGGGCGCACCTTCCCGCCCGGCGTCGGCAAGGAGTACCACCCCGAGGGCGAGAACCGCGTCTACGGAAACGTGCTCGCCGGCTTCCCGCAGTACATGTTGCTCTCGAACCCCACCGACCGCTCCGACTGGAACGTGCTGGGGAACCCCGCGCCTGCGACGCAGCCGTTCCGCTTCGGCGAGCGCGGCAGCGAACGCGACCTCGACGCCAAGGCGTGGCGCGAGAAGGGCTGCGACGCGAACTCCCCGGCCTTCCCGCTGGAGGTGAAGTTCGACGAAGCGAAGTTGGAACTGCGCGTGCGGGCGTTGTCGGCCGGCAGTGGGGCGGCCGGGGCGTTCCCGGTCTTTCCGCCGCTCCCGCCGCTGATGGATCGCGTGCCGACGATGGAGGAGTCGCTGCCGACCTACTTCCCCTTGCCGGTCTTCACGAAGCCCGAGGCGAAGATGGAGTCGATGGCGGAGCTGCTCAAGGCCGATTTCCTGGGCCGCCCGCGCGACCCGGAGAAGTTCGTCCCCGGGGCGCTGCTCAACATGCCGCTGGACGGAACGCCCATGAAGATCGACCCGCGCCGGCCAGCGCCGCCAAACAGCCGTTGACTGCCGCAGGTCCGGGGTGCCGGGTTAACCGGCCTCCTCAGGGTTCCGCCGCGATCTCCTGGATGGAGAGGGGCGAGTCGCCGGGGACGTGAAGCCTCTTGAGCACGGCCTGCCATCGGGCGGGATGCGTCCCGTGCATCGCCAGCGGCGCGAATCCGAGCTTTAGGTAGATGTGGATCGCGGCCAGGCGATGGTCGTCGGTGAGCAGCAGGGCGGAGGTGCGTCCGTCCGCCACCATGGCGTGCAGGGCGACGAGGCTCGCGAGCGTGCCCAGGCCGCGGTTCGTGTGGCCGGGCTTGACCGCCACGAAGTGGAGGTAGCCGGTGTCGACGCCGAATTTCGCGGGCTTGTGCCACGCCGAGGCGGTGGCGACGGGGAGGCCGTCGCGCAGCACGAAGAAGATACGGTTGGCCGCGAAACATGGATCGGCCCGCATGATCCCCGCGAAGTTCCCCGCCGACTCGGGCCAGCCGAACGCCTCGGCGACGATGGATTCCCAACACGGTTCGTCCCCGTCCTTCATCGAGCGGATCGAGATGCCCGCAGGCACGCTCAGCGCCGGCAATCCCGCGAGCGTCTTTCGCTGCATGAACAATTGCGGGATCGGGGCGGCGGCATGACTTGTCCCCGGCGCCGCGCCGAGATGGATCGCCTCGCTGATTCGCCGGCGGACACGCATCCACCGGGTCGCCGTCTTCCCCTTCGGCCGATTCTGGATCGTCATGGCGGCCTTTCTCCTGGGTGCGCGGAGCCTTTGTCGTCGCGTGCAGACGCAGGCCGGGCTGATCCCTCGCCATTCATGCAAATGGGATGAATTCGGCGGCGTTCACACGATTTTCTTCGTCCGAAGGCGATGAGTCGTTCACACCTCCTTGCGACAAGCAGTGAATTCACCAGCCGCGCCTGGCATCCTTGCCCGACAATCGGCTCAGTCGTTGCAGGCCTCACAGGCCTCCGCGTCAACGAAAGCATCCGCCTCGCGCGGACAGGGCGGCGGATGGGCTTCTTGAAATTGTTCAAGCGGCGGAATCGGCCCGGGCCGGAGTCGGAGAGGGTGTTACAGCGCCCGCGGCTTGGGCTTGTCCGGCTGCGCGGGCCCGGCCTTGGCGTCGGGCTTCTCCTTGCTCGCCGCCGCGCCCATGTCGCTGGTGAGAAGCTGCATGAGCGCCTTGGAGAATGTCGGCTGGTCGCAGGGCTTGGCGAGGAAGAGCGTCGCCCCGGCGGCGATCGCCTGCGCCTTCACTTCATTCGATCCGTCGGAGGAGATCACCAGGATCGCTCCGACGTAGCCATGCTTGCGGATGCGCCGGATCAGCTTGCAGCCCTGCGCGGAGTCCTCGGCCAAGTGCAGCAGCACCAGGTCGGTCGCCTCCCGCTTCTCGACCCATTCCATCGCGGCGACCTCGTCGGCGGCGTCGACCACCGTCATTCCCTGCTGCCGCAGCCACTTCCCCAGCATCGCCCGGTGGTCCTGCACGCTGTCGGCGACGAGGACCGTGGCCCGCATCTTCGCGGCGCCGGCGGCCTCGCCCTTGCCGCTCCCCGCCGGAGCCTCGGCCGGGACCACGGGGTTGTCGCTCAGCGGGGCGTCGGAGCCGACGAAGAGGACGGGGTCGATCCGCTCGTCGAACGCGACCGAGACGTCGTGGATCATCCCCTCGATGTGCCGGCAGCGCACGACCTTCCCCGGCACGCGGAACCACTCGCCGGTCTTGGTCGGGAAGGTGACGCGGCACTTGCTCTTGAGGTGGACGAATTGGCCGTGGATGAAGGCCATCCCGCCCACGGAGAGGTTGCGCGGGGTGACCTGGTAGTTCTCGGTGCTGCCGCCGGGGTGGGAGATGGAGACGAGGATGAACTCGGCGTCGTAGACGAAGCGGCGCCACCGCCGGGCCTCCGCCGCCGCGGAGGTCGGCCCGCTCTGCTTGAGGCTGTTGATGAGGTTTTCGCACTCGCGCGGCCGCAACCGAACGGTGTCGATCGTGCCATGCGGCTTGGCGGAATCGTCATGGAGGGGCACGGCGCGTTCCCGGGAAGCGGATCATCCGAGCGTCAGCACGAATGGGTCGCCCTCAGGGCGACAATGGCCGGGGCGTGAAGCGCCGGCCTCCTGTCGTTCATCGGCCGAATCGCAGGGAGGCTTGACCGCCGGATGGGCGGCGGCCTATGCCGGGCGGGGCGTGAAGTGCCGGCCGCGGGGGACCAAGCCGAACTCGCGGACGATGGATTCGACGCTCAAGGCCGGGTCGCGCGATTCGAGGACGAAGGTGACGTTGGCCTGGTCGAAGGCGATGCGCACGCGGGCGCGATGGGCCCGTTGGACGTCGAGGATTTTCTGCTGGTTGACGTCGGCGAAGAGGGCGACGCGGTTGAAGTTGATCGTGGCGAAGATGACGGGCGACCCGAATCCGAAATTGAGCGTTTCATTGCGATGCCCACCCGCGGCGAGGTCGCGCCCGGTGACGTCGATGATCCGGCTCCACGCGGGATAGGCTTGGACAATGGGGAGGCCGTGGTGGAGCGCATAGAAGCTCAAGTGGGCCTCCGCAGGCGTCAGGCTCGGGACGACGAAGAGCTGGGCTCCGAGTTGGGCCTGGGCGCTGAAGACTTCGGGGTGATAGCAATCGAAGCAGATCGCGCCGCCGACCTTGAGCCCCTCCCATTCGATGAGCGAGGGCTGGCCGGGGAGGACGCCCGCGGCGACCTCGGAGGGCGTGAGCCTGCTCTTTTGATACCGGCCGGCGGTGCGGCCGGCCTTGTCGACGAGGAAGAAGGAGTTGGTCAAGCCAGCGGGTTCGCGCGTGGCGACGGGGACGACCACGGCCGTGCGGGCGCGGGCGGCGGCCTCGAGGATCGGACCGCAGGCGGCCCGCCAGTCGTCGAGGGCGACGTCTTCGAGCGGCAGGGCCGCGGCGTTCCCCGCGCCGTCGCCGCGGTACAGGTTGAGGAGCTCGGGGAGGACCACGAGGTCCGCGCCGTTGTCGCCGGCGAATTCCACCCAACGGGCTGCCTCGTGCAGCTTGTCGGCGAAAGTCGGGTAGTCGCGGTTGCTCAGCGCGACCGCGGCGAGGGTCTTCTCGTTCATGGATGGCTCTTGGGCGAGGGGACAAGGCCAAGGACGCGGCGGTCGCGATTCGCAAACCCACCGGCAAAAACAGCGTATTGGACAACACCCCCGGCTGGACTCGAACCAGCGACCGGCGGTTTAGAAAACCGCTGCTCTATCCACTGAGCTACGGGGGTTTGGGCGATGGGTTGGGCCGCTCGCGCGGCGCGGACATGGTAGACGGGGCCGACGGGGGCATCAATCGGCCGCGCTTCGATGAGTCATTCGGCCGCGGGCGCGCCTTGGGCCGGGGCCTCCGGCGCCGCTTCGGCGCCGCCGCCCGGCTGGGTGGTGGCAGGTTGTGTGGACGGGGGAAGCGTCGCCAGCAGGTCGGCCGCACGGTGGACGACCGACTGGGCCCAGCGCTTGTCGCCGAAGAGCTCGACCACGCTCTGGCAGATCGCGCGGGCCCGCTGCTGGTCGGTCGCGCCGATCATCTTCGCCGCCTCCACGCGCTTGCGCAGGAAGATGATCTGCTCGCCCACCAGGGTGCTCACCTGCGCCTTGAGCCGGGCCTTCTGCCGCTCGGCGAGCTGCAGGTAGGGGGCGATCTCCTTGCCCGTGTCGCTGGTGGGGTCGATCGCGCCGCTGACCAGGTCGATCATCGACTGCAGCTTGGCCAGCGCGAGCTCATCGCGTCGCTGTACAGCCGCTCGATCATCGGCACGTTCTGGTCCATCGCGCGGCGCATCAGCGAGCGGGCATGCAGCTGGCGCTCCAGCTTCTGGACGGCCACTTCCTCCTGCAGGAGGCGGACCTTCGCGGCCCGCGGGTCGTCGGGGGCGCGGATGAGGAAATCGACGATGTCGTCCTGCACGTCGAGAAGGTCGCCCGGGCGGGAGTCGGGCCCGGTGGCGGCCTCGATGCGCCCGTAGACCGACTCGACCGTGCGCGGGCGATACGAGAAGAAGTACCAGACCGGGATCGCGAGGATGGCGACGATCACCACCGCGGCGACGGTGCGGAGCAGGGCGGCGCGGACGGCGGCGCTGCGCTCGTCGCTCGCCTCGCGGATGGCGGCTGCCCGCTCGAGCTCCTCGACCTCGTCGGCGGAGACGAACCGGCCTGCGCCGGCCGTCGCGCCCCGGGCAAGCGTCGACCCCGGGCGCCGCGTGGTCGCCCCCCCGGCCCCAGCCTTGCCGGAACCTGCTGGGGTGGGAGTGGGCCTGCGGGCGGTCGACGGGTCGGCCGTCGCGGTGACGTCGGGGTCGTCGACTTCGTAGCTGTTGGGCTCCGCGCTCCCGGCCCCGGTCACGGCCGTGTTGCGCGCCGCGGGGGCGACGGTCGTGAGCTTGTCGATGGTGGAGTTCGAGTCGTTCTCGCCCTTGTCGGCGGCCGGGGGCGAAGGCGCGGGGGCGGGCGTGCGTGGGCGGCTGAAGGTGCCGGGCGTCGCGGGAGCGCTCGGGTTCTCGGGGGTTCCGGGGTCTCCGGGGGGGGCGTCGGTTTCGCTACCGTGGCGCGTCGATGGGCCGAGCACGGTCGCGGCCAGCTTGACGTCGGTGCGGCCCGAGGAGGCGACGGTGGGCACGCCGGACTGCGGCTGCACCGTGCTGTCGGCCGTGGCGTCGAGGTCGGCGTGGGCGGGGGGGCTCGCCGGCGCGGGGCTTCGCGGCGGGGGGGCCGACTTCGCCGTCCACGGATTGGTTGGCGGCTTGCCCGGCGGGGTGTTCGATTTGCCTGTGGTCGACGGGGGCTTGAACGGGGGCTTCGAGCCGGGCCTCGAGACCGGCGGCGTCGAAGGCGCCGGGCGCGTCTGCGGGGCGACGCGGGTCGGGGGCGTCGCGGCGTCGGTCGGTTCGGGCGGCTCCTCCGCCAAGGTCTCGCCGTGGAGCAGCGCCTGGCTGCGCAGCACCATCTGCAGCGTCTTGAGCAGCGTGCCCGCGTTGGCGATGCGCTGCTCGGGCTCCTTGCGCAGCAGCGTGAGGATGACGACGTCGAGCTCCGCGGGGACGTCGGTGCGGAACTGCCGCACCGGCAGCGGCTCGGCGGTCCGATGCATCTTGAGCATCTGGAAGAGCGAGTCGGCCGTGAAGGGCGGACGCCCGGCCAGCAGGGCGTAGAAGGTGCAGCCCAGGCTGTAGAGGTCCGAGCGCTCGGTCGCCTTCTTGCCCTCGGTCTGCTCGGGCGACATGTAGTTCGCCGTGCCGATGGGCGTGTCCTCGAGCGTCAGCCCGCTCGCGCCGTAGAGGCGGGCGATGCCGAAGTCGGAGAGCTTCACCGCGCCGGTGTCGGCCTGCATGATGTTGGCGGGCTTGATGTCGCGGTGGATGATCCCGCGGTCGTGGGCGTGCTTGAGCGCCTTGCAGAGCTGGCACCCGATCTCGACGACCTCCTTCCACGTGAAGGGCGGGGGCTTGCCGATGCGCTGGTCGAGGTTCTGCCCGTGGACCAGCTCCATGGCGTAGTAGAGCGTGCCGTCGGTGGTGAGCTCCCACCCGTCGATGCGGACGATGTTGGGGTGGTTGAGCTTGCGGAGGGTCTCGATCTCGATCTCGAAGCGGGCCCGGAAGCCCGAGCGGGTCGCGAGGTGGCTGGGGAGGAGCTTGATGGCGACGGCCTTGCCGGTCTGGTCGTCGACGGCCTCGTAGACCGCGCCCATGGCGCCCTCGCCGAGCTTGCGGATGACGCGGTAGGGGCCGAAGTGGCGGGCTTCCATCGATGCGGGGTCCGGGGCAGGTCCGGGGCGATGTGGGGACGTGCGGCGATTCTACTCGACCCGATGCGGGGCGCGGGCGGCCATCGTCGGCCCAGGGCGCCAAGGCGGCCGGCCGGGCACCCACGACCCTCCGGCGTTGATGCGTCGCGACTGGCCCTTGGCGGCTGCAATGTGGCGAAGCGTGGCGCAAGGCGGACACGGGGCGACAGGAAGCAGGCAGGAGGCGGGGAGGGAGCGGAACATTAATGCCCCATTTTTGCCGCGTTTCGGAGCCTGCAAACGCGCCCTGCGCAACGATGTTCCACGTGGAACACGTTTGCGCAGCGAGCCACCCGCGTTTTTGAACGGAAATCGGGGCTTCCCACACCAAGCATCCGCCAAGGCCGCGCGTACGGTGCTGAGACGGCCCGGTCCGTCCCCAAATGGATGATTCCCGAGCGGCAAATCGATTTGGCGCAAACCGGTTTGGCGCAGGTTGGCTTGTCGGAAAGGCGGCGATCAGACCAGCAGCCGCTCGCGGATCACCTGCCTGAGGCGGTGGATCCACTGCAAGCCCAGCGGGCGGGTGTCGGTGAGCGTCAGACGGACGTGGACGCGCTCGCCGGGGAAGACCGCCTGCGGGTGGTTGCGATCCTGGTCCACGGCGATCCAGAGCTCGAACTGCGGGCGCAGCGTGCGCATGCCCTTGGAGTCCTGCGGATCGGTGGGGATCGACCCGCCCGCGGCGTAGCCCAGCGAGCGGTGGGGCAGCTCCGTGCGGCCGCCGTCGAACTGGTGCAGCACCGTGCCGTGGATGACCTGGGGGATGCGCCCCGCGGTGCGGAGCTCGACGTCCTTGATGCCGCCCAGGAAGGGCGAGGTGGCGTGGGCCTGGTCAACCATGGCGGTGACGCGCAGGTCGGCGGGGTCGTCGATGTGGGCGAAGACCTGGCCCCGCTTGAGGTACTGCCCCTTGAGCTGCTGGAGGAAGCCGCCGACGATCACGCCGTCCTGCGGGGCGATGACGGTCAGGCTCTTGAGCCGGGCGGTGACGTCGGCGAGCGACTCCTCCACGGCGGCGATGCGCGGGAGGTTCATCTGGGCCGCGAGCGGCTCCTTGGCAAGAGTCTGCCGCTGGGCGAGGCGCAGACCCTCGAGCTGGGCCTGGAGTTCCTTCTGGCGCGAGAGGAGCGTGGGGTTCTCGGCCACGAGGAGGACTTCGCCGATCTTGACCCGCTGCCCCGCCTCGACGTTGACCTCGGTCACGAAGCCGTCGCTGTCCACCGCGAGGTCGGCCCGCTGGGCGCTCTCGATGACGCCATCGGCCCGGCGGTGGTCCGGCGCGGGAATCACGCCCAGCCCGACGACCGCGGCGGCAAAGAGCAGCAGCGAGACGGTGACCGCACGGAAGCGGTGCTCATGCAGCGAGGGCCCGGCGATGAGCCAGTGGATGAATTTCACCGCGGGGATCGCCGCCCAGGCGATGACCGCCCAGACGCCGATGATCAGCCCCAGCGTGGGGATCTGCGTGGCGACGAAGAGGGAGATGCCGAACATGACCACGACGCGGTAGATCTGGCTGGCGATGCCGTAGACGACCAGGAAGACCTGCTCGAAGAAGATCGTGCTGGTCGGGGGGACGTTGGTCATCCCGAAGAGGTACCGCTGGGCGATCCAGCGGAGCTGCCTGCCCGCGCGCTCGTAGAGGTTGGGCACCTCGGTGAGGTCGCTGAGCATGTAGTAGCCGTCGAAGCGCAGCAGGGGGTTGGCGTTGAAGAGGATGGTCGTGATCGAGGCGAGGAAGATCGTGTTGTAGGCGAGCTGCTTGGGGAGTGTGTGGGCCTCGGTGTTGAGCCAGACGACCACCGCGACGCCGGCGATGACCAGCTCGAACATCATGCCCGCGGCGCCCACGAGCAGGCGGTGCCACTTGCTGGGGAAGTTCCAACTGCTGGTGGCGTCGACGTAGGGGGCGGGGAGGAGGACCAGCAGCATGACGCCGACCTCGGGCACCGCGCCGCCGAAGCGCTTGCAGACCATGGCGTGCCCCAGCTCGTGCCAGGACTTGATGCCCAGGAAGATGACCATCATCCAGAGCCAGTTGTTCGGGTCGAGCACGCTGTCGACGTTGTTGAGGAAGCCGCTGATGTTGGGGATGAAGTAGACGAAGCACCCGACGACCCAGAGGAGCCAGAGGACGAGCCCGAAGCGGGAGAGGAACGGGCGGAAGACCGGCTGGAGCCAAGTAACGAAGCGGTCGGGGTTGAAGAGCGGGAATTTGAGGGAGAGGATGCTGAGGAACTGCCCGCCGATCTGGCGGATGCGGCGGCGCTGCTGGCGCTTGAGCAGGGGTGCGGCGTCGGCGGGGAGGTCGACGCGCAGGAGGTTGGACTCGTTGAGCTGCCCCAGGAGGCCGATGACCTCGTTCTGCGTGGGGGCGGCGTCGCCGAAGCGCTCGAGCGTGAGGCGCCAGACCTCGTCGATGCTGCGCCGTCCGTCGAGCAGGCCGACCAAGTGGTGGGCGACGGGGTTGAGGCGGAAGAAGTTGTTCGTGACCGGGTCGTTGAGGATGTGCCAAGGCTCGCCGTGGTAGAGCTGGCGGTGCATCTGGACCTGCGGGCGCAGGGTGGGCGTCAGGCGGCTGACGCGGCTCCAGGACATGCTGAACGTGGGGCGATCCATGCGGTCTAAACCTTGTGGGCCTGCGCCTCGAGGTCCTGCGTCTTGCGGGTCACCACCAGAACCAGAGCCGGAGGGTGTCGCTGATGCGGTGGGTGAGGATCCACCAGATCGGCTTGGAGCCGACCTCGACCTTGGCGAGCCCCTCCATCCCCGGGCGGAGCCACGGGGCGGTGTCGAGCAGGCGGGCGCGGACCTCGAAGGAGTTGACGTTGTTGACGGGCGTCGCCGCGGGGACGACGCGCTCGATGGTGAAGCCGAAGCGGTGCTCGGGCTCGCCGCGGGTGGCGAGCTTGCCCTCGTAGGGGGCGGAGCGCTTGTCGTCGAACTGGTCGATGTCGAGCTCGTTGACGTGCATGACCGCGGTGAGATGCTCGATGGGGGCGACCTCGAACATCGGCTCGCCCTGCTTGATCATCCCGCCGATCTTGTCGTGCCAGTTGCCCGAGAGGACCACGCCGGCGATGGGCGACTTGATGATGGCCCGGTCGATCTGGTACTCGAGCAGGTCGACGCGGGCCTTGGCCTGGGCGATGTTGGCCTTCGCCTGCTGGGCCTCGGCCTGCTTGCCGTCCTGCCCGTACTGGTGCTGCTCGTATTCGAGCTGGGCCGTCTGCATCCTCGCCCTGGCCTCCGCGAGCTGCAGCTTGAGGTCGTAGGTGTCGAGCTCCGCGAGCACGTCGCCCGCCGCCACGTGGTCGCCCGCGCGCTTGGGCGCCTTGCGGAGCTGCCCCTCGAAGGGCGCGGGCGTGATCCGCCGGGCCTCGGCCTCGAAGACGCAGGGAGCGGAGACCTTGTATTCCCACGTGCCGAAGATGATGTAGGCCACCAGCGCCAGGGCGGCGAGGGCGCCGAGCTTCCAGGCGATGTGCCGCGGGCCGACGAGGTATTTCGCGGCCCACTCGACCGACCGCCAGGCGTGCATCGGCAGCGGCTTGTCGCTGGTGAAGCGGTCGTCGAGGTGCGGGGCGATCACGTCGCTGACGAGCTGGATGTACTGGATGGTCTGCGGCTCGAACGGGGCCTCGGTGCGCTCCAGGAGGAGCACGCCCAGCCACTCGTCGCGCTGGCGCAGCGGGAGGGAGAGCACATGGCGGCCCGGGGCGTTGGCGACCAGCCTCTTGTGGGAGTGGACCACCGCCTGCTGCAGGAGCGGCTCGGACTCGGGCGGGATCGGGTAGGCGACGGGCTGCTGCTGGTCGAGGCATTCCGCCATCGCCAGCTCGGTGAGGGCGACGTCCTGGCTGTGGCGCTTGAGGTGCTCGGTGTCGCTCATGGCGACGACGCGCACGCCCTTGCCGCGGATCCATCCCAGGCAGACCCGGCTGCACTTGAGCTGGCGGGCCAGCTCGTTGACCATGTTCAGCGTCGCGCCGCCGAAACCCTCGGCCTCCTGGCTGACCGCCAGCAGCGCCATCGCTTGGCGCACGCGCTGCACGTCCTGCTCGCGCCGGCGGACCTCCTGCTTGGCGAAGAAGCCCTCGTACAGGCCCGCGGCCAGCTCGCGCAGCGGCGCGGTCGACTGCAGGATCTGGGCGTCGCGCAGCTCGGCGACCACCGTCGCCACCGCGGCGATGTTTCCCTCGACGCGCATCACCGTCACGAAGACGTGCGCTCCCAGTTCGGCTCCGGGGGTCGTGTTCGCCTCAGGCTCGGCCTTGAGCACGTGGCTCGCCTGCCGCTCGAAGCCCGAGGCCGCCGCCTGGGAAAGCAGCGTCATCAACGGGGCCTCGCCGCCCGCCTCCGCGAGCTTCGCGGGCCAGGCGTCGACGAGCATCGGCTTGTTGTCCGGGCCGGCGACCCAGAGGGCGCCGTATTCCGCGGCAACGATCTTGCATTGCAGATCGAGCATGCCGCGGTGGAACGTCCCCAAGTCGGGCGAGGCGGCGAGCTGGGTGACCATGCGGTCCCACCCGCGCGGCCCGCGGTTCGTGGTGCTGGCTTGTGTCATCGCTTCTCTCCCGTCTTCTCCGCCGTCTTGGGCGTCGCCTCGGCCAAGCCCTGCGGCGGGGTGAAGCTCACGCCCACGTGCTCGCCCGCGGGCATCTCGTTCTTGTTGACGATCTCCACCCGGATGATGCGCGTGTCGCTCGCCGAGTCGCCGATTTGGCCCATGAACTTCACCGTGCCCTGCACCAGGCCGCTCCCGCCCGCGACCTTCGACTTCACCCAGGCCGGGTCGCCGACCTTCACCTTCAGCGTCTGCTCGAAGGGCACCGGGGCGTCGATCCAGAGCTTGTCGGTCACGACCATGCGGATCACCGGCTTCTGGGCCTCGATGGTCTCGCCTTCGTGGAGGATGACGGTCTCGATGCGGCCGCTGTAGGTCGCCTTGAGCGTGTAGCGGGCGTGCATGACCACCGACTGGGTGTACTTGAGCACGTTCTCCTGCTTGGTCTGCTTGGCGAGGTCGAGCTCGAGCGCGGCGATCTTGGCGCTGATCTCGGCCTTGTGGGCCTCGAAGGGGGCGGCGGCGTCCTTGGCGAGCAGCTCCTGGAGCCGCTTGGCCTCGAGCTTTGCGAGCTCGAGCTTGGCCTGGGCCGCGAAGATTTCGAGGTCGCTGTCGCCGCGGAGCTTGTAGATCGCGACGAGGCTTTCGCCCTCCTCGTCGTCGAGCTGGATGAGCGGGTCGCCGACCTTGACCAAGTCGCCTTCCTCGACGAAGACCTTGAGCACTTTCCCCGCAACGGGGAAGCCGAGTTTGAGGTCGTAACGGGGCTTGGTGAGAGCGTCGATCTCGGCGGCGCGGGCGGGGATGCCGCTCGACGCGACCACCGACAAGGCCACGATCCACAACAGGCTGTTGATTCGCACCGAACGCTCCGTAACTGTAGGTGTGGCCGTATTCTATCCGCGGTTTGGCCCAAGGGAACCGGGCAGGCGTTTTCGGGTCCCGGCCTGCCTTTACTATCGGCCAGAACCGCGGGGGTGGAACACGACTCCGAGCCAAACGATTATAATGCGGGGCTCTTCACCCTGCATAGGCCCAAATCCGGCAGACCCGGTCCAGGCCCTGCGATCCAGTGAGCCCGCCCATGAGCGACGTCGCACGCGAAACCGGCACCACACTCGACATCAAATTCAACGACCAGGGGCTCGTCCCCGCCATCGTCCAGGACGCCACGACCGGCGATGTCCTGATGATGGGCTGGATGAACCAGGCCGCGCTGGACCAGACGCTCGCCACCCGCAAGGCGACGTTCTACTCGCGCAGCCGGAACAAGATGTGGGTCAAGGGCGAGGAGTCGGGGCACATCCAGGAAGTGGTCGAGGCCCGCGTCGACTGCGACCAAGACGTGGTGCTGCTCCGCTGCAAATCGCACGGCCCGGCTTGCCACGTCGGTTATCACACCTGCTTCTTCCGCGCCGCCACCGCCGAGAAGGCCGAGGGCGGGCTGCAGATCGTCGAGAAGCGGGCGTTCGATCCCAAGAAGGTCTACGCGAAGTAAACTCGCCGCGACGGGGTTCAAATCTTCCGCTGCGCGAGTTTTCCACGGCAAGCGACGTCGTCCATTCCGATCCTTCCCAATCCACCCAGTCCCTGCGACCGCCACAACCATGAAAATCGACCCCAAGCTGAAGTTCACCGACCTCCGCTCCTCCGTTGATTCGCTCTTCGAGCTCGCCGGCACGAAGGTGCGCAACCTCGACCGCGCGTGGGACACCACCAAGGGCACGCCCGTCTTCACCGTCGACGGCGAATACACCACCCGCGGGTGGACCGAGTGGACCCAGGGCTTCATGTACGGCTGCGCGATCCTGGTCTTCGACGCGACCGGCGACCGCAAGATGCTCAAGATCGGGCGCGACCGCACGCTCAAGCTCATGGCCCCGCACGTCTCGCACGTCGGCGTGCACGACCACGGCTTCAACAACCTCTCGACCTACGGCAACCTCCGCCGACTCATGCGCGAGGGGCAGTTCCTCTTCGACGAGTGGGAGATGAACTTCTACGAGATGGCGATCAAGTGCAGCGGCGCGGTGCAGGCCGCCCGCTGGTCCGACGCGCAGAGCGTCGACGGCCAGCCGATGGGCTACGTCTACTCCTTCAACGGCCCGCACTCGTGCTTCATCGACACCATGCGCACCATCCGCATCATGGGCGTCGCCCACCAGCTCGGGCACGTCCTGATGGGCGAGAACGACCGCAAGATCAACCTCCTGGGCCGACTCGTCACCCACGCGCTGACCAGCGCGAAATACAACGTCTTCTTCGGGAACGGGCGCGACAGCTACGACCGCCCCGAGCTCCGCGGCCGCTGCGCCCACGAGGCGATCTTCAACCGCAACGACGGCCGCTACCGCTGCGTGAACTCGCAGCAGGGCTACGCGCCCGGAGCTGGAGTTCCTCTCCACGCTCGACGCCGAGGAGTTCAAGGCCGCGGGCGTGGCCTCGAAGCCCAAGGTGCTCAAGGCCTTCGAGCAGGCGGCCCGCGCGACCTGCGACTTCTACATCACCCAGGCCGCGGCAGCCGACGGCGTCTGCTACTGGGACACCGGCGCCCCGGGCCTCGTCCATCTGGGCGACTACCGCGAGCGCCCGGCCGACCCGTACAACAGCCACGAACCCGTCGACGCCTCCGCCTCGGCGATCGCCGCCCAGGGGCTGCTCCGCCTCGGCCGGTTCTTGGGCGCCCGCGCCGGCTCGCGCTACACCCAGGCGGGGCTCACCGTCGCCCGCACGCTGCTCTCCGACGACTACCTCGCGACCGACCCCAAGCACCAGGGCATCCTGCTCCACAGCGTCTACCACCGCCCCAACGGCTGGGACTTCATCCCGCCCGGGCGCACCGTCCCCTGCGGCGAATCAAGCATGTGGGGCGACTACCACATGCTCGAGCTGGGCAACCTCATCAAGCGCGTCGCGGGGCGCGGGACGTACCCGGTCTTCTTCGACGGGAAGGCGTGAGGCGGGGGGCCATGGCGAGCCGGATCAAGATCGAAATGTCGGATTTGGTGGATTGGGAGCCACTCACCATCCGTCTGATTCCTGATGCGCCCGTCACTCGCAAGGTCTTGGATGGGGCCGTGGCTCACGTGAAATCGTGGTTCTCGCAAGAGCAAGCGAAGCCCGGCAAAGACGTGCTGATCAAATACTGGTCCGCCGAAACGCTCGATGATGGCGTGATCTTGGTTCGATGCGAGCATGTCGGCGAAGCCGGCGTGCGCCGCCTCACCAAACACCTGAATTCAAAGTTCCCACAGTATTGCCGCGCGGTGCTGGGTGAGAGCGATCCGGAATTGCCCTCAGGCATTGAGATGGCCTGGGAAGAGATTCCCGAGACTCGCGTCATGGTTGACGGGAATGCGGTCGTCGTCCGTCCATGCAGGATCTCCCGACACCACGTGACGATCGATCAATATTTTCAGTTCATGGATGCGACGAGGTTCGTTCCGGAATGTGAAACGTCGGGAGATTGCATTTTCAAGGGTTCCCAGATCGCTTCGTCAGGGCGCAAGTCGGGGCAATGGCCAGTCACCCATGTCTGTCTTCGGGACGCGATCGCCTTTGCCGATTGGACGGGCACGAGGTTGCCGACCGAGGTTGAGTTGTACGCGCTATTTGTTCTTCAGCACCAGAAGATGCGGAAGATGAGTTTTGGAAATGAACACTGGACTGCGACGCTGAACGGGAATGGGAAGGCTGTCGTCATCGATTCGCAAATGCCCCACGCCAATAGACCACTTCAGCCCATTGAAAAACTTCGGCAACTGCATCCGGCAACCAACTGGGATTACCCCTTCATTTCATTCAGGGTTTTGAAGGAAATCCTTGGGCGTTAGACCGAGGAGGGCCCACTCATCGGGCCAACGCTCCATTGCCGGGCGGCCTCAGACATCCGGCAAGGTGTAGTCGTGCCGTTTCACCGGGTCGTCGGTCAGATATTCGACGAACTCCCAGTCGTTCCCGTCGGGGTCGTGGAAATAGACCCGCTTGCGATACGGGTGGTTGTTCGCGGGGCTCGAATCCCGGTAGCCCGCCTCCTTCATCCGCTTACGCAGCGCCTCGGCGTCGTCCACCACGTAGGCGAGGTGGTTGACCCCCGGCATGCCCGTGTAGGGGACCCATTTCTTCGCCGGCTCTCCGCTCGACTGGAGCAGGGCGATGTAGGAGTCGTCGGTCCCGATGTGGACCCAGCGGAAACCGCGCGGGTCCATCCCGTCGAAGCGGGTCTTGAACTCGGGGAAGGCCGTCTTGAGGAAGCGGATTGTGGCGTCCATGTCGCGCACGCAGAGGTTGGCGTGTTCGAGGCGAACGGTCATGTGGGGGCTCCCTGCCGGAATCACAAAGAGATGTGGGTTGAAGTCGCGTCGAAGGATTCTATTCCCGCGCGGTTCGGATTGGCGACGTGATGTCTGGCGGAATTTCCTGGCGATTCATTCGCAATGCCGGCCGGTCCAACCGTCACTGCGCCGCGTCATCCACCCCCGCGGCCTGCGTGGCGGCCTGCGTGGCGGCCTGCGTCGCGGAGCCCGGCTGCGTCGCCGCCCCGGTGCGTTCCGGCCATGTGACCAAGTACCACGCTGGGCCCGTGTCGGCGACCGACCACTTGCCGTCGGCGCCCATGAGCACGCCCGCGCCGGCCTTGGGCTCGCCCGGGGCCCAACTGGTGAACTTCCACGGAGAGCCGTCGCTCCATTTCCAGCCCGGCTTGTCGGTCGTGCGCTCGGCTCCCAGCCATAGGCGCGGGACGCCCATGTCCTTCATCAGGTCGCGCAGGAAGGCGTTCGCGTCGTCGTCGTTGGCCGCGACGAGCACGCCGTGCCTCTCGGCCGCCCAAGCGACGGCGTCGTGCAGCTCCTTGCGCGTCCCGACGAAGAGGAAGAATCGCCCACGAAACTGGATCACCCGCGCGGCGTCGCTCTCGCTGAGCTTGGCGAGCGAGGCGGGGCGGGCGCGGATCTTCGCCTGCGCCTCGTCGATCTCCTGGTTGATCCGCCCCTGGGCGTCCTCGCCCACGCGGGAGCGCACCGTCTGCCACCAATGGATCGCCCGCTCCAGGGCCGCGGCGCGGTACGGCTCGGACCGCAGCCGCGAGGATCTCTTCCACGCCTCCGCCGCCTGCATCAATTTGTCGATCAACTCAAGCTGCGCCTCGCGGGCCCCGGGTTTCTCCGCGGCGATGGCCCGTTGTGCGGCGAGGTCGAGGCTCGCGGCCGACCGCAGCGACGCGTCCGACCCGCGCAGCAGCGCCGGCAGCCCGCGATCCCAGTCTCGCTTGACGAAGCAGAAATACCGCCCGACCTGCAGGCTCGCCTCGTCGTCCTCCGGGTCCTTTTTCGCCCGGGCGATCGCCGGGCCGGCCCAGATGTACTCGCGCGACCCGCTCTTCCAGAGCGAGAGCTTGTGCACCGCCTCCGCCCCCTCGCGCCGGGCGCTGACCGACCGGGCCACCCGCTCCGTAAGTGTCAGCAGCGGCTCGGTCCTCTCGAAGGCGTCGGCGCGGACGATCGGCTCGAGCACCACCATGCTCGCGCGGATGAACTTCAGGGCCTGCTCCGGTTCGCGGACGTTGCGCCCGATCGTCAGCAGCACCTCCGTCCGCTGCGCGAAGTCCGGCACGCGGTACCGCTTCACCAGTCCGTCGATCGCCGACATCGCCACCATCGCGTCTCCCGCGCGGACGGCCAACTCGCGGGCCTCGCGCAGCGTGACGTAGCGCAGGGCGTCGTCGGTCGCCGCCTCGGCGTCGGCCACAAGCCTCGAGGCGATCAAGGGCAGGTCGGCCCCTTTGCGGGAGAGCTCCGGCTTGAGCGTCGTGTACAGCTTCGACACCGCGTCCTGCTGCTGCTGCGGCAGGGGGACCGGCGCGCGCGACAGGTCTTCGTCGGCGCCAAGCGCGACGCCTGACGCAACCACGCCGGAAATGAGGCAAGCCATCAGAAACGAGCGGATCACAGGATGCCCCTGCGGATTAAGATGTGGGCGAAGTCGATTCTGGTTCACCCCCTTGGAGTTGTCAAGAAATGGCGCAAGACGCATCGATCTCCCGCTCCGCCCCCCGCACCGCGATCGTCACCGGCGGAAGCCGCGGCATCGGACGCGCGATCGCCGTCGCCCTGGGCCAGGCCGGGGCCCGCGTGGTGATCAACTACTTCGCCAGCCGCGACGCCGCGCTGGAGGCCGCGACGGAGATCGAGCAAGCCGGCGGGCAGGCGATGACCGTGCAGGCCGACGTCTCGAGCCCAGACGGCCGGGCCCGCATGCTCGAGGAGGCGCAGGGGCGCTTCGGCGCGGTCGACCTCTTGGTGAACAACGCGGGCATCGCCCCCAAGGTCCGGGCCGACCTGCTCGAGACCTCGGAGGAGAGTTTCGACGACCTGCTGGCGACGAACCTCAAGGGGCCGTTCTTCCTCTCGCAGGCCGTCGCCCGGCAGATGATCGCGCGACGCGACCAGATCGACCCGGCGATCGCCCCCGCGATCATCAACATCAGCTCGATCAGCGCCTACACCGCGAGCGTCAACCGCGGGGAATACTGCATCAGCAAGGCCGGCATCGCGATGATGACCCAGCTCTTCGCCTCGCGCCTCGCCGAGCACGGCATCAACGTCTACGAGGTCCGCCCCGGCGTGATCGCGACTGACATGACCGGCCCGGTGAAGGCCAAGTACGACAAGCTGATCCTCGAGGACGGCCTGCTCCCGATCCGCCGCTGGGGCCAGCCCTCGGACGTCGCGAAGGCGGTGGTGGCGATCGCCGAAGGGGCGTTCCCCTATTCGACGGGACAGGTGCTGGATGTGGACGGAGGGTTCCACATCAGGAGGTTGTGAGGATCGCGTTAAGAGCAGGGGATTCCCTCTCGTGTTCGGGACCACATCGGGAGCCGAAGGATGGACAGCTTTAGCTGTCCATCCTCATGGACCCGATATACTCTCTGTCCATGACCTCCAAAAAGACCTCCAAAAGCGTCGGCCCCGCGCACCTCGCCGCCCGCGTCAAGGCGCTTCAGGGCCGGATGAAGAAGCTCAAGGCCGACGCGCTGCTGGTCACCAACCCGCGCGACATCCGCTACCTCACCGGCTTCATCGGCGACGACAGTTGGGCCCTCGTCCCCACCCGCGGGGGCAAGGTCACCGTCCTGAGCGACTTCCGCTTCGAGGAGCAGATCGCGCGCGAGGCCCCGCACGTCGCGGTGCGCATGCGCAAGACCTCGCTGGGCGACGAGCTGGCGGAGCTGCGGCAGAAGCTCCACCTCAAGCGCATCAACGTCCAGCCCGACTACATGACGCTCGCCCAGCATGACGCCTTGGCCGACAAGGTCGGCAAGAAGCGCCTGCGCGGGAAGCCCGACGGCCTGATCCGCCAGCGGGCGGTGAAGGACGCCGCGGAGATCACGGCCATCCGCAAGTCGCTGGTGATCCAGCAGGAGGCCTTCCAGCGGATCATCCACCGGCTCAAGCCCGGGCCGAGCGAGTCCGCCGTCGCCGCCGAGCTGGAGATGGAGATGCGCATGCTCGGGGCCGACGGCACGAGCTTCCCCTCGATCGTCGCCTTCGGGGCCAACGCCTGCCTCCCGCACGCGATTCCCGGCCAGCGCCGGGCCAAGGCGGGCGAGGTCCTGCTCTTCGACTGGGGCTCCCGCTACCACGGCTACTGCTCCGACCTCACCCGCGTGGTGGCGATCGGCAAGATGTCCTCCCAGATGCGGGAGGTCTACAGCGTCGTCCTCGAGGCCCAGATGGCCGCCATCGCCGCCATCGCCCCGGGCAAGCGGCTGAAGGACATCGACAAGGTCGCCCGCGACATCATCGCCAAGGCCGGCTATGGCGACCGCTTCGGCCACGGTCTGGGCCACGGGGCGATTATCTGAGGTTCGTCAGCCCACGGGCGTGCGTTGCCCCGCTCCAGCCGAGTCGATCTTGGCCGGGCCTTGGGACGCGCCACGCTCGGGTCTTGGTTTCCGAGAGCGCGTTTGGAGGGGTTCAGGGGGCATCGCGGCTAATCCAGCGACCGGGTGGTCGAAGCCTCGGTGTTGGCTAAGGGATTATGGAAAATACCTTTATGATCGATCTCAAGACACTGCGAGAGCTCGTCAAATTGATGGTCGGCAACGACCTGACTGAGTTGGATGTCCAGGATCCCAAGGGGGGAAAAGTCAGTCTCAAGCGAGGGCGGGGCGACTCGGTGCATTACGTGCCCGCTCCGGCGGCATCCCCGGCCATCCACGCCCCGGCGCCCTCGGCATCGGCTTCCCCAGCGGCCGCCGCCCCCTCGGCTCCCGCGGCGGAGAGCAATCTTCCGCAAATCACCAGCCCGATGGTCGGCACCTTCTATTCCGCCGCCAGCCCCGACGCCAAGCCGTTTGTGAAGCCCGGCGACAAGGTGACCGCCGACACGGTGGTCTGCATCATCGAGGCGATGAAGGTCTTCAACGAGATCAAGGCCGAGAGGGCCGGCACGATCGAGAAGCTGATGGTCACCAGTGGGCAGGCCGTCGAGTTCGGACAGCCGCTCTTCCTGATCAAGCCCTG
>JAPLMQ010000259.1 GCA_026386955.1 Planctomycetota bacterium
CGCGGCCGCACCATCGGCGTGCCGACGATCAACTTCGACCTCGACGCCCTCGCCGGCTGGGCGATCCCCGCCGACGGCGTCTACGCGGGGCATGCGACATTGTCGGATGGCGCGACTCGGCCCGCGGCGATCAGCATCGGCGTCAAGCCCACCTTCCGCGGCGGGACGCGAGTCGTCGAGGCCCACCTCATCGGCTTCGCCGGCGACCTCTACGGGCAGGTCGTCACGCTCGCCTTCACCCGCTGGCTGCGCGACCAGCGCCCGTTTCCCTCGCTCGACAGTCTCAAGGCCCAGCTCGCACGCGACATCGCGCAGGCGGGGCGATGGAGCGAACTGTCGACGCCCGCGTGGAGCGGGATCGCGGCGGCGATGAATTCTTCCCCGGGCAATCCTTGAACCCATTCCGGTCGATTCCGGTTTAGGAACGCTTGATGCAGTATGAATCCACGATCTCGCTCGACCAGGCGGCCGACCTGCTCCGCCAGCACCGCCAGGTGACGGTCACGACGCACGCCAAGCCCGACGGCGACGCCTTCGGCAGCGTGATCGCCTTGGCCGGCGCGCTGCGCGCGATGGGCTCGCAGGTCGAGGCCCGCTTCATGCCGCCCGTCCCCGCCGCCCTGCGCACGCTCAAGGGGCAGGCGCTCGCCCGCGAGCTCGCCCCCGGCGAGGCGTTGCCCGAGGCCCCGCTCACCGTCATCCTCGACACCGGCGCCTGGTCGCAGCTCGCGCCGATCAAGGAGACGCTCGCCGCCCGGCTCGGCAAGACGCTGATCCTCGATCATCACCTCAGCGGCGACGTCGACGCCCGCTGGCGCTACATCGACGGCTCGGCCGGCTCGTGCTGCGAGGTCGTCGCCCAGGTGATTGACCGGCTCGGCCAAGCGCCCGGCCGCGCCCCCGGAATGGCCGGCCCCGGCGCTCCCGTCGGGCCGGATGCCCTGATCGATCCCGCCGTCGCCGACGCGCTCTTCGTGGGCATCGCCTCCGACACCGGCTGGTTCCGCTTCTCCAACACCCGCGCGGTGACGCACCTGCTCGCCGCAAGGCTGCTGGGGCTGGGCGTCGACCACGCCGCGCTCTTCCAGAAACTCGAGCAGACCGAGCGCCCCGAGAAGCTGGCGCTGATGATCCGCGCGATGGCCAGCATGCGCCTGATCGCCGGCGGGCGCGCCGCGGTGATGACGCTCAAAGCCGAGGACTTCGCCGCCACCGGCGCCCACATCGAGGAGACCGAGCGCTTCGTCGATCTCCCGCAGGCGGTCTCGACCATCGAGGTGGTGGCGATCCTGACAGAGACGCCGGCCGCGGCCCCGGGCAAGCCGACGGGCCCGGTGCGGCTGAGCTTCCGCTCCAAGCCCGGGCCGAGGGCGGTCAACGTCGCGACGCTGGCGCAGACCTTCGGCGGCGGAGGCCACGCGCGGGCGGCGGGCGGCAAGGTCGACGCGCCGCTGGCGGATGTCGTCGCCCGCGTCGACGCCGCGGTGGCGGCGGCGCTGGCGGCGGTGTAGGGGGAGTGGATGGGCGTCTTGCTTGCTCCTCTCCCTCCGGGAGAGGATGTCCGGTACTCCGGACAGGTGAGGGCGTGGGTCACCGGCAAGCATGAGATAGGCTGCGGCCCGATTGCGAGGAGTGGGAGCCCTCGGTCACCCACGCCCTCACCCGTCACGCCTGAGTACAGGCGTGCCACCCTTTCCGGGGGGCCCGGAGGGAGAGGGGCTTGTTCGCCGTATGACTTTTTCGCGCACTGAAACGACTCCCTCGCCATGAGCGCTTCCACCCCAGCATCCTCCTCCCTCTTCGCCGCGATCGATGCGGGGACCTCGCAGGTCAAATGCGTCGCGCTCGCGGGTGACGCCGACATGGCCGCGCTGCGCCTCGTCGGCAGCGAGCCGGCGGAGGTCTCCCGCCCCGACCCCGGCTCGGGCGCGGCCGAGTACGACGCCTCCGCCATCCTCGCCGCCGCGAAACGCCTCCTCGCCCAACTCGCCCGCGACGCGAAGGCGCAGGGCAGGCGTGTGCGGACGATCGGGCTCACCGGGCAGGTCGGCGGGGTGCTGGTCGTCGACCGTGACGGCCAGCCCATCGCCCCGAGCCTGACGTGGGAAGACCAGCGCGGGCGGCGTGAGGCCGAGGACTTCGCCAAGACGTTCGGGCGCGGCAACGCCGGCCCGCTCGGCACGGTGCTCCCGCCCGGCGTGGCATGGCTCGGCCCGCGGCTGCGCTGGCTCGCCGCCGAGCGCCCCGCGACGATCGCGCGGGCGTGGAAAGTCCTGCAATTGAAGGACTATTTGTTCCTCCACCTGACCGGGTCGGCCTGGTCCGAGGCGGTCTCACTCATCGGCCTCGCCGACGTGCGCGGGCGGCGCGTGCATCCCGACGTGCTCGCCTGGCTCGGCATCGGCGTCGACGTCCACGTAGACAAGGCCCGCGGCCTGATGCCGGAACTGCGCGAGGCGACGGCGACGCTGCCGATGAAGCCCGACGTCGCCGCGGCCCTGGGCTTTGATCCCGTCGATCCGCCGCTCGTGGGCATCGGCACTGCCGACATGCTCGCGGGGTTCATCGGCTGCGGCGTCGGCGCGGACGAGGCGGTGCTGCTTGCCGGCACCGCCGAGGTCATCGGGCGCACGGTTCCCGCGGCGAGCGGCGACATCGCCGGCGCGACGCCAACGGGCGTCGTCCGCCTCCCGCTGCGCGACGGGCTCGACATCGTCTACGGCAGCACGACGCACGGCGGCTCCTCGCTGCTTTGGCTGCAACGCCTGCTCGGGCCGATCGACGTGAACGAACTCGCGGCCGAGGCCCGTAAGGTCGCCCCCGGCGTGAGCGGGTTGCTCTTCATCCCGCATCTTTCGGGCACACGCTCGCCGCATTGGGACGCGACTGCGACGGGTTCGCTGCGCGGGTTGCGGGCCGAGCACGGGCGCCCCGAGATCTTCAGGGCCGTGCTCGAGGGCTGCGCCTACGCGACGCGCCAAGTGCTCGACGCCGCGGCCCCGGCCCACGCGGGGGTGATTTCCGCGGTGCGCCTCGCGGGCGGCACCGCGCGGATCGAGTTGTGGAACGAGATCCGCGCCGCGGTGCTCGGGCTGGAGCTGCGCGTGCTGCCGGTGGTCGAGGCTTCGGCGCTGGGGGCGCTGTTGTTGGCGGGCGCAGCCGTCGCGCCTGAGTTGGCGAGCCGGTGCGCCATGGCCAGCGCCGGGCCTGGCGTTCGGCCGAACCCGGAGTGGGTCCGGCTGTACGATGAGGGCTACCGGCGATTCGTTCGTGCCGCGCGGGAATCGCTGGCGTCGGCCGATTGACGAAGGCCCGTCTTGTTAGCCGGAAAGGTGTGTTCCATCGTCGCTGTAAAATGGTCCACCCCCGTCCCGTCGCTTGCGCTCCGGGCTAACAAGACGATGGGCGTTCTAGACGTTTGACCCCAGAAGGAGTCCATCCGTGCCCCAAGCGGCTAAAAGTGCATTGATCTTCGGCGCCGGCAAGATCGGCCGCGGATTCCTCGGCCACCTGCTCTCCCGCAGCGGGTACACGCTGACCTTCGTCGACGCCTCGCCCGCGGTGGTCGAGCGGCTGAACACCACGCACGGCTATCCGATCTCGGTGCTCGGGGCCCCGGCCAAGGACGTCCGCGTCGAGGTCGCAGGCGCGATCGCCGTCGCGGATGGCGGGAAGGTCGCCGACGCCGTCGCGCAGCACGAGCTCTTCGTCTGCAGCGTGGGCGGGGCGAACATCCCCGCCGCCGGGACGTTGATCGGCCGCGGGCTGCAGCAGCGGTTCCGCGCGGGGAAGAGCTCCCCCGTGAACGTCATCGTCTGCGAGAACTTCAAGGACCCCGCCGCGATCCTGCGCAACGCCATCCTCGCCTCGAGCGACGACGCCGGCTTCCGCGCGTGGGTCGAGTCGTCGGTCGGCATCGCCGAGACGCAGGTGCTGCGATCGTGCATCGAGCCCGACGACGCGATGCGGGCCCGCGACCCGCTCTCGGTGCAGGTGCAGGACTGGTGGGTGCTGCCCTGCGACAAGGACGCGATCCGCGGGAAGCCGCCGGAGTTCGAGGGGCTGAGCCTGCGCGGGAATTTCCAGAACGAGCTGATGCGGAAGGTCTACACCTACAACTGCTCGAACGCGACAATCTCCTACCTGGGCTACCTGCGCGGGTACGAGATGCTTTCCGAGGCGGCGTGGGACGCGGAGATCCTCGCGGTGACGCGGGCGGTCTACGAGGAGAGCGGCAAGGGGCTGATCGCCGAGTTCGGGTTCGACCCCAAGGACCAGACGGCGCTGCAGGAGCTGGCGCTGAGCAAATACCAGGACCGCAAGATCCTCGACCCGATCGAGCGCAACGCCCGCGACAGCCAGCGCAAGCTCTCGCCGACCGACCGGCTGATGGGCCCGGCGCGGATCGCGCTCAAGCACGGGGTGGAGCCGCGGAACCTGGCGCTGGCGGTGGCGGCGGCGCTGCATTACGCGGGATATGAGGTGGCTGCGGGCGGGAAAGCCGTCGCGCCCGACGCGGGGACGGCACACGTGCAGGAGGTGCTGCGCTCGAAGGGGCTGGCGGCGGCGCTGCGCGAGTTCTGCGCGGTGGAGCCGGGGTCGTTGATGAGCAAGCTGGTGCACGAGGCGGTGCCGAAGTTGGCGAAATACAACAAGCGCGGGGTGAGGTTGGTGACGCATTGAAAGGTGTCTTCTCTGCCCCTCTCCCTCCGGGTGAGGGCGTGAGTCAACGGCAATGCCGGAACTCGCCATCTCCACTTGCAAGATCGAAGGATTTCACGACGCACACGCCCTCACCCGTCACGGATGGGTACATCCGTGCCACCCTCTCCCGGTGGGAGAGGGGCAGAGAGCGCAGCGCCGCCCACCGACCGGGCATTCCTCTCCCTGTTGCCTCCGCGCCGCCCCGCCGGTCTAATGTCCGTCCCCCCTTGTTTTGGAGTCCCACATGGCCCGCAAGATCACCCGCTACGCCGTCGTCGGCACCGGCGGGCGCGTCGTCAATTTCATCGACCCCATGGTCACCCGTTTCGAGGCCGACAACGAGCTGGTGGGCATCTGCGACACCAACCAGGGGCGGATGGACTTCCACAACAAGCGCCTCGCGGGCGAGCTGAAGTACCACGCCGTGCCGACCTACCTGGCCCGCGACTTCGACAAGATGATCAAGGAGACCAAGCCCGACGTGGTGATCGTCACCACGGTCGACGCGTTTCATCATCAATACGTGATCCGCGCGATGGAGCTGGGCTGCGACGCCGTCACCGAGAAGCCGATGACGATCGACGCCCCCAAGTGCCGGGCGATCTACGACGCGGTCAAGCGCACCAAGCGGAAGCTGCGCGTCACCTTCAACTACCGCTGGGCCCCGGGCACGACGCTGGTGAAGCAACTGCTCAGCAGCGGGATCATCGGCGACATCATCCACGTCGACCTGGAATACCTGCTCAACACCAGCCACGGGGCCGACTATTTCCGCCGCTGGCACCGCGAGAAGGACAAGTCGGGCGGGCTGATGGTCCACAAGTCGACGCACCACTTCGACCTGGTGAACTGGTGGCTCGACGCCGTGCCGCAGGAGGTCTACGGCTACGGCCGGCTCGCCTTCTACGGCAAGGAGAACGCCAAGAAGCGCGGCATCAAGGTGAAGTACGACCGCTACACCGGGAACGACACCGGCAACGACCCCTTCGCGCTCAAGCTCGACGGCTCGGGCTACATGCTCGACCTCTACCGAGAGCCGGAGAAGTACGACGGCTACCAGCGCGACCGCAACGTCTTCGGCGAGAACATCACTGCGGAGGACACCATGAGCCTCCTGGTGAAGTACCGCACGGGCGTGGTGCTCAACTACTCGCTCAACGCCTACCTCCCGCGCGAGGGCTTCGGCGTGATGTTCAACGGCACCAAGGGGCGCCTCGAATACCGCGAGGAGCACGGCGGCCACGTCGTCGAGGCGCTGGCCCAGAAGCCCCAGGGCGAGGAGCCGATCTACAAGAGCCACTGCGTGGTGCACCCGCTCTTCAGCAAGCCGTATGAGGTGAAGATCCCCGTGGCCGAGGGCGGGCACGGCGGCTCGGACCCGCTGCTGGCGGAGCAGATTTTTTCCAAGAAGCCGCCCAAGGAGAAGTGGGGGCGCAACGCCGGGCACGGGCAGGGGGCGGCCTCGATCCTCATCGGCATCGCGGCCAACCAGTGCTTCAAGACCGGGAAGGTGATCAACATCGAGAAGCTCTGCCCGGCGATGGGCAAGGCGAAGAGGTTGAGCGAGTTGACGTGATTTGAATGTACGCCGCGACGATGGAGAACCTCCGTCGCTCGCGCGTCCGGCCAACAAGACAGGAACACCCCCATGCAAGCAGGATTCGCACGAGCCGACATCACTCCGCCCCTGGGCAGCCCGATGATGGGCTACGGCGACACGTCGACGCGACTGGCGGAGTCGGTGCACGACCCGCTCTACGTCCGCGCGCTCTCCGTCGTCCACGGCGGGGAGGAGGCGCTGATCCTCAGCCTCGACCTCTGCTTCATCGGGCGCGAGGAGTCGGACCAGTTCAAGGGCGTGCTGGGGCGCGAGCTGGGGCTGCTCCCGCGGCAGATCCTCATGTCGTCGACGCACACCCACGCCGCCCCGCCCTCGGGCGACTACCTCGACCTGGAATACGTCCCGACGCCGCGCGAATACCAGCGGCAACTTGAGGCCGCGGTGGTCAAGGCCTCGAAGGAGGCGACCGCGTCGCGGCGGGAGGTGAGGATCGAGGCGGGCATGGGCAAGTCGAACCTGCCGATGAACCGCCGGCAGTGGCGGGGCAAGGAGGTCCACAACGGGCCCAACCCGGACGGAAACGTGCTTGACTCCCTCCCGGTCTGCCTGCTCAAGGACCTCGCCGGCAAGCCGGTCTGTTTACTGTTCACCATCTCGACGCATGTGGTCTGCATGCGCGACCGGGCACTCTCGGCCGACTACCCGGGCCACGCCTGCGACCTGCTCGACAAGAAGATGGGGGCGATCTGCGCGATGTTCCTGCAGGGCGTGGGCGGCGACTCGCGCCCGCGTCCGCTGGGCGTCGACGCCAGCGGCGCGGCGACGAAGGACTGGAACTGGTCCTCCGGCTGGGCCCAGGCCGAGCTGATCGGCAAGACGCTGGCGAAGGAGGTCGAGGCGACGCTGGCCCGCGGACTGAAGCCGGTGGAGCCCGCGGTGAAGTCGGCCTTGATCGAGACGTTCTGGCCTTTGCAGCGGCTGCCGCGCGAGAAGTACCTGGAGTGGTCGCAGCCTCGCAAGGGGGCGAAGGGCGAGACGCTTCCGCCCGGGCTGCACGAGAAGTGGGCCCAGCGCTGGCTGGGGCTGCACGACCGCGGGCAGGTGCCGGACCAGGTGTCGGTGCTGATGCAGGGCGTGCAGCTGGGGAAAAACCTGAGGCTGGTGGCGATCGAGGGCGAGCCGCTCTCGCCGCACGGGCAGGCGATCGAGGCGGCCTGGCCCGCGGGCAACGGGGCGACCTTCGCGCTGGGCTACGCCAACGGCGAGGCGATGTACTTGGTTACCTCGCCGATGCTCGACGAGGGCGGGTACGAGCCGGTGAGCTACTGGGAGTACGGCCAACCCGCGCCGCTGGCGAAGGGGTTGGAGGTCGCCCGCGACGCGGGGCTGGCGAAGCTCAAGGCGCTGGGGATTGCTTGAGCGGGGCGGACGTCGCGGTCGAATGAGCGCATGAAAAAAGCCCAGGCACGGCTGTGCCTGGGCTTTGTCATTCAGGGTTCGTTCGAGGGTTTCGGATGGAATCCGCGGCGGCTCACTTGCCCATGCCGGGGATTTCGACGCCGCCCAGGGCGGTCTTGGCCTTGGCCTCGCCGAACTTCGTGACGAGCTCCTTGATCGCGGCCTCGACCTGGGGCTTCTTCTCGGCCCACATCTTGGCGCCGGCGGCCTGGAGGTCGGCCAGGGAGGTGTCGGACTTCTTGAGCAGGCCGTCGAGCTCGTCGAGGAGCTTGGCGGTCTCGGGCGAGGCGTCCTTGCGCTTGTCGGCGATGAACTTCTCGACGCTGGTCTTGAGGTCGGCGAGCTTGCCCTTGGCCGAGTCGAGGTAGGACTGCTGCTCGGCGTTGAGCTCCGAGGCGCCGGCCTTCATGGCGTCGGTCGCGGAGTCGGCGGTCTTGGCGGCGTCGTCGGCGACGACCTTCTTGGTCTCGTCGGCGGACTTCACGGCCTCGTCGGCCACCTTGGCGGTGTCACCCTCGGTCGGCTTGGCGGCGGGAACCTTGGGGGCGTCGGGGGTCTTGGCCGGCGCCGCGGGGACGGCCGGGGTGGCCGGGACGGCGGGGGTGTTCGAGTTGCTCTCGCCGCAGCCCGCGAGGGTGACGACGCCGACGCTCAGCGCCAGGAGGGTGGTCAGGTGGCTCTTCCGCATGGAGACTTTCCTTGATCGGGCGCGAAGGACGATCGGCCGCCGAGGCAAACGTTTGCCAGGGTCTTGCCGATCCGTCTCCTGCACGCTCTCTGCTTCGCCGGCCCGAACCGGAATCATCACGTCCACACGGTGTGACACAGTGCCCCGGTGCGTCGGCGAGCGGACATCGTAGTGAACCTCGTGCGCGAGCGAAAGTGGGGGAGTTCCATGCGCCTGAACGCGCTGCGTTTCGATCCCCTAAAATCCCCGCATGGAACCCGGCGTGGTGGACCTGATGGGACGGATCGACGCGTGCATGCTGGCCGACCGCCGGCGGCTGCGGAACCGCCTGCGCGCGTTGAGCCCGCGCGGAAGAGAGCAGCCCGACCCGGCGCGCGTCGCCGCCGAGCTGGCGCGGCTGGGCAAGCAGATCGAGCGCTCGGAGCGTCTGCGCGAGGAGCGGCAAGGCTTGCTCCCACGCCCCAGCTTCGCGCCGGAGCTGCCGGTGGTCGCGCGGCGCGAGGAGATCGCCAAGGCCATCGCCGAGAACCAAGTGGTGATCGTCTGCGGGCAGACCGGCTCGGGGAAGAGCACGCAGCTCCCGAAGATCTGCCTCGAGCTGGGGCGGGGCGTCGCGGGGATGATCGGGCAGACCCAGCCGCGGCGGATCGCGGCCCGCAGCATCGCCTCGCGCCTCGCCCAGGAGCTGGGCGTCCGCCTCGGCGCGGGCGTGGGGTACAAGGTCCGCTTCAACGAGCAGGTCGGCCCGCGGACGTTCGTGAAGATCATGACCGACGGCATCCTGCTCTCCGAGACGCAGACCGACCACCTGCTCGACCAGTACGACACGCTGATCATCGACGAGGCCCACGAACGCAGCCTCAACATCGATTTCATCCTCGGCTATCTGCGCGGCGTTCTGCCGCGGCGGCCCGACCTCAAGCTGATCGTGACGTCGGCGACGATCGACCCGCAGCGCTTCAGCGAGTTCTTCGGCGGGGTGCCGGGGGCCCGGGTTGCTCCGGTGATCGAGGTCTCCGGCCGGATGTTCCCCGTCGAGGTGCGCTACCGCCCGCTGGGCGTGCCCGACGAGCCCGAGGCGCAGGACGACCAGGACGTGCGCGGGATCGTCGACGCGGTGGCGGAGATTGAGCGGGAGACGGCGGAGCAGGAGGGGGCCGAGCCGGAAGAGGGCGAGCGCGGGAAGGACGTGCTGGTCTTCCTGCCCGGGGAGCGGGAGATCCGCGAGGCGGCGGAGGCGCTGCGGGAGCGGGCTGGAAGCGGGGAGAACGCGCGGTGGGAGATCTTGCCGTTGTATGCCCGCCTGCCGCCCGAGCAGCAGATGCGGATCTTCGCGCCGCAGGCGACGCCGCGGATCGTGCTCTCGACCAACGTCGCGGAGACGAGCCTGACGGTGCCGGGCGTGCGCTACGTGATCGACACGGGGCTGGCGCGGATCAAGCGGTACAGCTCGCGGAGCAAGGTGCAGCGGCTGCCGATCGAGGAGGTCTCGCAGGCCTCGGCCGAGCAGCGCAAGGGGCGCTGCGGGCGCGTGTCGCGCGGCGTCTGCTTCCGGCTCTATTCGCAGGAGGATTTCGAGCGCCGCCCCGCCTTCACCGCGCCCGAGATCCTGCGCACGAACCTGGCGAACGCGATCCTGACCATGAAGGCGCTGGGGCTGGGCGACGTCGAGGCCTTCCCGTTCCTCGACTCGCCGAACCGCCGGGCGATCCAGGACGGGCTCGACACGCTGACGGAACTGGGGGCGCTCGACGAGAAGGGGGAGCTGACCCGCACGGGGCGAGAGTTGGCGAAGCTGCCGGTCGATCCGCGCATCGGGCGGATGATCCTGGCCGCGAGGCAGGAGCATTGCCTGCGCGAGGTGCTGACGATCGCCGCGGCCCTGGCGGCGGGGGACCCGCGGCTGCGCCCGCTGGGGCATGAGGAGGAGGCCGACCGCTCGCACGGCCCGTTCCGCAACCGGGAGTCGGACTTCGTCGGCTTCCTGCAGATGTGGGATTTCGTCGAGCATGAGAGCGAGATCCTCTCGAACAGCCGGTTCCGCAAGCTCTGCACGGAGCGGTTCCTCTCGTACGTGCGCGTGCGCGAGTGGCAGGACATCCGGGCGCAGTTGGAGGAGATGCTGCCCGAGGTGGGCGTCGAGCCGGGGCAAGTGAACACGGAGCCGGCCTCGTTCGCGCACATCCACCGCGCGGTGCTGACGGGCCTGCTGAGCAACGTCGGCAGGCGGCAGGAGACGGGCGAGTACGCCGGCCCGCGGGCGGGGCGGTTCCACATCTTCCCCGGCTCGGGGCTCTTCGCGGGGCACCCGGACTGGATCGTCGCGGCGGAGCTGGTGGAGACGACCCGGCTCTACGCGCGGACGGTGGCGCGGATCAGCCCGTTCTGGATCGAGCGGGCCGGGGCCCATTTGGTGAAGCGCAGCTACGCCGACGCGGCGTGGGACCCGCGCGAGCAGGACGTGCGGGCCCTCGAGACCGTGACCATCTGGGGCTTCCCGATCGTGAGCAAGCGCAAGGTCTCCTACGGCGAGATCGACCAGAAGGCGGCCCGGGAGATCTTCATCTATGAGGCCCTGGTCGAGGGGCGCATCGAGAGCGACGCGCCGTTCCTGGGGCAGAACAAGGCGCTGCTCGCCGACGTGCGGGCGCTGGAGGAGAAGCTCCGCCGGCGGGACCTGCTCGCGGCGGCGCAGCAGCGGTACGTCTTCTTCGACGGACGCCTGCCCGCGGGCGTCTACAACGCGCGGCGGTTCGAGCGCTGGTGGCACGCGGAATCGAAGCGCCGCCCGGAGCTGCTGCGCATGGCCCCGGCCGACGTGCTGGCCCGCCCGATCGAGCCCGGCACCGACGCGCGGTACCCCGACCTTTTCCGCGCCCCGGGGCTGGCCCTGCCGATGGAATACCGGCTATGCCCGGGCGAGCCGCTCGACGGCGTGAGCGTGGTCGTGCCGGTGGCGGCGCTGGGGCTGCTGCCCGCACGCGGGTTCGACTGGCTGGTGCCCGGGATGCTGGGGGAGAAGGTCGAGGCGCTGATCCGCGGACTGCCCAAGGAGCTGCGCGTGAAGCTCAGCCCGATGGCGCAGGTCGCGAAGGAGGCGGCGGAGGGATTGGAGCGGGCGCTGGCGGAGGAGCCGGCGCTGCGGGACCGCCCGCTGCGCGAGGTGCTGGCCGACCGCCTCGGCGCGCAGTTGGGCGTGGAGATCGGCCCGGGCGATTGGCGCGAGGAGTCGCTCCCGCCCCACCTGCGCATGAATTTCCGCGTGGTCGACGAGAAGGGGGCGGAGCTGGCGGCGGGGCGCGACTTGGGCGCGCTGCAGGCGTCCTGGCGCAGCCGCTCGGCCGGGGCGCTGGCGACGAAATTCGACGCGGCCCTGGCGCGCGACGGGCTGACCCGCTGGGACTTCGGCGACCTGCCCGAATCGGTCTCGGTCGACCTGCAGGGCGCGACGGTGACCGGCCATCCCGCGCTGGTCGACCGCGGCGAGAGCGTTTCGCTGCGGCTGATGGGCTCGCCGGCGCAGGCGCGGGCGGCCTCGCGGGGGGGGCTCCGGCGGCTGTTCCTCCTGGCGATGGGCTCCGAGGCGCGAGACGCGGCGAACGGGCTGCCGGGGTTCGACGATTTCGCGGTGCTCTTCGCGCCGCTGGGCACGTCGGCCGACCTGCGCGAGCAGATCCTGCTCGCGGCGATCGACCGCGTGATGATCGAGGATCGGCCGGGCGGGCCGGACGTCCGCACGGCGATGGAGTTCGAGTGGCGCTGGCGCGGCCACGCGGGACGGCTGCGAACCGCGGCGATGGAGCTCGTCACGGAGCTGCGCCCGGTTCTCGAGGCGAGGCAGAAGCTCGCGCTGGCGCTCGACCCCGCGGCCGCCAACGGGCCGTCGACGTCGCCCGCGTGGGGCGCGTCGCTCGCCGACCTGCGCCGGCAGCTCGCCCGGCTTTTCGGCAAGCGGTTCATCGTCGAGACGCCCGCCGCGTGGCTGGCGCAGTACCCGCGTTACCTCGAGGCCGCGCTCCGGCGCTGGCGGAAGCTCACAACGGGGAACCTGCTGCGCGACCGGCAGCTCGCCGCGGACCTTGAGCCGTTCGAGCGGGCCCACGAACTCGCGGCCGTGGATTTGCCCGGCGACGAGCGGGTGGCGGAGCTGCGCTGGCTGATCGAGGAGTGGCGGGTCTCGCTCTTCGCGCAGGAGCTGCGGACGGCGGTCCCGGTGTCGCAGCGCCGGCTGGAGCAGGCGGTGGAGGGGCTGCGCCAACCGGCGTAGGTGGGCCGCAAGTGGGCGGACGGAGGGATCAGAAGTCGGAATGATCGCAGTCGACCATGGTCTGCTCTTCGGCGCAACGGGTTGTGGCCTTCGCACGCAGCTTCACGCCTTCAGGGCTGAACGTGTCGACCCAGCCTTCCTTCTGCACGTCGCGCACCTGGATCGCGTTGGGGGGCAGCTTGTCCTTCAGCATGTCGAGCTCGAATCGATCGATGCCCGCGGGGCCGGAGTAGGTCTCGACCTTGAATTGGGTCTTGAGCGCAGCTTGGCCTTCGGGCGAGATCCGTTCAAGGAAGCCGATGTAGCGGCTCTCGGCCTCCTGGCATTCGGTGCAGGAAAAGACGTAGGCCTTGACCAGCTCGTGGCCGCCGACGTTCACGGGCGAGAGGTGGTCCGGATTGCGCAGCAGCCTGTTGCTGGCGAGGTCGTAGTACCAAAGGGGGATCGAGAGGGCCGTGGGGGACGGCTTTGACGGCCAGGACCGATAGGCGACGACGGCGATGATCACCCACGCGGCCAGGGAGATCGCGGCCATGAGGCGGGACCGCTTCTTCGGGACGGGGGGCTGGATGTCGGGCGGGGTGGTCAATCGTGGGTCTCCGGGCTGCGGAAAGACGTGTGGGGCCGAGGCGGGCGCTGCCTTGGTGTTTTTCGGGCATCCGCGGGGCATTGCCGCTGAATTTGAGGCCGCTCATTAGGAAGCCAGCCGCCACGAGTGTGGCGGCTGGCTTGGGTGGCGGTGGAAGCAGGGGGTGTGTCGAGGCGATGCCAAGACGGGCTTCAGCGGTTGAAGTAGGCGTCGGCGCGGTTGAAGATCACCTGCCCGCTCTGGTTGTTGGGCTGGCCGGAGTAGGCGTTCGTGAGGGTGCCGGAGGTGAAGGTGCCCGCGAGCGCGTAGGCGGCGGGGTTGGTGCTCGGGTCGCCGTTGCCGACCTTGAAGAAGGCGACGGAACCGTCGCCGAAGGCGCAGTCATACCCGATGCCCAGGGCCCACTTGCGCGAGGGGCGGTCCTGGTACCAGTTGCGGGCTTCGGTGATGAACGTCTTCCGCGAGAAGTTGGTGGCGTCGGTGCGGGCGTTCTGGGCGCCCACGCTGACGCTCGTGACGGTCGTGAAGGTGGCGTTGAGCGTCGAGTAGTCGCCGCAGCGGTAGAAGAAGTCGCCTTCGATGTGGCTTTGGCCGTTGTTCTTCACGCCCCAGATGGGGTCGTTGCTGGCGATGGTCGGGCCGGTGCCGAACAGGGTTTGGAGGCGCCCGGCGGAGAAGGTGAAGGTGTTGTTGGTGGCGCCCGGCCAGATCGTCGACTTGTTCGGCGCGATGTAGCTGAAGATGACGTAGGCGTCGGGGAAGAAGTTGGTGTTTTCGCGGTAATAGTCGAAGAGCCAGTCGGGGTTCAGGCCGTATTCGGTGGAGAGCAGGCCCAGGCCCTTGGGGTTCCACTGCACGTTGGTCGGGAAGCCCGAGGGCGTCAGGGCGCCCATCGTGCCCCACATGCCGCGGCCGCTGGCCCAGACGTTCTGGCCCAGGCTGTAGCCGTATTCGCTCGGGCCGGGGGGCAGCATGCCGTTCTGGTCGGCGGCGTAGATGTGGACCGTCTGGGCCACGCCGTGGAGATTGGCCTGGTCCTTGAGGACCTGCGCGGTCAGCCTCGCCTTGCCCAGCGACGGGAGCAAAAGGCTCATGAGCAGGGCGATGATCGAGACGCAGACCAACAGTTCGATCAAGGTGAAGCCACGGCTGGCGCGGGTTTGGGCGGGCGCTGACGACATGAAATGTCTCCGATGCACTAGGGAGTTTGCAGACGAGATGCGCAACGCAATCGGACACGGCAAGCTCGCCCGGGAAGAACTCCCGGCAAACCCGCCTCGCCTCATCCCACTGACAAACCCGGAAGCGAACCTCCGGAAGCAAACCCCCGGAAGGAAATCACGGATCGCCGACTCTCTCAAAAGCTGCGGCGTCCACCCCCGCCAAAAAAGGCCAAGCCCATTGTCCTCAGGATCTTGCAAAGCCGATTCAGAACCCACGGCAAGGCGATACACAAGGACCGACATGCGCCTTGCTTCACTCAAGATTATCGCAGAGATCGTCAAATGGCAATAGAAGCCTCCCAACTTCGCGCAAACGACGGATTTTCGTGATGGCGGGGCATCTTCGGATCGGCGATGCCACCGTTGACGCGGCAACGGCCTTTCCGGGACCGATAACAGGCGTGAAGCGGATCGTCGGCGCCTCCGGAAGCGGCCTCTCGCCCGAGGCCCCTCAAATCGGCCGGCGTTAGAATGCCGCCTTTCATTCGCCGCGAGCTCCGCGCGATGACGTCCCGCCGCAAACCCAACCCCACCGGCTCCAAGCCACAGGTCCACCGATGAACGATGCCCCACGCGCCGCCGCTCCCCACACGCCTCCCCACGCGCCTTCGCCCTCCGATGTCTCCACCGTCGCCTTCGCCGACCTCTCCCGCCTCGTCGCGGGGCTCTTCGTTCACGCGGGGCTGGGCCAGGCCGACGCCGCGATGGTCGCCGACTCGCTCGCCGAGGCGAACCTGCGCGGGACCGATTCCCACGGCGTCGCCCGCGCGCCGCACTATCTCCGGCGAATCCGGGCCGGGAGCATCGAGCCCCGCCCCGACGTCCGCGTCGTGCATCGCCGGGGCGCCGTGGCGATCGTCGACGGCGGGCACGGGCTGGGGCAGGTCGTCAACGCGGCCGCGTGCGACGAGGCCATCCGCCTCGCCCGCGCCAACGGGGCCGGGTGGGTCGCCATCCGCAACTCCAGCCACTGCGGCGCGCTGGCCTACTTCGGCCGGCGGATCGCCCGCTCGGGCATGATCGCCATCGCCTTCTCGCACGTCGATCCGATGGTGCTGCCCCACGGGTCGGCCGCGCCCTTCCACGGCACCAACCCGATCTGCATCGCCGTCCCCGCCGAGGGCGACGACCACTTCTGCCTCGACATGGCGACCAGCGCCGTGCCGTGGAACATCGTCGCCAACGCCCGCCTCGAGGGGAAGCAGATCGCGCCCGGCCTCGCGGTCGACGTCCAGGGACACGAGACGACCGACCCCGCCAAGGTCCACGCGCTCTACCCCATGGGCGGCGTGCGCGGCTCGGGCCTGGGGCTGGCGATCGACCTGCTCAGCTCCGCCCTGGGCGGGAGCCCGTTCGGCCCGCACATCCCCAAGATGTACGGCGACCTCACGCAGCGCCGCCGCCTGGGCGGCCTCGTCGGCGCGATCGACCCCGCGGCCTTCGGCGATCCCGCGGCCTTCCGCGCCCACGTGCAGCGCTTCCTCAACGAGGTCCGCGGCCTGCCCCCGCGCCCGCCCGTGACCGAGGTCATGGTGCCCGGCGACCCGGAGCTGCGCCGCGCGGAGGAACGCGGCCGGACCGGCATCCCGCTCCCGCGCGCGGTGACCGACGAACTCGACGCGCTCGCCAAGGACGCGGGCATCGCGCTGCTGAACAAGACGGCTGTGACGATGTGATTGAGTGTTGGGCTTGCGAGTGTCGAGCCGACGACTGCAAGCCGCGGAAAGGCCCGCGGGTCCGGTGAGGAAATCACCGCGGGCCTTTCCGTGAGGGCTTGAGTCCCTCTGCCGCGCCGAACAAGCCGCGGCCGAAGTCTGGAGTCCACGCCGAACGGGCCGCGGACATCCTCTCCCCTGATCTCCCCTCGTCCCCTCCTGGCCGTGCCGAACGGGCCACGGCCTTCCTTCCCTCATCCGCGCCGAACGGGCCGCGGTCTTTCTGCCCTTCTCTTCCCTTGGCCGCCCCGAACTGGCAGCGGCCACTCTCTCCCCCGGTCGTTCCATCCCCCATCCTGATCGGCCGGGCGATTGCCCTCCGCCCCGTGGGAGTCGCCATGGCGGAAATCAACCTGTGATTGCATTCGCGTTGCTATGCGGTCGGCGGTCGGCAGGTTCCTGGCGAGAGCGATGCGGTCGGGCAAGTTTGGCCGGAGCGACCAAGTCAGTCCCGGGATGCCGCATCGGTGATGGGACTATTGCAACGGGCATGCCATGGGGATTAGGAGGCTCGCAATGGGCTTGTCCGGATGGGCGGAACGAGCCAAAGCCTTCTCCCGGCCATCCTGTGCGGGTTTGTGGCGGGGGTGCGCTCGAACCTCAGCGACGAGATGAGTGGCCGCCTGCGCCGAAAACAGGGAGCGAAACGGCGATTGCCGCATAACCGCGCAGCGGCTGGGGACAGGCGAGGCAGTCGAGCGGGAAGCAGATGAACTTGGGGTTTGCCGCGGGAATTCGGCCAATCTTTCCCAAATTGACGCGAGGCTGAATCAAGCCCACGGATCCCGACGGTACGCCGTCGGGTTCGGTGGGGTTGGGCGCGGGGTTCCTTAGAAGGTTCACGTGCCACATCGCAGCCGAAGGCTGCTATGTGCGGGTGAACAAGAGGATCAGGATTCGCGGAGGACTTCTTGTTTTCCGTCGAAGAATGTAGGCCCGGACATGCTCCGTCAGTGCGAGGATGTCGAGTCTGTTGCATTTGGCATTGAGCCCCAACGGGGCGCAAGGTGATAGCCCGGGGTGAAACCCCGGGTTGGGTCGTCGCATTGGATTCAAGCCCTGTAAGGGCGCAACCTCGCCGCGCCCTCCTCACCCCGCGACCGTCGGCGCCGGCAGCAAATCCGCCTGCGTGATCGGCCTCTCCAGCCTCTCCGACGTCACCGCGATCGCAAGGTCATACCGGCCCACAGCCGTGCGCCGCAGCGCGGCCAGATGCCCACCAACACCCAACGCCTTTCCCAAGTCGCGCGCGAGGCTGCGGATGTACGTCCCCTTGCCGCAGGTGATGCGCAGGTCGACCAAAGGCCAGGCGTAGCTGAGCAATTCGATCGCGTCGATGCGCACAATCCGCGGCTGGATCGTCACGGGCTTGCCCTGCCGCGCGAGCTTGTAGGCCCGCTTGCCGTCGACGTGGACCGCGCTGAAGGCTGGCGGCGTCTGCGTCACTTCGCCGAGGAACCGCGGGATCGCCGCCCGCAGTTCCGCCTCCGTCGGCGGGCGCTCCACGGCCATCTCCTCGCGCGGCCCCTCGCGGTCGTCGGTCGTGGTGAAGGCCGAGAGGTCGACCTTCGCGTCGTAGACCTTCGTCATGCCCATCAGCGCCGGCACGCAGCGCGTCGCCTTGCCCAGGCAGCAGATCACCACGCCCGTCGCGAGCGGATCGAGCGTGCCCGCGTGCCCGGTCTTGGCCCCGCCCGCGGCCCGGCGGACCCGCCGCACCACCGCCATCGAGCTCCACCCCAGCGGCTTGTCCACCACCAGCAGGCCGACCAGGGGCGCTTGTTGCGCCGAAGTCTGCGTCGATTCCCGAGTCGATTCCTGCCTCGATTTCTGCGGCTGATCCAGCGTCAAATCGGCTTCCTTTACAGCGGTCGATTAGTCAATACGATATTGCATCCTGCTCAACCCTGGAGAGGTGTCCGAGCGGCTGAAGGAACACGACTGGAAATCGTGTGTACGGGCAACTGTACCGAGGGTTCGAATCCCTCCCTCTCCGTTTGCCTTCGCTGCCCCACGCCCGTGATTCGCGCCCCGCGAGCACGGGCGTTCGCGTTTGTGGATGACGGGGGCTCGCCAAGACGCCTCTCGTGGGCCCGCTGACCGGGCCAAGACTCTGCCAAGAGTGCGCCAGTCCCGAGCCTCGGGCGTCGTCCGCCACGACAACCTCTGGCATTTGATCTACATCGTCCTGCCGCGGCGTGGATTGTCGCCTTCGCCATTGACTGTGGCGATGTGCCGTCCCTAAAATCCTTCAATTCGTTCACATTCGAGTGTGACGATTGCGAAGGGACCCGAGGTGACTGCTTCGTCGACCGCGATAAAAGATGAAAATGGAAGGGTTTGCGAGGCCTCTCGCATCGCCGCCGACGACCCCGCACGCGCAGCCGAAACACGCGGATCGCCCCTCCGCTGGCTCCGCGACTCGCTTCACCGCTGGTTCGACAGCAGCTCGCTCGACGCCAAGGCCAGCGAGCCGGGCGCGACGAAGGTCGACTGGGTCGGCGTCCTGCCCTTCGTCGTCATCCACCTCTCCTGCCTGAGCGTTTTCCTCGTGGGTTGGAGCTGGACGTCGGTCGGCCTCGCCGTCGCCTTCTACTTCCTGCGCATGTTCTGCATCACCGGCTTCTACCATCGCTACTTCTCGCACCGCTCGTTCCGCACCTCGCGGGCATTCCAATTCGTGATGGCGGTGCTCGGCGCGAGCTCCATCCAGCGCAGCCCGCTCTGGTGGGCCGCCCACCACCGCGAGCACCACAAGCACTCCGACCAGGCCGACGACCCGCACTCCCCCAAGCTGCTGGGCTTCTTCCGCGCCCACGCCGGTTGGTTCATGACCCGCTCGCGCTTCCCCACCCGGCGCGAACACGTGCGCGACTGGCTGCGCTTCCCCGAGCTGGCCTTCTTCGACCGCTTCGACATCATCGTCCCCATCGCCACCGGCGCCGTGATCTGGGGCCTGGGCTCGCTGCTCGCCCGCTTCGCCCCCTCGCTCCACGTCACCGGGGCGCAGCTCTTCGTCTGGTGCTTCCTGCTCTCCACCGTCGCGGTCTACCACGTCACATTCGCCATCAACTCCCTCGCCCACGGCCACGGCTCGCAGCGCTTCGACACCGGCGACGACAGCCGCAACAACCTGCTCCTCGCCCTGGTCACCCTGGGCGAGGGCTGGCACAACAACCATCACCACTACCCCGCCGCGGCGAGGCAGGGCTTCTATTGGTGGGAGATCGATGTGACTTACTACCTCCTGCTGCTGCTCGAACGCGTGGGCTTGATCTGGGACCTGCGCCCCGTGCCGGCCCACGTGCTGCAGCGTTCCCGGCTGGACGCACCACGGGGCGCGATCCGCCACGCATGACCCGCGCGGGGCGCGAGGCGGATGAATCCGCCCGCCACGCTTCATTCTCCGAGGCCGCTCATGCGCATCGCGATCATCGGCACGGGCATCTCGGGCCTCGTCGCGGCCGACCGCCTGCGCGGGCGGCATGACGTCACGCTCTTCGAGGCCGAGGACCGCGTCGGCGGCCACACCCACACCGTCCCGATCGACTTGGGCGGCCGCCACTACGAGATCGACACGGGCTTCATTGTCTTCAACGAGCGCAACTACCCGAATTTCTCGGCCATGCTCGCCCGCCTGGGCGTGGGCTCCCGGCCGACGTCGATGAGCTTCGGCGTGCGCTGCGCGAGGTCCGGGCTCGAGTACAGCGGCGGAACCCTCACGGGACTCTTCGCCCAGCCGGCGAACCTCCTGCGCCCGCGCTTCCTGGGGATGCTCAGCGACCTGCTGCGGTTCCACCGCGAGGCGCCGCGCCTGCTCGCGGGCCCGGGCGGGCCGGAGCCCACCGTCGAGCAGTGGGCCACGGAGCATCGCTTCGGCAAGGCGTTCCTCGAGCACTACCTCGTCCCGCTGGGCTCCTGCCTCTGGTCATGCCCCGCGGGGACGTTTCGGCAATTCCCCATCCGCTTCGCCGTGGGGTTCATGGCCAACCATCTCATGCTGCAGGCGACGGGCCGGCCGATCTGGCGCGTGGTGCGGGGCGGCTCGGCGCGGTATGTCGAGCGGCTCGTTGCGCCGATGCTCGGCCGGGTGCGCACGCGCACGCCGGTCCGCCGCGTGGACCGCGACGCCGCGGGCGTGGCGATCCACACCGACGCCCGCCGGGGCGCGGAGGCGGAGCGGTTCGACCGCGTGGTCTTCGCCTGCCACGCCGACCAGGCGCTGGCGATGCTGGCCGACCCTTCGCCGGCCGAGGCCGAGCTCCTCAGCGCGTTTCCCTACGAGGCCAACGCCGTCACGCTCCACACCGACGCCTCGGTGCTTCCGAGCCGCCGGCGGGCGTGGTCGAGCTGGAACGCCCACATCCACGCCGACGGTGAGCGGATGACCGCGACCTACAACATGAACATGCTGCAGGGCATCGACTCCCCGCAGACCTTCTGCGTGACGCTCAACCACGACGACGGGATCGACCCCGCGAAGGTGCTGGGGCGCTATCGTTACCACCATCCGATCTTCACCCACAGGCACTTCGCCGCGCAGCGCAGGCAGGCCGAGCTGCTCGACCATCGGAGGAGCTCCTACTGCGGAGCCTACTGGGGCTACGGGTTCCACGAGGACGGCGTGGTGAGCGGGCTGCGAGCCGCGGCGGCGATCGAGGCGGCCGAGGGCATCTCGCCCACGACGACGATGCATGCGGTTCCCGAATGGACGTCGGAGTCGGCGCGCGCGTCGGCAAGCGCGGAGGCCCGGGCATGAACAGCCGGCTCTATCTCGGGCGGGTCCGGCATCGGCGCTTCGCCCCCGTGCCGCACGCCTTCGCCTACCGGATGTTCATGGTCTACCTCGACCTCGCCGAGCTGCCCACGCTCTTCCAGGGGCGCTGGCTCTGGTCGGTCGGGCGGGCGAACGTCGCCTCGTTCCGGCGCGAGGACCACATGGGCGACCCCGCGCAGCCGCTGGATGTCGCCGTGCGCGACTTGGTCGAGGCCCGCACCGGCCGCCGCCCGCGCGGAGCCGTCACGCTGCTCACGCACCTGCGCTACTTCGGCCACTGCATGAACCCCGTGAGCTTCTACTACTGCTGGTCGCCCGAGGGCGACGAAGTCGAGGCGGTCGTCGCCGAGGTGCACAACACGCCTTGGGGTGAGACGCACTGCTATGTGATCGACCACGCGGCCCAACGCGGCGGCGCGGGCACGGGCACGACAAATCCCGCCGCGCGGCGGGCCCGTTTCGACAAGGCCTTCCACGTCTCGCCCTTCATGGACATGGTCCAACGCGGGACGAAGGTCTTCGACGCGACGCTCGCGCTCGAGCGCCGCCCGATCACCGGCCCGTGGCTCGCGGCCGTGCTGATGCTCTTCCCGCTCATGACCGTGAAGGTCATCGCGGCGATCCACTGGCAGGCGCTGTGGCTGTGGCTCAAGCGCGTGCCCTTTCACCCTCATCCCCGCCACGCCTCCGCGAAGACCTCACCGACGCTTGGTCCCGAGCCGCAGCGCCCGCCTGCAGCCACGAAGGAGCCCGCCACGCCATGACCACCCCCATGACCAACCACGACACGATTCGCGCGCTTGCCGCTGCGCCCGCCCCCGGCCGCGCGGCCGCCGACCCCGCCAATCCCGCCGGCGCGTTCCGCGAGCGTTCGCTGGGCTTCGTCGACCGCTGGGCTCGCAAGGCCGTGCTCGCGCAGCTCGGCGCGCTCGCCCAAGGCCAGGTGACGCTTGAGGAACCCTGGGGTCGTCAGTCCTTCGGCCAGGCGAGTGGCGGAGGCGCGGGGCAACGCGATGGCCAGAGCGGAGGCCAAACGGACAACCCCGCGACGCTCGCCGCCACCCTGCGCGTCCTCGCCCCGGGCTTCTACCGCCGCGCCACCCTCGGCGGCTCGCTCGGCGCCGCCGACGCCTACATCCGCGGCGAATGGGCCTGCGACGACCTCGTCGCCCTCTTCCGCATCCTCCTCCGCAACCTTCCCGCCGCCGACGACCTCGACACCGGCCTCGCCCGCCTCCGCGCCCCGCTCGCCCGCCTCGCCCACGCGCTCCGCGCCAACACCCGCGACGGCTCGGCCCGCAACATCCACGCCCACTACGACCTGGGCAACGACTTCTTCGCACTCTTCCTCGACGAGACCATGAGCTACTCCAGCGGCATCTTCGAGCGCCCCGACGCCACGCTTCGCGACGCCTCGGTCGCCAAGATCGACCGCCTCTGCCGCAAGCTCGAGCTCCGCCCCGAGGACCACATCCTCGAGATCGGCACCGGCTGGGGCGCGCTGGCGATCCACGCCGCGAAGAACTTCGGCTGCCGCGTGACGACGACCACCATCTCCGCGCCCCAGCGCGAACTCGCGCTGGCCCGCATCAAGGCCGCCGGGCTCGAGGGGCGCATCGAAGTCCTGCTCCGCGACTACCGCGACCTGCGCGGGCAATACGACAAGCTCGTCTCCGTCGAGATGATCGAGGCCGTGGGGCACCGGTTCCTGCCCACCTACTTCGGCGCCTGCGCCCGCCTGCTCAAGCCCCAGGGCGTGATGGCCCTGCAGGCCATCACCATGCCCGACCACCGCTACGAGGACTACCGCAGGCAGGTCGACTTCATCCAGGCCTACATCTTCCCGGGCAGTTGCGTCCCCTCGACGGCGGCGATGACGAACGCCATCGCCCGCGCCAGCGACTTCCGCGTCCTCCACCTCGAGGACTTCGGCCTCGACTACGCCCGCACGCTGCGCGAATGGCGGACGCGATTTTGCGCCCGGCTCGACGAGGTCCGCGCCCAGGGCTACACCGACGCCTTCATCCGCATGTGGGAGTACTACCTCTGCTACTGCGAGGCCGGATTCGCCGAGCGATACACCGGCGTGGCCCAGATCGTCCTGGGCCGGCCGGGCGCGCGGCGGGAGGCGGACAAGCCATGATCCTGCGCACGCTGGCAATCCTCCTCGCCGGCTGGACGGCGATGGCGCTCGTCATGGCGCTGCTCTGGGTGCTCCAGAAACGCACGGGGCGCGCGGGTGTCGTCGACGTCGCCTGGGCGGGGGGGATCGCGGCCCTGTCGATCCTCTTCGCCGCCGTCGCCTCGGGCGACCCCGCCCGGCGGATCCTCGTGGCGGCCCTCGCCGCCGCGTGGGGCCTGCGCCTCGCGTGGCATCTGCACACGAGGCTAGGACGCACGGGCGAGGACGGGAGATACGCCCAGATGAAGCGGCGGTGGGGCGACAAGGCCGACCGCTACATGCTCGGCTTCTACCAAATCCAGGCGAGTTGGAGCGTGATCTTCGCGATGCCGATGCTCGTCGCCGCGGGCAACCCCGCCGCCTTCCCGCAGGCGTACGACATCGCGGGCGCCGCGGTCTGGGTCATCGCCGTTGCGGGCGAGACGATCGCCGACCGCCAACTGGGGGCCTTCCGCGAAAGCCCCGCCAACAAGGGGCGCGTCTGCCGGGACGGGCTCTGGGGCTGGTCGCGCCACCCGAACTATTTCTTCGAGTGGGTCCACTGGTGGGCCTATGTCGCGATCGGGCTCGCCGCGCCCTGGGGCTGGCTGACGCTGCTGGGCCCGGCGGTGATGCTCTGCTTTTTGCTCAAGGTCACGGGCGTCCCGCCCACCGAGGCCCAGGCGCTGCTCAGCCGCGGCGAGGCCTACCGCGAATACCAGCGCACGACCAGCGTCTTTTTCCTTTGGCCGCCGCGGAAGGAGAGCAGGGCATGAGCGTCGTCGAAGCGGAGTTCGGGTTGGGCATCGACTGGATGGAGCGAGGGCTCGTGCCCGACGCGCTGATCCGCGCGGGGATCCGCAGGCTCTGCGTCCGCAGGCTCGAGGAGATCGCCGCCGACGACTGCGAGGCCCGGCAGGAGCGGCTTACGGCCCTCCTGGCCTCGATGGCGTCGGCCCCGATCGCGCCGGTGCCCGACGCCGCCAACCGCCAGCACTACGAGCTTCCCCCGGAGTTCTTCGCCCTCGTGCTCGGCCCGCGGCGGAAGTACAGCAGTTGCTGGTACCCGCCCGGCGTGGGCGACCTCGCGCGGGCGGAGGAGGCCTCGCTCGCCGCGACGTGCGAGCGCGCCGAGATCGCCGACGGGATGGACATGCTCGAGCTCGGCTGCGGCTGGGGCTCGCTGACGCTCTGGATGGCGGAGCGCTTCCCCGCGGGCCGGATCACCGCTGTCTCGAACTCGGCCCCGCAGCGGCGCTTCATCCTCGACCAGGCGCAGCGGCGCGGGCTCGCGAACGTGCGGGTCGTCACCGCCGACATGAACACGTTCCAGCCCGAAGGGAATTTTGACCGCGTGGTCTCGGTCGAGATGTTCGAGCACATGCGGAACCACGGCGAGCTGATGGGCAGGATCGCCTCGTGGCTCAGGCCCGGCGGGAAGCTCTTCATCCACATCTTCGTCTGTGGGCGCGGGGCCTATGCTTTCGACGCCGACGGGGCCGACGACTGGATGGGGCGCTATTTCTTCACCGGCGGCATCATGCCCAGCGACGACCTCCCGCTGCACTTCCAGCGCGACCTTCGCCTCGCCCGGCGATGGCGCTGGGACGGGACGCACTACCAGCGCACCGCCGAGGCCTGGCTGGCGAACCTCGACGCCCGAAGGTCCGAGGCCGTGCCCATCCTGCGCGCCGCCTACGGCGCCGCCGACGCCGAGCGCTGGCTGCAGCGCTGGCGCGTCTTCTTCATGGCCTGCGCCGAGCTCTTCGGCCACCGCCGCGGGCAGGAGTGGTGGGTCTCGCATTACCTGTTCGAAAAATGATCCGGCCTGCAGGAAAGGAACCGCATGCGCGCCGCCTGGGCTCTCGCGATCGTCGGCTTCGTGGTCATGGCGGCGGCGCTGTCGTGGGTCTTCGCCGTCGGGCATTTCTGGGAGGAGGGGCGCGTCCTGGTCTCGCTGCCCTGGGGCGTGGTCTCGCTCTTCGACGTCTACACCGGGCTCTGCCTCTTCAGCGGATGGGTCGCCCAGCGCGAGAGACATGGGTGGGCGGCTGCTATTTGGATCATCGGATTCATGCTGCTGGGCAACGTCCTCACGGCCTTCTACGTTCTGCTCGCCTTGGCGCAGGCCAAGGGGAGCAAGGAAGGGTTCTGGTTTGGAACGAGGCCGGACGCGCGATGATGGAGAGTTTCTGGGGAACGCTCGAGACCGAGTTGGTCCACCATGAGCGCTACGCCACCCGCGACCAGGCCCGTTGGTCGATCTTTGCGTACGTCGAGGTGTTCTACAGCCGCACACGGCCACACAGTTCGTTGGGCTACGTCAGCCCCGAAGCGTTCGAGGCGAGCCTGAATGAGTAGCTTCGGCGCGCCCACCATTCGTGGGGACGCTCACCTTTTCTTCCTGGTCTTCACTTTGGGAGCGAATTCAAGACTTCGTTCATGCACTTGGATCGCTCGGCCAACTTGGGCTCGCAATTCGCGTAGTGCGACAGCGACGTGAGCTTCGCTTCCTTCGCCGCCCCCGTTTCCAATTCCTTGACCTTTTCAAGCACATCCAGCGCCGCATGGGGCTTGTAGCCCGCCGCCCAGAGGTATCGCAACCCATTCGCGTCGGCCCGCAGTTCCGTTTCCTTGGAATACCCGGAGACAGCCGCGGAATGCAGTGTGCTGGATGTGTACGAAGAAAAGGCCACAACCCCCTGGGGCAACAGGTTTGTCATAAGGGTGCTTGACGTCGACACGACCCCTACTGTGGCGGAACCGGCTGCGAGAACTCCCCCGGCGACTCCGCCGCCAATGGCCGCTCCGGGTAGGAGAAGGGGACAGGTCTGCTCCGTCGCAAACCTCCCGAATAAATAACAGTCCAGGATGTTGTGGACCTCCGCGAGCATGCGCATCTGGCGGTTGCGGGAGTGATAGCCCTCGCCGCTGAGTTCCTCCCCTTGGTTCCGCTTGATCATCGACATCACCGTCTCGACCTGCCAACGCTGCGTGTAGCCGCTGCTTCTGCGTTTCCGTTTCG
>JAPLMQ010000209.1 GCA_026386955.1 Planctomycetota bacterium
TCAACGCCGGCTCCATCGGCGCCGTCATCCTCCTGTTCGTCGCGCTTCCCTGCCTCGTGACGCTCCCCTGGTCCCTCCACCGCTTCGACCTTCAGCGGCTCGACGGCGGCCAGACCCTCGCCGCCCCCAGCCTCGCCGAGCCCATGGGCACCGACCTGCTCGGGCGCTCCATCCTCTGGCGCGTCCTGCTCGGCGGGTCGATCAGCCTGGGCATCGGCATCGCCGCCGCCTCGATTGCCGTGGTCATCGGCGTCTTCTGGGGCGGCCTCGCCGGCTACATCGGCGGCCGCACCGACGCCTGCCTCATGCGCATCGTCGACGTCCTCTACGGCCTGCCCTCGGTCCTGCTCATCGTGCTGGTCAACATGGCCCTCAAGCCCGCGATCATCCGCGCCGCCGGCTCCCTCCTCCCCGCCGACGCAGCCGCCTCCATCGGCGACGTCGCCACCCTCCTGATCGCCATCGGCGGCGTGAGCTGGCTCACCATGGCCCGCGTCATCCGGGGCCAGGTCCTCAGCCTCCGAGGCCAACCCTTCGTCGAAGCCGCCCGCGCCCTGGGCCTCTCGCCCGCGCGCATCTTCTGCGTCCACCTGCTCCCGAACCTCGTGGGCCCCATCGTCGTTTATACTACGCTCACCGTGCCCTCGGCCATCCTTCAGGAGTCGTTCCTGAGCTTCTTGGGCATCGGCGTCCAGCCCCCGCTGCCGACCTGGGGCAACCTCGCCGCCGACGGGCTCGGCGAGCTGCACAGCCTGGGCATGGCCCACGGCAGCGTCCGCTGGTGGCTCCTGCTCTGGCCTTGCGCCTTGCTCGGCCTGACCCTCATGGCCCTCAACTTCCTGGGCGACGGCCTCCGCGACCGCCTCGACCCGCGCTCCGGCCGCCTCGGCAAATGACGCCCGTCCGCCTTCCCGCACGCCGCCTCGCCGTCCGTCCATTCGCCCGCGCCGACACCGCCCGCCACCCACGAGAACCCTCTCCATGGAAAATCGTTTCGGCTTCCGCGACCTGGTGATCTGCGTGCTGCTGGTCTGCATGATGGCCACCGTCTGGATCGCCATGCTCCAGCTCGACGACCACAAGCGCGCCCTCAACCTGATCACCACCGTCCTCAAGGAGCAGACCGGCGACCTCGCCAAGATCCGCCGCGCCGTCGAGGAAGGCGGCTCGATCTCCGTCGCGCCGCACCCTGCCTCCACCCAGGCCTCTTCCGGCGACGTTGCCGGGGGCGGCTGGCAAGGCCGCGACCTCGACCCCTTCGCCCGCATCAAGCTCGCCCAGAAAATGCCCGGCTACGCCGTGGGCGACAACTTCATCAGCTCCTTCGGCGTCCTCCCCGACCGCCTCACCCCGCTCGTCTCCCAGGACGCCTACGCAGGCCTGATCCAGGACTACGTCCTCGAGTCCCTCGCCGGCCGCGACCCCGAGACGCTCGCGTGGGTCCCGCAGCTCGCCAAGGCGTGGACCGTCTCCGCCGATGGGCTCCGCTTCGAGTTCATCCTCCGCAAGGGCGTGGTCTTCTCCGACGGCGAGCCGCTCACCGTTGACGACGTCGTCTGGACCTTCAAGTGGATGATGAACCAGGAGGTCGAGGCCCCGCGGGCCCGCGCCTACTACGAGAAGGTCGCCTCCGTCGAGAAGGCAGGCGACGACCGCGTGGTCTTCACCTTCCGCGAGCCCTATTTCCAGGCCTTCGAGCTGGCCGCGGGCATGCAGGTCCTCCCCCAGCACTTCTACTCGAAGTACACGCCCAAGCAGTTCAACGAAGCCATCGGCCTGCTCATGGGCTCGGGCGCCTACCGCCTGCCCGACCCCAAGAACTGGCAGCACGAGCCGGGCAAGCCCGTCGAGCTGGTCCGCAACGAGCGCTACTGGGGCGAGCGGGCCCCCTTCGACCGCATGATCTTCCGCATCCTCGAGAACGAGGCCGCCCGCCTCACCACCTTCCGCAACGGCGACATGGACTCCCTCGGCCCGACCCCCGAGCAATACCGCTCGCTCCTGCAGGACAAGGAGCTCCTCGCCCGCACGCAGCACTTCGAGTTCGACGACCCCGCCGCCGGCTACACCTACATCGGGTGGAACCAGAAGCGCAACGGCAAGCCCACCTTCTTCGCCGACAAGCGCGTCCGCCGCGCCATGACCATGATGATCGACCGCGAGGGCATCGCCCAGCAGATCATGCTCGGCTACGCCAACGTCGCCAGCAGCCCCTTCAGCCGGCTCACCAAGCAGTCCGACCCAAACATCAAGCCCTGGCCCTACGACATCGCCGCCGCCCAGAAGCTCCTCAAGGAGGCCGGCTTCGAGGACCGCGACGGCGACGGCATCCTCGACTCCCCGGATGGCAAGCCCCTGCGCTTCAAGCTGGTCTACCCCAGCAGCAGCGACGTATACAAGCGAGCCGTCCTCTTCATCAAGGACTCCTGCGCCCGCGCCGGCGTCGCCGTCGACCCCGCCCCCACTGAATGGAACGTCCTGATCCAGAAGCTCCAGCAGCGCGACTTCGACGCCATCAGCCTCGCCTGGAGCGGCGGCATCGAGACCGACCCCTACCAGATCTTCCACTCCAGCCAGATCGCCGGCACGGGCGACAACGCCATCAGCTACTCCAACCCCGAACTCGACGCCCTGATGGACAAGGCCCGCGCCACCGTCGACGAGGCCCAGCGCATGCCCCTCTGGCACCGCGCCCACCAGATCTTCCACGAGGACCAGCCCTACACCTTCCTCCTCACCCGCACCAGCCTCTCCTTCGTCGACCAACGCATCAAGAACATCACCCGCGTCACCACCGGCCTCAACCCCCGCCTCGAGTGGTACGTCCCCACCGACCAATGGAAGTGGACCAAGCCGGCGCCGAAGTGAATCCCTGAGTCTCCCGCCTCCGCCCCCGGTTCCCCCGGCCCGTCCCATGCTCAACTACATCATCCGTCGAATCCTCCTCATGTTCCCCACCCTGCTGGGCATCACCCTGCTGGTCTTCATGGTCATGGCCTACGCCCCCGGCGGCGTCGGCGGGCCCGTCCTCAACGAGGCCGGCAACATGAAGTCCCAGGAGGCCCAGCGCCTCCGCGAGTACTACAACAAGCGCTACGGCCTCGACAAGCCCCCGATCATCCAATACGCCCGATGGATCAACCAGATCCTCCCCATCGGCTTCCGCAAGGTCGACAACAACTCCATCTCCGACTTCGGCTTCAAGTGGCCCGACCTGGGCGAGAGCCTCGCGCGCCACCGCCCCGTCACCGAGCTCGTCCGCGAATCGCTGCCCATCACCGTCCTGCTCAACGCCGTCTGCATCCCCCTGGTCTACGCCGTCGGCATCCTCTCGGGCCTCTTCGCCGCCCAGTACCGCGGCAAATGGTTCGACGTCTCCTCCGGCTTCGTCTTCCTCGCCCTCTGGTCCATCCCCGCCATCTGGGCCGGCGTCATGCTCATCGGCTTCCTCGCCAACCGCAGCTACTTCAACCTCTTCCCCACCTCCGGCCTGCACGAGACCATGGCCGACCAGATGCTCTTCCTCCCCTCCGGCTGGGGCCCGACCTTCCAGCGCGGCTGGCTGCTCGACACCCTCTGGCACCTCGTGCTGCCTCTCATCTGCCTGACCTACGGCGGCTTCGCCTACCTCTCCAAGCTCGTCCGCGGATCCGTCCTGGACAACCTCCACGCCGACTTCGTCCGAACTGCCCGCGCCAAGGGCGTCGCCCCGCGCGACATCCTCTTCCGCCACGTCTTCCGCAACAGCCTCCTGGCCTTCATCACCGTCGCCGCCGGCATCATCCCCTCGCTGCTCGGCGGCTCCATCGTCGTCGAGTCGATCTTCAGCATCCCCGGCATGGGACGCCTGGGCGTCGAGGCCGTCCAGATGCGCGACCGCGAACTGGTCCTCGCCGTCACCCTCGTCGGCGGCTGCATCGGGCTCCTCTGCGACATCCTGCGCGACGTCTGGTACGCCCTCGCCGACCCGAGGGTCAGCTATGAGTAGCTCCACGATCACACCCCCGGCCCCGGCCCCCGCGGGTTCTCCTGGGGCCAACGCGGGCGCCGTCGACCTCGAGCCCTCGCGCTCGCTCCTCGAGCGCGTCGTGCGCGACGCGATGCGCGGCACGGGCGCCCGCATCGGCGTGGCCTACATCGCCCTGCTCGTCCTCGCCGCCGTCTTCGCCCCCTTCCTCGCCAACTCCCACCCTTTACTGATGAAGCAGGCCGGTGCGCAGGGCGGTGCGCAAACCGGCGCGTGGTCCAGCCCGCTCCTGCGTCATCTCACGCCCGCCGACGTCGTCCTGCTCGTCATGTTCTTCGCCGTCCTGGGCGTCGCCTTGGCGCGGAGGCTCTCGGGAGCCAAGCGGCTCCTGATCCTCGCCGCGGTCCTCGCGGTCTCCAGCCCGCTCGCCTGGTGGGCCGTCCGCCCGCCCGCGCAGGTCATCTACGACAAGTACCGCACCGGCCTGGCCGACAAGAGCGTCGAGCAGGCGTACTTCGTCCCCATCGCCTTCTCGCCCGACGACCGCCTCCGCGACCAGCCCGACATCCGCCTCGGCGCCCCCAGCGCCGAGCACCTGATGGGCACGACCAACAACGGCGCCGACCTCGCGGCGAACATGATCTACGCCAGCCGGATCGCCCTCTCCATCGGCTTCATCGCCACCGGCATCGCGATGGTCATCGGCGTCGTCCTCGGGGCCCTGATGGGCTACTACTCCGGCTGGGTCGACTTGCTCGGCATGCGCCTCGTCGAGATCTTCAGCGCCATCCCCACCCTCCTCCTGCTCCTCTGCTTCGTCGCCTTCTTCGAGCCCAACCTCTACATCATGATGGTGATCCTCGGCGTCACCGGCTGGACCGGCGACGCCGTCTTCGTTCGCGCCGAGTTCCTCCGCCTGCGCGAGCAGGACTTCGTCCAGGCCGCCCGCGCCTGCGGCATCCCCCTCTGGTCCATCCTCTTCCGCCACATCCTCCCCAACGGCATCACCCCCGTGCTGGTCAACGCCAGCTTCGGCGTCGCCGGCGCGATCCTCACCGAGAGCACCCTGAGCTTCCTGGGCATCGGCCTGGTCAACGACACCAGTTGGGGCCAGCTCCTCAACCAGGCCCTCGGCTCCGGCGGCACCTTCTACTGGTGGATCGCCCTCTACCCCGGCCTCGCCATCTTCCTCACCGTCTTCGCCTACAACCTCATCGGCGAAGCCCTCCGCGACGCCTTCGACCCCCACGCGGCGAAGCGCGGCGCGTGACGCGCGAATCGGCGACCCGACTGCCTGCATTGATCTGCATTGATCTGCATTGATCAGAGCCGGACACTGTGTGTCCGTTCATCGGGCGAAAGCGGTACTCCGCTCGCGCGAATCGCCGACAACCAACGACGCGACGTTCTGCCGAACCGCTGGCAATCGACATGGTTTTCCTGAGCCCCAACGGGGCGCAAGGTGATAGCCCGGGGTGAAACCCCGGGTTGTGTCGTCACATTGGATTCAAGCACTGCAAGGGCGCAACTTCGCCGCGGAGAAATCCGGTTTCGCCCCTGCAGGGCTCTGACATTCGGACGCCGTTTTCCCGGGGCGTTGCCCCGGGCTTTCAACTTGCGCCCCGTTGGGGCTGAAGAAAATGCCGACGACGAGCACTGCAAGCCAAGGCGAACGATGGGCCTTGCCTTCGCCCAGGGGCGACTGAATGTAGCCACGGGTGGAGCGTCGTCCGCCGTCCCCATCCGCCCGGAAGGGGAAGGCGGACGACGCGGAACCCGTGGAAAGCGGCGTCGACTTTTCTTCTGCCCCGGTAGGGGCAGCGGAATCGTGCCTCGCGTCAACGTGAGGTCTGCACGGACGACGATCGCGTCTCCGCGCGATGCGGCATCTCCGTTGCCCCTGCCGGGGCAATTCAATTTTTGGACGCAACAGTTCCACGGGTTGCGCGACGCTCGCTCGCCGCTCGCGTCGCTCCACCCGTGGCTGCATTCGCCCGCCCCTCCGGGGCGAAGCCATTTCGCGCGCGGCGGAGTACCGCCTGGCGCCCGAACTCCGGACACACAATGTCCGGCTGGCTCTGTTGCGACTCCGCGAGTTTCCAAGGACGTGCCACATCGCAGCCGAAGGCTGCTATGTGCCGGTCAACGGGAAGCGCCGAGGTTCCGGGGTCTTTGAGCCCACGTCCATCGGTGGAAACGGGAGGAAAGTCCTCGCGAACCTTGGCTCAACTGTTGACTCGCACATAGCAGCCTTCGGCTGCGATGTGGCACGGTCCAACGTCGATTGAGCATTGCAACAGAGCCTGTCCGGCTCTGACCAGAATCTCCCTCACCCCGCCCCCGGCCTCCCATGCCTCGGCCACAACCCCTTCCGGTCCACCCCGCTGCAGAGCACCGCCCAGCGGTCCTTGTTCTTGTGGATCTGCACGTCGGCCGGCACGTAGGTCATCGTGAACCCCGGGCGCGGGCGCTCCGACCGGTTCATCGGCGAGTTGTGCAGCAGCAGATCCGAGAAGAAGACCGCGTGCCCCGCGGGCGTCTCGATCGCCACCTTCTCGCCCATCTCCTCCGCCCCCGCGACGCGGTGCTTCTCGTCGAAGTCGAGCTGCCCGCGCAGGTGCGACCGCGGCTGGAACCACATGCACCCGTTCGCGATGTCGGCGTCCTCCACCGCCAGCCAGACGACCACGCAGCGGGCGTGCCCGGGGTTGAACGAAGAGTCCTGGTGCCACGCGACGTCGGGCCCGCCCCCGCCCGGCTCCTTGCAGATGAACTGGCTGATGTGGCAGACCACGTCGGGCCCGATCAGGTCGTTGACGCGCTCGACGATGGCCTTGTCGGTCGCGATGTCGTAGAGCTCGGGCACGCTGTGGTGGAAGCACTCGAAGCCGCTGCCGTGGTGGACGATCCGCTCCTTGTTCCCGCGGAAAAAGGCCTGCATCCGCGTCAGCCGATGGCCCGAGAAGAGCGGCACGCGCGGGATGTACCCCTCGCGGTTGTACTCCTCGATCTGCGCCGGCGTGAACCGCCGCGGCGCGGGGTTGGAGACGGGATGGAAGGTGAAGTCGAGGTCGAGGTCGGGGAAGAGGGTCAGCATGGGGGCGACTCCGGGGCGGCGGCGGCACGCGGTGGACAACGGGGCCGGGCGCAGGGGCAAGTATAATCCGCTCGACATGATTGTCTGAGTTGGTGCGAAAACGAAGGCGGTGCATGCATTGCCACGGGGAATTCGCGATTGAGCAAGCCAAGCATCGGTCATCCAACCACGGGTTTCTCAGGCTGGCTCTGGCGTCAGTGGCTGCGACCTTGCAAGCCGGGGCAAGTGCCGGGCAGGCTTGAGGCGGTGTGTTCAAAAACATTCATCGCGATCGGGATTCTGATCTTCGGCGTCTTTGTCGCGAACTGTCACTTGTATTTTGTCGTCCGCAAGGCGGCGCCACCCAGCAGGATCGCCGTGGCATTGGGAAGCAATTTGCTCAACATGCTGTGTATGGCGTTTCCGGCTTGGTTTCACCATCGACGATCCATGGTCCTCCGACGCCTTGCCTCCGGCTCGTGCATCTATTGTGGCTACGACCTTCGGGCCAGCCCTGGCGATTGCCCGGAGTGCGGCAAGCCGAAATATTCGGCAGCGGAACAAGCGAAAGCGAAGCATGCCTCCCCTCTCCCCTGACCCGCCCCGTTGGGGCTCAAGATCCGGGCCTTCGCTCCTGAACCCAGCATTTCGCATGATTCATTCGACGAACGATCGCCGCCACAACTCACCTACCTGAGCGCGGGGAAGGGACCGCCGATGCCTCGATCGCCGCAAACGGCAAGACAGTCAAGCCTGATGAGGGCCCAACTCTACGGAGCGGTCGTTTGCTTCGGCTATGCCGGGTTGTCGTCCCTCCTTGTCATCGGCTGGGTCACCGGCATCATGGACACCCGCCAAACATCCCTCGGCGTGAGAATCTGGGCCGGCGTTGCCTCCGTGTGCCTGCCCTTCGTCGGCCTCTGGCTTCTGCGGCGCGTTCGGGCACGCAAACGGTTGATGAACGTGATGGACGGCCTTTGCGTCCGCTGTGGGTACGACCTTCGGGCCTCGAAGAACCAATGCCCCAAATGCGGCGAGGCGATCGTCGCATCATCGAACACGGAGACCCTCCCGCGTGGCTGATAAAATCATCTGGATCTGCACCGACATGGAAGGCCTCGCAGGGATCGATTGATGGGACCGACGTCTGTGAAGACTCGCGAGTGTGGTCATCCGATGACCGGCATTTCGGGCTGGATGTGGCGAAGGTGGCTGCGTCCGCCCAAGCCGGGGAGCGTGCCGGGCAGGGCGGAAGCCGCCTATTCATGGTCGTATCTGGTCCTTGCGGGACTTTGGTTTGGCTTGTCGGCTTTGAGGTGTCACCGGTACTACGTCGTCGGGGCTCCCGACAACCGGCCATTGGCCAACGAGGCGGCTCTTTTGTTTTTCTTCGACGGATTGGCGATCGTCGCCTGGTCTTTTGCAAGTTGGTTCCAAGGGCGCCGATCCACCGTCCAAAAGCGGCTTTCGTCCGGCTTTTGCATCTACTGCGGCTACGACCTTCGCGCGAGCGGCGAGGCTTGCCCGGAGTGCGGGAAGCCGCGATATTTTCCGTCAGACGCGAAAGGCTCTCTCAAATGACGAACAAAATCATCTGGATCTGCACCGACATGGAAGGCCTCGCGGGGATCGACCACTGGGACCAGTGCTACGACCCCGACGACCGCTCGCCCAAGTACCGCTACGGGCTCGAGCAGCTCAACGCCGACGTCAACGCCGCGGTGGCGGGTTGCTTCGACGCCGGGGCGACGGAGGTGCGCGTGCTCGACGGGCATGGGCGGAACCAGAACAAGGGGCTGCTGGTCGAGAAGCTCGACCCGCGGGCGAAGAAGATGTGGGCGGCGAGCTTCAACCCGCTGCGGTGGGAGGGGCTCGACGAATCCGTGGCCGCGGTCGCGATGATCGGGCAGCACGCGATGGCCGGCACGCTCAACGGGTTCCTCGACCACACGCAGAACCCCAAGTCGATCTGCCGGTACACGTTCGACGGCGTGGAGCACGGCGAGATGAGCCAGTTCGCGTTGTATGCCGGGGGGTATGGCGTGCCGCTGATGTACGTCTCGGGCGACGACGCGCTCTGCGCCGAGGCGGCCAGGCTTTTCCCGCACGTGGTCTCGACGCCGACCAAGACGGGCACGGGCTGGGCGACCTGCAAGCTGCGTCCGCCCGAGCAGGTGCGGGCCGACATCCGCAGGGACATCGCCAAGGCGCTGGGGCGGATCGACCGGAGCAAGGCGTTCAAGCTGCCGATGCCGCTGGAGGTGGCGGTGGAGTGGTCCTACTCGGGGCTGGCCGACGGGGCGACGAACGTGCCGGGGGTGAGGAGGCCGCACCCGCGGACGCTGAGCTGGCAGATCGCGACGCCGCTGGACATCTATCACACGCCGGGCGGGGAGTGGAAGCCGGTGGCGAGGTGAGGGGGGCCGCAGGGCGGCGGCGGGGCCGCGTTGTTAGCCGGAAGCGCAAGCGACGGAGGTTTAGGACGGAGGTTTAGTGAGTGTTGACGCTTGGGTTTACGTGGGCGACCGCAGGGAATTCGCCGACATCGAAGTGTGCCCAAGCCAAGCCAGCAATATGCGGGCGGCCGGGCGGAGCGTTGAATTCGCCTGAAAAATGACTGATTCGATCGCCGGCAAGCAGCGGCCCGGCAATGGTCCAAGGGCTGCCCAAGCGACTCGCGGTCCTGAGCAAAAGGAAAACGCCCTCGTTGGCCGGCGATGCGATGGGCGTCCGCAGCGACGATTCCCAAAGCTCCGGAATCTTCCAATACGGCTTGGGCGGATGCGTGACGATGGCGGGCATGTGTTCGAGCACGCGGGCGAGGCAATGATCGGCCGCGGCGCGGTTGTTCACCCGAAACATCAGCCGCCAAGCGACTTCAAGTGCCATGTTCGAGTTCCACACCTGCCAAGGCTTCCCGATGCTGGAACGGCACCGGCCGATGCATCCCATTTATTTACGATTCAACCCATTTTTGTGGATGTTTGATTCACGCGTGAATCAAGCTGAATCAAATGGGGCTGCGGAGTCCTGTGTGAATCACGGTCCGCGGCGGTAAAATTATAAGTCAATTTTAGTACGATATTTGCGTCGATGTCGGATTGCCATCGACATCCATGTCGTCAGACACGGTTTTGATTCTGATTCAGAATCAAGAATCAGGATGTGCAAAACTCCACGGCTCAGACCCGTTTCCGCGGGTTTTCATTGCGGCGGTCAGGCATCACTTCCGATGTTCGGCAGGCCGCTGGTTCCACACCTTCGCGATCGCCGCGGTGACGTCGCGGACGTCGTCGGCGCTCATCGCGGGGCAGAGGGCGACGCAGGTCAGGCGGGAGGCGACGCGGTCGACGTTGGGGCAGAGCTCCGGGCCGTAGTGGACGTGCTCGCCCGGGCAGCCCGGGCCGAAGGGGGCGAGCTTGGGGTGGGCCTGGCGCTTGCTCTTCACCAAGTCGGTGTGGAGCAGGTTGGTGCAGCCCGAGGAGGGGCCGACGCGGATGCCCTCGGCGGCGAGGGCCTTGTTGAACCACGCGGCCAAGTCGGCGGTGCCCATGTCCATATAGAAGGCGATGCCGGCGTTGCCCTCCTCGTCGCCGGTGGGGCGGAGGGCGATGCCGGGGCAGTCGGCGAGGACGTCGCGCTTGAGCTGCTGGTAGAGGCGCTGGACGGGGTGGACGATCGCGCGGTCGAGCTTGCGAAGCTGGGCGAGGGCGACGGCGCCGGTGAACTCGTTCATGCGGAACTGCGCGCCGGCGAAGGCCTGCGTCAACGGCTGGCCACCAATCTGCGCGGCGAGCGAGGGGCGGAGGAAGCCCAGGTCGTGGAAGCGCACGGCCCGTTCGAAGATGAGCGGGTCCTTGGCGAGGAAGAGCCCGCCGTCGCCGGTGCTGAGGATCTTGTTTTGTTGGAAGCTGAAGCAGGCGACGTCGCCCCATGAGCCGAGCTTCTGGCCGCGGTAGCTGCCGCCGGCGGCTTGGGCGACGTCCTCGACGACCTTGAGGTTGTGCTTCTTGGCGATCTCCAGCACGCGGGCGAGGTCGCCGGCGGCGCCTTGGTAGTGGATCATCACCACGGCCTTGGTGCGCGGGGTGATCTTGCGCTCGAAGTCGGCGGGGTCGAGGTTGAAGCCGCCGTCGATGTCGGCGAAGACGGGCGTGGCGCCGAGCAGGACGGGGGCGAGGAAGTCGGTGTGCCAGCCCCAGGCGGGGATGATGACCTCGTCGCCCGGGCCGACGCCCAGGCCGGCCATCGCGCAGTAGAACGAGCCGCTGCCGGTGGCGGTGGCGAGGGCGTGGGCGACGCCGAAGTAACCGGCCGCCTCGCGCTCGAAGTCCTTGACCATGTGGGGCGTGCCGTCGCCATACTCGCGGAACGGGAGCTTGTTGCGGACGACTTCGGTGAGCAGGGCGAGTTCCTCGTCGCCCATGACGCTGGTGCCGAGGTAGGCGGCGGGGAGCGGCTTGGCGCGGACGGGCTGGCCGCCGGCGATCGCGAGGGGAGCGAGGGCGAGCGGGGCGTGGGCGGTGGTGGTCACGGGCGTGTTCCTGGCGGCGAAGTGGGCGGTTCGGGGAAGCGTCGAGTATACCGGGCGGGGTGAGGGGTTTGAACGGCGCGGGCAAAGCTGTATAATGTTCGGCTCGATTGAGATCAGCGGCCTACCTTGGCCTACAGTCCATCGCGTCGCCCAGCCGGGCAGAAGAAGGAAGTCATGAAGACAGGCATCCACCCCAAGTACATCAACTGCAACGTGCACTGCGCCTGCGGCACGGTCTTCGTGACCCGGAGCACCAAGGCCGAGCTGCGCGTCGACATCTGCAGCGCCTGCCACCCGTTCTTCACCGGCAAGCAGAAGTTCGTCGACACCGCCGGCCGCGTCGAGCGGTTCCAGAAGAAGTTCGCGGGCCAGTACTTCGGCAAGGGCGGCGAGAAGCCCGCCGCCGCCGCGCCCGCGAAGGCCTGAGGCCGGCTCCGGCCTGGCCTGAGGCCAATGACGTGGGTCGGCCTCCGCGCATGACTCCCTGACGCGTCCCGGACGCTTGGCGCGAGCCCGGCTCCCTTCATGGCCGCACCCAGCCCCAATCTCTTGGCCAAGCTCGACGCCATGGCGGCCGAGTTCGACCAGATCGAGCACAAGCTCAACGACCCCGACGTCTTGACGGACCACCAGCAGGTCCGTTCGCTGTCGGTCAAGCGGGCCGCCCTCGTCGGCCTGGTCGAGCGCTACCAGCGATACCGCGCGACGACGCGCCAGGCGGCGGAGCACCGCCAGATCGTCGCCGAGAACGCCGACGCGGAACTGGTCGACCTCGCCCGGCAGGAGTTGCCCCAACTCGACCGCGACGGCGCTGCGTTGCTCGACGAGATCGCCGCGGAACTCGTCACCGCCGCCGACCGCTCCATCGGCTCGGTCATCTTCGAATTACGGGCCGGCACGGGCGGGGCCGAGGCCGCGCTCTGGGCCGGCGACCTGCTCGAGATGTACCAGCGCTTCGCCACCCGCAAGGGCTGGGAGGTGACGCTGATGGACCTCACCCCCGGCGACGCGGGCGGCATCCGCAACGCCATCCTCAACATCCAGGGCGCGGGCGTCTGGCAGCAACTGGGCTACGAGTCGGGCGTCCACTGCGTCAAGCGCGTCCCCGCCACCGAGACGCAGGGGCGCATCCACACCTCGACCGCCACCGTGGCCGTGCTCCCCGAGCCCGAGAAGGCGCAGATCGACATCCCCGACTCCGACGTGAAGATGGACATCACCACCGCCCAGGGGCCCGGCGGGCAGAACGTCAACAAGGTCGCCACCGCGGTCCACCTCATCCACATCCCCACCGGCATCGAGGTGCGGATGCAGGAGTCCAAGAGCCAGCAGCAGAACCGCACCCGCGCCTGGCAGCTCCTGCGGGCCCGCGTCTACGACCATCACCAGAAGCAGCTCGATGCCCAGCGGTCGCAGGCCCGCTCGCGGATGATCGGCTCGGGCGAGCGCTCCGAGCGCATCCGCACCTACCGCTACAAGGAGAGCATCGTCGTCGACCATCGGCTCGAGCAGCAGCCGTTCCCGTTGCAGGGGTTGCTCGACGGGGCGATGGAGCCGTTGGTCCACGCGCTGATCGAGCAGGACCGGGCCGAGCGGTTGGCGGCGCTGTGAGCGGCGCGGATGCTAAACTGCCGCCCCGCGTGATCGATTGGCGCCCTTGCGGAGAACTGCTTGAGCTCCATCCGGATGTTTGAAGACGCCTTCGCCGAAGGCTGGCCGGGGGCGTGGAAATTCCACCCCTCCGACGCGCCTGCCTGCGCCAAGCAGGCGGCCACGCCGCCCTCCGCCCCGCGCGGCGACTGGCGCAGCCCGACCTTCGCCGTCGCCCCCGACCGCTGGCACCGCCTGCGGGTCAAGGCCTCGACGCCCGGGCAGCTCTTCACGGGCGTGATGTATCTCGACGTCCAGGGCAACGCCATCGCGGCCGACTGCTACCCGCGCGTCGACGACGCTGCCGGGCCCGACGGGGCCGAGACCTTCTTCCGCGGGCGCGAGGGATCGACCCAGGCCTGGCTGACCGTCCACCCGCCCGACTTCACCAGCCCGGTGAAGCTTGAGCGCGTGGAGGTCGCGGTGGTGGAGGAGAGCGAGGTCGGCGCGTGGGCCGACCGCTCGGCCGTCGGCCTGCCCCCGCTGGGCTTCACGCCGCCCGCCGACCGGTTCCGCTTTCTTCCGCGCACGCGCGCCGCCTTGGATTCGGGCAAGCCCCTGCGCATCGTCCTGCTGGGCGACAGCATCGCCAACGACACCACCAACAGCCCCTTCGACGTGCTGCTCGCCCGAGTGCGCCCCGGCGTCGCGCTGACGATCATCCCCTCGGTGCGCTCGAGCACCGGCTGCGAGTACTACGCCCAGGCCGGGCGCGTGCGGTCGTACGTGCTCGACCAGCGCCCCGATTTGGTGATCATCGCCGGCGCGTCGCACCGCTGGAACGTCGAGGCGATCCGCTCGGTCGTCCGGCAGATCCGGGCCGGATGCAACGCGGAGATCCTGCTGCTCACCTCCGCGGTCGTGCCGCTCGCCCGCCGGTCGAGCGAGGAGAACAAGTGGCTCAAGCCCGACGAGGCCCGCCGCCGGCTCGACTTCTTCGGCCTCGCGCTGCAGGCGACGGCGAACTACGAGCGAGTCGCGTCTTGTTAGCCGGACGCGCAAGCGACGGAGGTTAGATTTGGTTTTCGGCGGGATTCGAGCGGTTTCGGCGATTGTCACAAGACCTAACATCCGTCGCTTGCGCGTCCGGCTAACAAGACAGGCGTCCCCACATTGCGACCGCAAGGAATCTCCCCCATGCTCGAACCCATCTCCCCCGGCGTCTGGCGCGTCCGCCTGGGCAAGCCCGAATCCGTCACCCCCGTCGGCCGGCGCGAGACGCCGCCGATGCTCGACGCGATCGCCAAGCTCCCGGCCCCCGGGCCTTGCCCGTTCGACCCCGCGACGTGGACCTTCACCACCGGCCCGCGCGGGTGCGTGATCGACATGCCCTGGAACGGCGAGCCTGCCTACGGCCTGGGGCTGCAACTCAAGTCGTTCAACCAGCGCGGGCGCAAGAAGACCCTGCGCACCAACTCCGACCCCGTCGCCGACACCGGCGACTCCCACGCGCCGGTGCCGTTCCTGGTCTCGACCGCCGGCATGGGCATCTACATCGACACGGTGCGCTACGCGACGGTCTATGTCGGCAGCCACGGCCGCACCGGTCACGGCTCCAACTGGGTGCGGCCGTCGTTCCTGGAGATCCCCGGGAAGGACGGCCAGCCCGCCCCCGCGCCCAAGCCGACCAAGGATTGGCGGCTCGTCATCGACATCCCCGCCGCCCAGGGCGTCGACCTCTACCTCTTCGCCGGGCCCGACCTCAAGCAGGCGGTGCAGCGCTACAACCTCTTCTCGGGCGGCGGCTGCCTGCCGCCGATGTGGGGCCTGGGCGTCTGGTACCGCGTGCTGGCGAAGTTTTCGCAGGACGAGGTGCTGGCCATGGCCAAGGGGTTCCGCGAGCGCGAGATCCCCTGCGACGTGCTCGGCCTCGAGCCGGGCTGGCAGACGCAGTCCTACCCGTGCTCCTACGTCTGGAGCCCCGAGCGCTTCCCGCGCCCACAGGAGATCATCGACCAGCTCAAGGGGCTCGGCTTTCGGCTGAACCTCTGGGAGCACGTCTTCGTCCATGCCGAGTCGCCCGTCGCCGACGGCGTGCGGGCGAGCTCGGGCAACTACGAGGCCTTCGGCGGGCTGGTGCCCGACCTGACGAATCCCGCGGCTGCGGGCGCGTTCGCCGCCCACCATGACCGCGAGCTGGTCGCACGCGGCGTGAGCGGCTTCAAGCTCGACGAGTGCGACAACTCCGACTTCCTCAATGGACTGCCTTGGTCGTTCCCCGAGCACAGCCGATTTCCTTCGGGCCTCGATGGCGAGCAGATGCACTCGCTGCTCGGCCCGCTCTACCAACGGCTGATCCACTCGCTCTTCCGCAAGCACAATCGGCGGACCTACGGCCAAGTCCGCGCCGCCCACGGCCTCGCCTCGCCCGACCCGTTCGTGCTCTACAGCGACCTCTATGAGCACCGCGACTTCTGCCGCGGCGTCGCCAACATCGGCTTCTCCGGGCTGCTCTGGTCGCCCGAGGTGCGCCACGCGGCCTCGGCCCAGGACCTGCTCCGTCGCGTGCAGAGCGTCGTCCTCTCGCCCCAGGCGCTCATCAACGCGTGGTACATCCGCAACCCGCCCTGGCTGCAGGTCAACTCCGAGAAGAACAACCGCGACGAGCTGCAGGACGACCGCGAGCAGCTCGAGTCGGCCTGCCGCGAGCTCTTCCGCCTGCGCATGCGGCTGATCCCGACGCTCTACGCCGCGTTCGCGCGGTATCGCTTCGAGGGGCTCCCGCCGTTCCGGGCGTTGGTGATGGATTGGCCGGGCGATCCGCAGACGCACGGCATCGACGACCAGTGGATCATCGGCGAGGGGCTGCTGGTCGCGCCGCTCTTCGAGGGGCAGAAGGAACGCGAGGTCTACCTCCCCGCGGGCGACTGGTTCTGCTTCCACACGCACCAAAAGTTCGAGGGCGGCAAGAAGCACACCGTTCCCGCGGACGACGCCCGCGTGCCGATGTTCGTGCGCTCGGGCTGCATCCTGCCCTTGGCCGAGCCGGTGCTGGCGGTGGGCGACGGCACGGTCTTCCGCGTCACGGCGACGACGTTCGGGGCGAGCTGCGCGCCGATCAACCTGTTCGAGGACGACGGCGTGAGCTTCGACTTCGAGTCGGGGAAATCGAACCGGGTGGAGCTGGCGTGGAGTCGCGCGAATGGGCCCAAGGTGACGCGGACGGGCTCGTATGCCGGGAGGCGATACGAGATCGTGGCGTGGGAGCATGTGGGGGTGTGAGTCGTCTTGTGAGCCGGACGCGCAAGCGACGGCTTGAACCGTCCCGCGTTCCGGATCTGGGTGCCACATGCCATCGTACTCGTGGCATGTGCCGGTCCACCCAAACCGTCCGGTCTCGCGACGAGTTTGCGGTGGAGGCGGATCAATCAAATCCGTCTTGTTTTTGAGGGATTCAGGCCTAATTCCGCCGGGACGCACCGATCGACTCAAGACACATGCCACGAGTACGATGGCATGTGGCACCCAGAAACAGACCGCGTGCTCAACCGATCCTGAGGTTGCTTTGCGGAAGCAGTAATCCGGAGCGTTGCTGTCGCCGGTCCCCCATTCAACGGTGTTTTGAACCCCATTCACGCTGATTCCCTCCGAGTTTCAAACTCGCGGGCCTGCCGACCCGATAACAACTTCAATGCCCCGGCCCGGCTCATTCGTCCGCTGCTTCCGCCTCGTCATGGCCTGCGCCATGGGGGGCGCGGCGGTCGCATGGATGCTCCTCGCGGGCGACGGCGCCCAGGCGGCGAACCGCGACAAGCCCCGGCTGGTCTACCGCTTCGATTTCGAGGAGCGCAAGCTCGGCAACTTC
>JAPLMQ010000199.1 GCA_026386955.1 Planctomycetota bacterium
GCGGGCGTAATTCAGCGGTAGAATGCCAGCTTCCCAAGCTGGACGTCGCGGGTTCGAATCCCGCCGCCCGCTCTTGAAACAGAAAAGTCGCCGCGAGGCTCCTCGCGGCGATTTTTTTTGGCGAGGCACGAGAAATCCCGTCTTCTCCGCCATGGGAACGGGTCCACGGCGTTCATTGCCTTTCCACAGCCGCGATCCTCGGCGAGAAGCGAAGACTTCATCAATCCACCGTTCCCTCGACATCGGTTGACACGCCCGTCCAAGCCTGTTCTATAACGCGTTCCCGCTTGGTCCATCCCGCCCTCAGTGATTGCGGAATCCCATGAAACAGCCGGCCCCTCGTCGTTTCAGTTTTCGCGCCTTGGCATGGCTCGTCGCCGCCGCGTGTCTGTTCGCCGCCGCGCCGGCGCGGGCCGCCGAGCCGATGCGGCTGCTCTTGCCTTCGACCGTGCTCGAAGAGCCCACGATGCAGACGGTGATGAACCTCTACCTCGCCGAGCGGCTGGGCGAGTGCGAGGACGTCGAGTTGATCACCGCGCAGCGCGGCGTGCGCACCGCCCGCTGGCTGGGGCGCGGGGCGTTCGACTTGAGCGGGCAGGCGCTCTGGACCACGATGCGCAAGTACATCGCGATCGACGCGATGGTGGAGTTCCGCCCGACCAACGGCCCCAACACCGAGGGCGGGCCCGACATGAGGCCGTTCCAGTTCGAGGCGATCATCGCCACGCTCGCGGGCACGCGCAAGATCGAGCTATCGCTGCCCAGCGCGTTCGACCGCGAGGCCGACCTGCCCAAGGCCGTCGCCGACGCGGCGGTGCAGATCATCAAGGCGCTGGGGCTGCCCGAGGCCGACCAGAAGCGGGCGGCCGACCCGAGGCTGGCGACGCGCTCGGGCTTCACACTCTACTACCTGACCTACGAGGCGAACGCGCCTTGGCCGGGGAACCCGCGCGAGGCGTCGTTCGGCCTGCTGCAGGACGTCGACGAGACGAGCCTCGGGGCCGACGTGGCGGCGATCCGCGTGACCGCGGGGTCGCTGCGCTCGATCGTCAAATCGAAGAAGGGCGAGCTTCCGCGCTCGGTCTCGGCGATGGCCCGCAACGGGATCGTGCGCATCCTCGGCACGCCTTACGAACGCGAGGCTTTGCCGCTGATGGAACTGCATCAAGCGCCCAAGGCCCAGCCGGTGGTCGCGGAGATCGAGGGCGTGCTGCTGGAGATCGCCCAGCCGCTGATCTACGGCAAGCTCATCGGCAAGCCGGCCGACAAGGCCGAGGCGGGCAGTGCGAAGGGCACCCCCGGAAAGTCCGGCACCCCCGGAAAGTCGGCGAAGGGCGGCAGCGACGACGAGGAGAAGATCAAGGAGATCGACGACCTGGAGTCGCTGGTGGGCAACTCCAAGCCCGAGGCAGGTGGGCAGTCGATCGAAAAACCCACGGCGCTGGGCGCGAAGACCGGGCAGGCCGAGTTCACGATCGCGCAGCGGGCGGGGGCGGTGCGGCTGCTGGGGGCAGCGGCGTCGGCGGGGGCGCTGGAGTTGATCCAGAAGCTGGCCCGGCGCGACGACGTGGCGATCCGCCTCGCGGCCGCGGAGGCCTTGGGCGGGTACGAGGGCGACGTGGGCCTCGAGCCGCTGGGTCGGCTCGCCGCCGACGTCGATCCGGTGGTCGCCTTTGCGGGCGCTCATTCACTGGCGGAGCGCAAGGATGCCCCTGCCGACTACCGCGCCAAGGCCCTGGCGGTGCTCGACAAGGCCGAGCCGCAGCGCACGCAGGCGGCAAAGGCCCTGGCGGTGATGGCCCGAGCCGCGGCCGCCCCCGGGCCGGAGGACCAGGCGTTGCTCGCACGCCTCGCGGGCGACCGCGACGCGGGCGTGCGGGCCGCGGCGCGGCGAGCGATGACGGCCGGTGCTGCTTCGGATGAAGCAGGCCTGCTGCGCTCGCTCTCCGATCCCGACGCGGGCGTAGTCCTCGCCGCGCTGGCAAAATTACCGGCGACACGGTCCAAGCCGGTCACCGATCGCGTCGTGCAACTGACCAACGACCCCGACGAATCCCTCGCCTGGGCGGCCCGCGACGCGCTGGCTTCCTCGCGCCCGGCCGACCCGCGCGAGCGGGCCCGCTTCGACCTCGCGACGGCAGCCCCGTACCTGCGCCAGCGCGTCGTCGCCGCGCTCGATACGTCGAAAGAGCCCTGGGCCCGGGAAGAACTCGCCGCGGCGTGTGCGAACGAGGAGCCGCACACCCGCGTCGCCGCGCTGCAGGCCCTCGCCAAAGCCGACGCCGCGGCCGCCCGTCCGCTGCTCGTCGTCGCGCTGGCCGACCCGCACAGATTCGTCCGGCTCAACGCCGCCGCGCTGCTCGCCTCGCGGGCGACCTCCGCCGAGGCCGACGCCATCAAGGCCGCCATCCCGAAGACCACCGACCGCGCCACGTCGCTCTATCTCATGGATGCGCTGGTCAAAGCAGGAGCCGCGGCCCCCGGCTCCGTCCCCGCGGTCAAGCCCGCCAACTCCGTCATGGGCTCGCAGAACCTCACCTGGCAGACCAGCGGTGGCGACCCCGACTCGCCGTACCAGGCCTACTACATGATGGGCGACCGCATCTCCGACCGCGGCCGGCTCGGACACGACAAGGGCAAGTCGTTCTTCTTCCGCGTCTCGCCCATCGGCAACCCCGGGCGCATCACCATCGACCCGCTCGCGCAGGACGACTTCTGGCTCGGGCTCGATTCCGAGATGGCCGACCTCCCGCTCGACTATGTCGACGGCCTGGTCTACGGCGAGGAGAGCATGAGCCTCGCGCCCGACGCGCTCTGGGGGCAGGGCTGGCGGCTGTTCTGCGCCGAGACGGGGATCGATCCCAAGCGCGTCGCGGGCGACATCGAGAACCTCAACCGCTACGAGTCCCGCGCCTTCACCGCGTGGGCCATGCGCCGCTGCGTCGAGGGCTTCAACCGTCTCTACGACTACACGAACCTCAAGTACGGCCGGCTGCGCCCGGGCATCAAGGTCTGCACCTTCCTGGGCGAGCAGTCGCTCATGGGCTCGGGGCCGAACGTGGCCGACTTCGAGTGGAAGTTCGACGTCGGCGGCGTCTACCACTACTTCGGCGACACGCGCAAGACCGCCTACAGCCTCGTGCGGCGCTACAAGACGATCTGGCCCGACCGCCCCGTGCTCTGGCTGAGCAACGGCATCGGCGTCTACGAGCGCACCCCGATCCAGTACACCCACGAGGCGCCCGGCGGCCCGATCCTCGACCGCACCCACCGCGCCTACAACGACGCGCTTGCGGCCTGGATGGCCGGGGCCGACACGGGCTGGTTCAGCATCTGGGCCTTCCTCAAGTGGGATTGGAAGAATCACGGGATCTCCAGCCTCAAGGGGCCGCTTATCCGCCCCGAGCAGATCACTCCCGACAGTCCGGAGCTGAAGGCCTGCATCGACTTCGCCTTCAACCACGTCGACGAGATGATGCGCAACAAGGCCGAGCTGGCGAGCCAGGGGACCAAGGAGATCGCGCTGCCTCCGACCAGCGGCGACAAGAAGGCCGACGCGCTCTTCGACCAGATCGAGAAGGGCGACGCGCCCGACCCGATCCTTGTGAAGATCAAGCAGGACAAGGACCGCCTCCGCATCGGCTTCAACTTCTACCGCAAGTACCTCTACGACCTCGCCCGCCTCTTCGCGAGCCTCCCGCGGAACAACCTCACTCCCGACGCGCTGGTCGTCCAGCCCGGGCTCAACGTATGGGAGGGCGACCTCGGCAGCCCCGGCTCCGACCTGATCGCCTCCTACGACTTCCTGCTCGACATCAACAAGGCGCCCCGGCTCAACCTCGCCCGCTACCGCATCATCACGGTGAAGGACCCGGGCGCCCTCACGGACGAGACGATCGCGGCCCTGACCGAGTGGCTGCGCGAGACGCCGGGCGTGCTATACGTCCACATCAACCTCAGCGCGGACAACGCCGACCAGGAGGCGACGCCCGAATGCTTCGACGGGAAGCTCAAGAACGATTGGCCGTGGGAGAAGGATCTCGAGGTCGACGCGCCGCAAGCGGAGGGCTCGCACACAAAGGCGGTCAAGGGTGATGTGCTGGAACTGGCCGCGCCGGCGGGGTCCGCACTGAGCGTCCCCGGCGGAGTCGTGCTGCGCACGTTCAAGGCGGCGGGGCCAGCCGAGGGCGTGGTCCACACCGCCGCGGGGCAGCCGGTGCTCGTCGTCTGGCGCAAGCCCGAGTTCAAGGGCGCGGTGGTCTTCGACGGCGTGGACGGCGGAGGCAAGGTCTACCGCGAGCGCATCCGGACGTTGCTCAACGACCTGCACGACAAATCAGGCTTGGGCGTCAAGCTCGAGGGCCCCATCCGCCAGCTCGCGCTCGAGGACGCGCGTTGGAGCGCCCATGTCGCGGGCGGGTCCGACTCGGGCGAGCCGATCAAGGGCGTCGACCTGGTCAGCGGCGCGGTCAACCCCGTGGCGACGCCCGGGAGGCCGGTGTTCGTGGGCAAGGAGTTCCAGGGAACCTACGCGGCGGTCTACAACGGCGTCGCGGTGCTCTGCGAAAAGCCGATCGGACAGGTCGAGCGGATCGACGGCGGCATCCGGCTCACCTGCACGGGGCTGATCCAGGTCGCCAGCGAGAAGGGCACGCCATCCATCAAACCAGCGACGGGGGAACTGCCCAAGGCGATCGACCCGGCGAAGGTCAACGAGTGGCTGATCGGCGGGAAGGAGGAGGGCGTCTACGTCGTTCCCAAGACGGGGCCGACCTACATCCGCTGCCCGCGGCCGCTGACGATCACCGTGCCGTGAGTCTGACGGCGAAACATGGGGCCCACCCCCGGCAATGCCCGCCCCGTTTGGCGTGCGTCGCCCGGCTCTTTAAGATTCCTCTCCACTCGTTCGAGTCGCCTAGTTCGAGTCGTCCAGCACCTGATCCAATTCCCGCCACCTCCGCATTTCCCCAGGAACCCTCGCCATGCCCGAACGCTTCGTCATCCCCACGCCCATCCCCGGCCCCTACGCGCACGGCCCGCTCTCGCAGCGCCAGGCCGACGTGCCGCGCGGCACCGTCACCAGCGCCCAGTGGCTCAGCACGATCTTCCCCGGGACGCACCGCGAATACTTCGTCTACGTCCCCGCGCAGTACACGCCCGACAAGCCGGCAAACCTGATGGTCTTCCAGGACGGCGGGGGATACGCCAACGAGACCGGCGACATGCGCGTGCCGATCGTCTTCGACAACCTCATCCACCAGGGCAAGATGCCCGTCACCATCGCGCTGATGATCAACCCCGGCTACTTCCCGCCCGTCGCGCCCGACAAGCAGCCCGTGAGCAACCGCAGCTTCGAGTACGACACCTTGAGCGACCAGTACGTGCGCTTCCTGCTCGAGGAGATGATCCCGGCCGTCGCCGGGAAGTACCGCCTCGCGAACGACCCCTCCTGCCGCGCGATCTGCGGCGCCAGCTCGGGCGGCATCTGCTCCTGGACCGTCGCCTGGCAGCGCCCCGACGCCTTCGGCAAGGTGCTCAGCCACGTCGGCAGCTTCGCCGACATCCGCGGCGGCCACGTCTATCCCACGCTCCTCCGCAAGACGCCGCCCAAGCCCATCCGCTGCTTCCTGCAGGCGGGCTCGATGGACCTCGAGGTGGGCTGGGGCAGTTGGCCCCTGGCGAACTTGGAGATGGCGGCCTCGATGCAGTTCATGGGCTACGACTACAAACTCGTCTTCGGCGACGGGGCCCACGACTACAAGCACGGCGGAGCGATCCTGCCCGAGTCGCTGATCTGGCTCTGGCGCTGAGGCGCCGGCCCGGCGTCTCGGGTGATTCACCACGGATCGACGCACGATTCGGCCATCCTTTCCCGCACTTTCAGGCACACCCTTTTTGCACGTTCATTTTTTCGAGGAGTCGGCGTCATGGCGAAGAAGCTCAAGGTCGGCATCATCGGCGTCGGCGGGATCGCCGGCTCGCACATCCCGGGCTGGCGCGCGTCGGAGCATGCCGAACTGGTCGCGGGCAGCGACTTGGCCGAGCCCGTATTGACCAAGTGGGGCAAGGAGAACAACATCACCAAGCTCTGCAAGGACCCGGCAGATCTCTTCCACGACCCCGACATCGACGTCATCGACATCTGCACGCCCAACAACTTCCACGCCCCGCTGGCGATCGCGGCGATGGAGGCGGGCAAGCACGTGATCTGCGAGAAACCGCTCGCCCCCAAGCCCGACCAGATCCGGCAGATGATCGCCGCCCGGAACAAGACCGGGAAGCTGCTGATGACCGCGCAGCACTTCCGCTTCGGCGCCTCCGCGAAGGCAATGAAGGCGGAGATCGACACCGGCGTTCTGGGCGACATCTACCACGCCCGCTCGTGGATGCTCCGCCGGGCCGCGGGCTCGACCCGCCCGGGGTTCATCTTGAAGAAGCTCAGCGGCGGCGGGCCCTGCATCGACATCGGCGTCCACATCCTCGACCTGACCCTGTGGATGATGGGCCACCCCAAGCCGATCTCGGTCACCGGCGTCGCCCCCGCGAAGATCGCCCACCAGCCCGGGGCGTTCCTCATCTGGGGCGCGGGCAAGATCCCCAAGGAATTCGACATCGAGGACTTCGCCGCGGCTTTCGTCCGCTTCGACAACGGCGCGACGCTGATCCTCGAGGTGAGCTGGCTGCTCCACCACGACACCACCAGCGAAGACATGCAGATGTGGCTCTACGGCACGAAGGGCGGGAGCCACTGGCCCAAGTGCGAGGTGCTCACGACGAACTACGAGACGCAGCAGTTCTACAACCGCACGCTCAAGAACATCCCCAACGCGATGGAGCCCCACGCGCTGGAGTGCGTCGAGTTCGCCCGCGCGATCGCCGAGGGCCGCCCCTCGCCCGTCCCGCCCGAGGACGCGCTGCCGCTGATGGCGATCCTCGACGGGATCTACCGCAGCCAGGAGACCGGGCGCGAGGTGATGCTCGACGCCTGACGCCCACGGCCGAATCCCGCGCGGGGGCCGTGACTCGTCCCCGTGACTAGCCCCCGCGCACCACCCGGAGACCGCGATGAGATACGCCTTTGGCTGCGCCCGTCCGCTTTACGCCCGTGGGGTCCACCCGCGCGTGATGCTCGGGCCCGAGGATGTCACGCGCCTGCGCACTCTCGTCCGCAAGGGCGACGGGCTGAAGGTCATGACGGCCTTGCGCGGAAAGGTCCGCCGGCTGGTCGAGTCGGTGCTCACCGCGCCCGACTTGATCGAGATGCTCCTGTGGAAGAAGCGCAAGTGGAACGAGCCGGGCATCCTGGTGCGGATGTGCCTCGACGACATCGCGCTGGTGAGCGTGATCGACGACGACGCCGAGGGGATCGAGGCCGCCCGGCGGGTCTTCGCCACGGCGGGGGATGAGCGCCTCGCCGCGAACGTCGGGCTGAGCGCCACCGCGTTCGACGTGATGCATCCGCATCTCTCCGAGGAGATCCGGACGGCCTTCGCCAAGCGAGAGATCGCCGTGATGCGCGGCCAGATCGACCGGAGCCGCAAGCAGATCTACAAGACCCCCGGCGGGAACGTGACGCTCGGCGTCGCCCTCGCGGGCCTGCCCGCGCTGCTGGCCCTTTCGGGCGACCCCGGCGTGGAGAGCCTCGACGCCGAGCGCTCCGAACTGCTCTCGTTCTACGAGGCCGTGCTGCACGCGGCGATCAACGTCGACGGCTACCCCGAGGAGGACACCGGCTACGGCACCGGCGTGACGGCGTGGCTCGTGCGTGCCGGGGAGATGCTCCGCCGGGCCGGGATCTACGACCCCTACAAGGAGTGCCCGCGGTTCGCGAAGTTCGGCCAGGCGATGCTCCACTTCGTCCAGCCCTGGGGCGAGAACCTCGCCAACACCGGGGACCACGGCGCCGACTTCGAGGACCGCACCTTCGCCCTCGCCCGCCTCGCCAAGGAGACGCGAGACCCCTCGCTCCTCTGGCTGCTCGGCACGCTCTACTACACGCACGGGATGGTCCACCCCGAGAACCTCCTGCCGCACCATTACATCGAGGTGCCGCTGCGCAAGGGCTTCCGCACGCCTGCCGCCGAGGCCTCGTTGCTGGTCCTGCCCGAGCTCAAGGGCGAGAAGCATCCCTCGAAGCTCAAGATCCCCACGGCCTTCCGCGACCGCGGGCGCGGGCTGGTCTCCTTTCGCAGCGGCTGGAAGCCCGACGCCACGTTCGTCGTCTTCGACGGCTCGCAGCGCTCGCCCGCGGGGCCCGGCCACTTCCACGACAGTTGCGGGAACTTCAGCATCAGCGCCTTGGGCGACTATTTCGCCGTCGACAACGGGCGGTACAACAACGACCAGACCTGCCACAACGTGATGCTCATCAACGGGAAGGCGGGGCGTTCGCTCGAGGGCGAATGGGCCTGCAACTACCACTTCGGGCGGTTGACCGAGTACGCGCCCGGGCCGTTCGTCGACTTCGCCGCGGTCGACAGCTCGCACCAGCACAACTGCATGTGGGCCTGGCGCCGGCTCGGGCTGGTCAAGGGCGAGCGCACGCCCGCCTACGTCTGGACGGTGGACGACGTCAACCTCGCGAACGACTGGGCCGAGTTCTGGTGGACGCTCAACACCAGCCCGGAGAACACGATCGAGATACACGGCCAGCCTGCGCCGAACCAGTCCGCCACCATCAAGGGCTGGCGGTCGGGCAACCTCCTCGACGTCCACTTCGCCATCCCGCGAGCCGACTCCTACCCCAAGCCGCACACGCTGGAGCTCTCGCAGGACGTCAACCGCGCCGGGGCCTACAAGTACTTCACCGACATGGAGGCCAACGCCCGCGCCTACCCGCGCCTGACCGACCAGCTCCACGGCGCTCTCTACATCCGCCCGCGGCTGATCGCGAAGATCGCGGGCTACAACGGCAAGTCGATGGCGGTCATGCTGCCCCGGCTCGTGGGGGACCAGCCCGCGAAGGTCGAGCAGGTCGACGCGGTCGACAATTCGCTGGCGATGCGCATCGAGTTCCCCAAGGCGGGGGTCTTCGACACGGTCATCTGGGCCTTTGAGCACCACATCCTCCGGGCCCAGGGCATCGAGGCGCGGGGCGACTGGTGCGTCGTCCGCCGGGCGACGCGGGGCGGGAAGGTGATCGATTTCGCGATGGGCGACGGCACGAGCCTGAAGGTGGCGGGGCAATCGATCCTGCGTCCGGGCGTTAGGCCAGCCAAGGCGGCGAAGGCGAAGCGCTGAATCGTGGCCTCCGGAGTCTTCTTGTGCCGACCAAACCGCCGCTCCCGATCTTCGTCCTCCGTCGCGGCTTGCCCCGCGTCGCCGCAAAACTCGCCGCGGGCCGGCCGGTCGCCGTCGCCTACTTCGGCGGGTCGATCACCCAGGCCGACGGCTACCGCGTCGGGACGACCGCGTGGCTGCGCGAGCGATTCCCCAAGTCGAAGATCACGGAGATCAGCGCCGGCATCGGCGGGACCGGCAGCGACCTGGGCACGTTCCGCCTCGAGAACGACGTGCTGCGGCACAAGCCCGACCTGATGTTCGTCGAGTTCGCCGTGAACGACGCGGGCGAGGGGCATGACGTCCGCGCGGCGATCGAGGGGATCGTCCGGCGGACGATGCGCGACGTCCCGGGCTGCGACATAGCCTTCGTCTACACGCTCTCGAAACAGCAACTCGGCCCGCTCGGTTCGCAGACGCTGCCCGCCGCGTCGCGCCTGCACGAGCCGGTGGCGGAGCATTACGGGCTGCCCTCGATCAACGTCGCCCTCGACGCCGCCCGCCAGCTCGAGCGCGGTGAATTGAAGTGGGAGGATTTCGCCGGCGACGCCTGCCACCCGACCCCGCGCGGGCATGGGCTTTACACCAAGACGATGGCGGCTGCGCTCGCCGAAGCGTTTGCGGCTCCTGCCGTGCCCAAGGCCCGCGGCGCCAAGGCCCCGGCCAAGACGCGGCTGCCCAAGCCGCTCACGTCTGCGCCCTGGCAGGAAGGGCGGATGATCACCATCGACCCCAAGAGACACCGCTTCGAAGGTTGGTCCTACCGCCCGCTGGTCAACCGAGGCGGGTGGGAGTGCTTTGACGGCGTGCTGGAGTCGGATTCGGTCGACCCCGCGCACGAGGTCGCCGTCGATTTCCGCGGGTCGGCGGTGGGGCTCTACTTCTCGGTCGGCCCCGATTCCGGCAACGTGCTTTGGTCGGTCGACGACGGCCCATTCACGCCGGCCCGGCTGGTCGACAAGTACGCCAAGATGTTCGTCCGCCCGTCCTACAAGATGCTGATCCAGGGCCTGAAGCCCGGGAAGCACCGCCTGCGCCTTCGGGTCGCCCCGCGGCGCGAGCCGGGGCTCAAGGGGCGCTGGGTCCGCATCGCCCATGTGCTCTGCCGCTGATCGCGACGAAGAACCTCTCCACGGTCCGTCGTTTGGGTGAGTCGCTCGCGCGAAGTTCGCCCAAGCGCAAGGAAACCGACGATGAGCCTCAAGCCGACTCGATCTCTCGCGGGTTTGATGGTGCTGGCTTCGCTCATGGCGAGCACTGCGCTGGCCGCGGACGCGCCCGCGCCGGCCAGCAAGCCCGCGGCGGCGGCTCCCGCCTCCGCGCCGGCCTCGCAGCCCGCCGTGCCGGTGCGAACCACGCTGCCCGACGCCTATCCCTACCAACGCCAACTTCGCGCCTACATGGCGACGCTGAAGGAGAACGACTTCGACCACGGCATCGAGGGGTACTGCACCAAACAGCCTTGGGCCCTCGACGCCGAGGGGCTGTACCGCGAGCACCTGTTCACGATGTCCCTGCAGCCGATGATCGGCACCAAGCGCGGGGCGCCGTCGGTCTTCGCCCCGCCCGCCGCCTTCGTCCTCTCCGCCATCGAGTCCCCAGAGGGCGTCCGCCGCCCGCCGATCTGGCCCGAGTCGCTCACGGCCTTCGAGCGCTGGCCCTATCCGGGCAACCCCTTCTTCAACAACCGCGGGCTGCGCATGCGGGCCTTCGTCACCTCGGCCGTGAAGCTGATGATGATCCAGGACCACATCGACAACACGCCGCTCAAGCGCCGGTCGGACTGGCTGGGCTACGAGCTGGTCTCCGCGGGGGCCTGCTTCCGCGCGTTCAAGGACGACCTGCCCCCCGACGTCCGCAAGGCCTTCGCCGACGGGATGGTCCACCTCGGGCGGCTGATCATCTCCTTCGGCCCTCGCCGCGAGGAGCCGAACCTCGACCTCACCGCGCCGCTGGGGCTCTGGTACGCCGCCGACGCCGCTCGCGGCCCCGCCTTCTCCGCCGAGGCGGAGGCCTACGCGAAGATGCTCTTCACCGACCCTCGCTACTTCAACCCCGCCGGCTACTTCGTCGAGCGCGGCGGGACCGACCTGGCGTTCGGGGGCATGAGCAACTTCTTCGCCGTCTGGCTTGCGCTGGCGAGCGATTGGCCGTTCGTGAAGGAGTCGGTCGACAAGGTCTATCGCCTCCGGGCCCACCTCATGCTCCCCGAGCCTGACAGCCGCTACACCGCGCCGACGCATTTCCACACGCGCATCGGCGCTCCGGCCTCGGAGGACCAGTGGGACTGGGGCTTCCGCGACTACGCCGCGGCGATGGTCACCGACGAGGCGATCTACCTGCTCAAGCCGCAGACCGAGGAGCAGCTCGCCGGCGGCGCCGACGTCCGCGCGGGCATCTTCAACCACGCGATGGGCGAGACCGCCGCGATCGCCAAGAACCGCAAGACCGACGTCTCGAAGATTCGCGGGAGCGTGTGGTCGTGGCACCTCTGGGACAACCTCAACTTCCCCGCGACGGTGAATTACGCCCACGATTTCTACCGCCCCGGCAGCTACGCCCATCGGCTCAAGCTGCAGGAGGCCAACTCGCCGATGCTCAAGAGCCCGTTCCTGCGAGACGGAAATTTCGCGCGCCGGTTCGGCGACGCCTTCGTGGTGGTGAAGCGAGCCGGCTACAGCGCGATCATCCACACCGGCCCGGTCGGCGACCAGAACCCCGACGACGGGCTTGCGCAGTTCAAGGGGCCGCTGGGCCTGGGCGGCGGGCAGCTCTCCGCCTTCTGGACGCCCAAGAGCTGGTCGGTGCTGATGGGCAGGCGGACCGGAATGGGCTGGGACGCCTCGCGCGAGAAGGTCGAGGAGTGGCGGATCTGGCCGATCCACGCCGTGAGCGGGCAGACTGCCCAGGGCAAGGTCTTCACCTCGGCGCGCATCGCCACGCCCAGCGTCGCCTGGCCCGACACGTCCGACGAGGTGATGGGCGACGCGGGATCTGTCCGCGTGAGCGGGACGATTCCGTCGGCGCAGCTGGAGCAGGGGGCGGTGCTGTCGGGCGTCGTCGACTACGCCCGCACCTTCAAGTTGGGCGACAAGGGCGTGAGCGTCGAGACGCTCGTGAAGTCCGACGGGAAGGACCAGGTCGCGGAGCTCTACGAGACCATTCCCGCCTTCATCGGCGACACGACCGAGACGCTCAAGCCCGAGAAGAGGTCGACCATCGAGTTCAACATCGACGGCAAGTGGGGGGCTCCCGCGACGGAGTTTGGCCCGTTGGTCTCCGCGGTCCGCGTCAAGCGGTTCGAGGGGGGCGTGGTGATCACCTTCGACAAGCCGCGTCGGGTGAAGCTCGCGGCGACGGATTGGGTCGATGGCTGGTTCACCCGCGCGACCTGCCGGAACTTGATGATCGACCTGCTCGAAAGCGACGGGAAGGTCGCGGCAATGCCGGCGGAGCGGAAGGTGAGCTACACGGTGGAACCGTCGAAGGAGTGATGTGAGGGTTCGACGCGTTCTCGACCTCAAGGCCCAGGCACTGCCGTGCCTGGGTTTTCGGTAACGCCTCAATGTCGAGAAGTGATACGATCGAGCGATGCCGACCGAGGGCGCTCCGGTGCGACTGATCGTGTTCTCCGACGACTGGGGCAGGCACCCCTCGAGTTGCCAGCATCTGGTCCGGCATCTCCTCCCTCGATTTCCCACGCTCTGGGTCAACACCATCGGCACCCGCCGCCCCACGATCTCCCGCGCGGATTTCGCCCGCGCGGCGGGGAAGTTCCGGCGCTGGCTCGCGCCGCGCGCCCCCGAGGCCATGGGCGACGCGGCGCTGCCCCCGGCCTCCCGTGAAAACCTGCGCGTGGTCGCGCCCTTGATGTGGCCCGGCTTCCGCACGCCCACGCAGCGGCGGTTCAACGCCCGTCAGGTCACGCGGGCGGTCGAGACCGCGCTGGGCGACCGTGCCGCGGGTGAGCGGCGGATCGTCGTCACGACGCTGCCGATCACGGCCGACCTGGTCGGGCGGCTGCCGGTCGATCGCTGGGTCTACTACTGCGTCGACGACTTCGAGGCTTGGCCAGGGCTCGACGCCGCGGTGATGCGGGAGATGGAACGCGAGCAGGCGGCCAAGGTCGATGCCGTCGTCGCCGTCTCCGAGACGCTGCGCACGCGGATGAAGGCGATCGGACGCGACGCGTCGCTGTTGACGCACGGGATCGACGCGGAACATTGGGCTCGTGTCGCCGCTGCGCCCGCGCCGCCGTTGCCGGACCGCTTCGCCGAGGCGTTCCGTGAGGCCCCGCGCCCGTTGGCGCTTTTTTGGGGCGTGGTCGACCGTCGGCTCGACCCCGCATGGTGCGAGGCGCTGGCCGGCACGGGCGGGTCGCTCCTGCTGGTCGGCCCCGTGCAGGCGCCCGACCCGCGCCTCGCGAAGATGAGCCACGTCCGCGCGCTCGGCCCGGCGGGCTACGACGAACTGCCCGCGCTCGCCGCCGCCGCCGATGTGCTGGTGATGCCCTACGACGACCTGCCCGTGACGCGGGCGATGCAGCCGCTGAAGTTCAAGGAGTACCTTGCGACGGGCCGGCCGGCGGTCGTGCGGGCGCTGCCCGCGACAGCGGAATGGGCCGACTGCGCCGACGTCGCGGCGACGGCGGAGGCGTTCGTCGCCGCGGTGCGCGAGCGGGCGGCGGGCGGGTTGCCCGTGTCGCAGGCGAAGGCGCGTGAAGCGCGGCTGGCGACGGAGACTTGGGCGGAGAAGGCCCGGCAGTTCGAGGTTGTGTTGCGCGGTGGCGGTGAGGCGAGCGGCTGACCTGGGTCGGGCACGGCATCCCCCAATCGCGGCATCACGACGAATCCCGGCCTCACCCGATGCGGAGATCAGCCGCGTTCTGCCGATCTAAGAGCGGTGCCCGCGTCGTCGGGCGACCGAGAACCGCGGCATGGCGATCCTCAAACCGGGCCTCAGACTCTTCGGCGCGATCCTCTCGCTCCCGTTTCTCCTGAAATACGCCTTGCTGAAGGCGTCGCTCGGGGCCGACCGCGGGCTGAGCCTGGTGAGCGAGTCGGTCGCCGGCTTCGGCGGGCTCCTCGGGCTCGCGCTGCGGGCGGCCTTCTACCGGGGGGCGCTTTCGCGCGTTGGGCGCGACGTGCATTTCGGCTTCATGACGCTTTTCAGCAAGGCCGGCGCGACGGTCGGCGACCGCGTCTACTTCGGGCGTTTCTGCGTGATCGGCCTCGCGGAGATCGGCGACGACGTGATGCTCGCCGACGCGGTGCAGGTGCTCAGCGGGAGGCACCAACACGGCAAGCCGGGGCAGGCGGGCGGAGAAAATGCCGGCCAAACGATGCGCGACAACGAGCAGCACTTCACGCAGGTGCGCATCGGCGCGGGCGCGTGGATCGGGGCCGGGGCCGTGGTGATGGCCGACGTCGGTGCGGGGGCGGTGGTCGGCGCGGGGGCGGTGGTGGTCGACCCGGTCCCCGCGGGCGCGCGGGTCGGGGGCGTGCCGGCGCGGCCGCTGCCGGTCCGGGCGGCGTGAGCGCGCCGGACGCGAGCCGCTTCACTCCATTTCAATTCGACTTCAACATCCGTGGGCGCGGTTCAGGGCGACTCGCCGTTCGGGCCGCGCGTTCTCGGACCTTGCTTGTTCACGGCGAGTTTTGGCCTGGATTGCCGCATCGAAGCCTTCCGGCGATTTTCGACGAACTCGGCGGCGCTGGCCGATGCTCTACAAGCCGGCATCGGCACAGGACTTCGCCCATGGCCACGACGATCGACGTCATCGCAGAGCCCGGCCTCGCGCTCGAGCAGGAGATCCGCGATTTCCTCGCGCGGCTGCCCCCGGGGCGGGCCTGCATCGAGCAGGACCCGCGCTGGCTGGCGATCCTGCGCGACGCCATGGGCCACCGCACCATGGCGATCGTCGCCCGCGACCACGAGGACCGCGACTTCGCCGTCGACGGCCCGAACCTCGGCGGCGACTCCCGCGGCCCGATCGTCGGCTACCTCCCGCTCGCGCTGGTCTCCAGCCGGCTCTTCGGGCGGTTCCTCGTCAGCCTCCCTTACGTCAACCGCGCCGGGGCCGTGGCCAACGACCCCGCCGTCGCCGCCAAGCTGGTCGACCGCGCCGCGCTCGCCGCCGCCGGCTTCGACGCGCAATACCTCGAGCTGCGCCAAACGGAGCCGTTGGAGCACGCCAAGCTGACCGAGCGGCGGGACGAGAAGGTCCGCATGGTGCTCGACCTGCCCGGCGACGCCGAGCGGCTGTGGGGCGAGGTCGACACCAAGGTGCGCAATCAGGTGCGCAAAGGCGACAAGAACGGGCTGACCATTGCGTTCGGCGGGGCGGACCTGGTCGACGAGTTCTACACGGTCTTCGCCGTGAACATGCGCGACGTGGGGACGCCGGTCTACCCGCGCAAGCTCTTCCAGCGGATCATGGGCGTGATGGAGGGCGAGGCCGAGCTGGCGGTGGTGCGCGTCGAGGGGCAGGCGATCGCGGGGGCGCTGCTCCTGCACGACCCGCTGACGCGCCAGTCGCTGGTCCCCTCCGCGAGCTGCCTGAGGCAGTTCAACTCGCTCAACGCGAACATGTGGATGTACCACCGGCTGCTCACCCGCGCCATCGAGCGAGGCAGCGAGACGTTCGACTTCGGGCGCTCCAGCGTCGACTCCGGCACCTACCGCTTCAAGAAGCAGTGGGGCGCGCAGCCTCATCCGACGGTCTGGCAGTACCACCTCCGCCGGGGCGACATCGACGCCGTCCGCCCCAACAGCCCGCGCTACCAGCGCAAGATCGAGGCGTGGCAGAAGCTGCCGGTCTGGGTCACGCGGCTGGTCGGCCCGTCGATCGTGCGCGGAATTCCCTGAACATCCCCATCGTGATGTGCGCCTGACGACTCTGGGGTGGGCAACTCAAGTTGCCCACCCTTGAGGTTCACTTGCGCGCGTGAGATGCATCAAGCCTGCGACGGGCTCGCCGGCGGCGGAGGCGATGCGATGCGCACCACGGGCGGCGCGGCGGCGAGCGGCGACCTGCCCTCGGCCAGGTCGGGCATGAGCGGGGCGCTGCGGGCCTCGAGCGAGAGGGGGATGACCAGGCTGAAGGTGGCCCCCTTGCCGGGGATGCTGTCGAGGATGATCTGCCCCTGCAGCAGCGCGGTGAGTTCCCGGCAGATCGTCAGGCCCAGCCCCGTGCCCTCGTGCTCCTTGGTGACCTGCAGCGCGAGCTGGGTGAACTTCTCGAAGATGCGTTCCTGCATCTCGAGGGGGATGCCCGGGCCGGTGTCGCTGACGCTCACACACAGCCGCGGCTCGGGCGGGGCTGCGGCGACGGGGGCCGGCGCCGGCGCTTGGGCGGAGGCGATGGCCGCGGCGGCCGACTCCGCGTCCTCGCCCTCGCCGTGGCCCTCGCCCTCGGGCGGCGTCGGCGCGGGCGCCGGCAGAGTCGGCGCAGCGTGGACCAGGCTCGCGGAGAGCGTCACCTGCCCCCCCTGCGGGGTGAACTTGATCGCGTTCGACAGGAAGTTGAAGACGATCTGCTGGAACTTCGACGCGTCGGTGAGCACCGGACGGATGTTCGGCTCGACCTTCAGCCGCAGCTCGATCCCGCGCTTCTCCGCCTGCGGGCGGATGAGGTTGAGCAGCCCCTCGGTGGTGTCCTCGACGCTCATCGGGGCGACGCGCAGTTCGACGCGCCCCGCCTCGATCTTCGCCAGGTCGAGCAGGTCGTTGATCAGGTCCGAAGCCGACGATGGAGTTGAGCGGGGTGCGCAGCTCGTGCGAGACGTTGGCGAGGAATTCGCCCTTGATCTTGTTGGCCTCGTAGAGCGAGACGTTGGACTCCGCGAGCTGGCCGAGCTTCAGGTCGAGGCTCTTGTTGACGGAGCTGAGCTGGTCCTGGTTGGCGCGGAGCGTCTCGAGCATGTGGTTGAAGATGTCGGCGAGCTGCTCGAACTCATCGCCGGTGTTGACGTCGGCGCGGATGTTGAGGTCCCCGTCGGAGACCTTCTCCGCGGTCTCGCGCAGGACGTGGACGGGCGAGAGGATCAGCCGCGTGGTGACGAACCAGAAGACGCCGATCGCCAGCAGGCAGGCGACGAGGCCCGCGAGGATGGTGTACATCCGGTTGTAGAGGAGCTGGGTGGCGATGCGGTCGGAGTGGAGCTGGATGTAGAGGATCTTCTCGGGCGGGCCGGCGAGGCCCGGGGCATCGAGACCGGGGCGGTAGGCGGTGGCGGAGGGGCCGATGCGGGCGAGGTCGCCCTTGCGCAGGGCCCGGGCGTAGCGGAGGAACGGCCGCCCCTGCGCGTCCTGGAACGGGCTGGAGAGTTCGTTGGTCTGCATGTGCGTCTGGAAGCGCTCGACGGCGCGGGCGAGGAACTCGTCGTGGGCCGCGGCGGAGTCGAAGTCCTCCTTGTCGATGAGGAGCAGCGAGTCGGCGTCGCTGTCGAGGCTCGAGGGGATGTCGGTCGCCCCGCGGAGGGAGACGCCGCGGGCGATCTTGTCCTCCAGCCAGGTCTCGGCCAGTTTCGAGGCGGTGTATTCCTGCCCCTCGCGCACCAGGAGCTGCATGCGGTGCCAAACCACCGTCAGCGCCGACGAGACGATGAGGATCACCGCCGCGCCGAACAGCATCTGGCATTTGTTCGCCAGGCTGATGCGGAGCTTCTTGGGCTTGGGCATGCCGACATGATAGTGGAAGTGCTGTGGAACGAGGGAAAACCCAGGCACCGCAGTGCTTGGGTTTTGGAGATGTCCGCATCACGAGATCAAAGGCTCACTCGAGATCGACCCACGGCTCAAGCCGCGCGATGCGCAGGTGGGCAGCCCCGTTGAGCGGAAGGTCGGAGGGATGGATCTTCGGGAGCGGCAGCGCGATCTGCGCGTCGGCCGCGAGCTCGGGGTCGGCCGCGATGTGCTCCAACTCCTGCGGGCGGCCGTTGACGAGGTTGTGGTGGATGCTCACGCGCTCGCAGCCCTTGGCGAGCCCGATGGCGCCGCGGGTGGGGGTGAGGAGGTTGTCGAGGATGTGGACGTCGTGCAGCCCCGCGGGGATCTCGATCTCGTGCTGCCCCTCGAGCCGGCAGTTGGGGCCGATGGCGTTGGCGCGGAGGACGACGCGGTCGCCGCTGGTGTGGACGGGGACGCGGAAGTCGACGCCCGCCTTGGCGTTGCCCGCGATGGTGTTGTGGGCGATGTAGTGGTCGGTGTCGCGCTCGCCGATGGAGATGCCGGCCTGCCCGTTGTTGCGGATGTCGTTCCCGGTGCAGATCGAGTGCGTCGTGCGCAGGCAGTAGAAGATGCCGAAGCCGCCGTTGTCGTGGCTGCTGTTCCCGCGCATGACGTAGCGGACGGTCCCGCTCCCGGGGTGGATCCCGCCGCCGGCGTTGTGGTGGACGTGGCAGGAGTCGACCAGGATGTCGTGGCACTGCTGGAAGCTGATGGCGTCGCCCTTGTAGCGAGTGACCTCGACCCGGCGGAGGCTGACGCGCCCGCAGCCGATGAGGAAGATGCCGCCCCCACGGCAGCCGTTGAGGTTGTGCTTCTCGTGCTCCAGGTCGCCGTCGAGGGTGATGTCCTCCAGCGAGGCGTCGTGGACGTTCTCGCCCTCGACGATGGAGTGGACGCTGATGACGCGCCCGTTGTTGGCGGTGTGGTAGTCATGCGAGAAGGGGCGGTTGATGATGAACTGGTCGCCCCGGCGCTCGATGATCGTGGCGACGGTGGTGTAGAAGCCCACGGCCCCGTCGTCGAGGATGTGGACGCCCATGCCGACCTTGAACTTCTCGGGCTCGGCGACGCTGAACTCGAAATGCCCGTAGCCGATGTAGTTGGGGATCTTGCTCACGACGCTGGGGACGTTGCGGAGGACCGTGCCCTTCTCGCCGATGACGCGCACGCCGGTGCGGAGGTGGAGCGCGTCGTGCATGAGGTAGAGGCCCGCGGGGACGCGGACGATGCCGCCGCCGGCCTCCGCGGCGCGGTCGACGGCCTCCTGGATCGTCGCGTTGGTGAGCGGGGCGGAGCGGTCGACGCTGAAGGTGGCGATGCCGGGGGCAGGCGCGGGGATGATGGCGGTCATGGCGGGTTCCGGTGTTTTCGGGGTGCTGAACGATAGCAGATGGGCACGTACCGTGAGAATGTTCTTTGCTGGGTGCCACATGCCATCGTATTCGTGGCATGTGCCGGTGGACGGGCACCCTTGGATCTTGCGATGCCTTGGTCACGCCAGTGCAAAGAGCGTGGTTTTCAAGCCGTTCGAATGAGCCCGCGCGGCATGGAGGATGTGGCGGTCGAAGACACATGCCACGAGTACGATGGCATGTGGCACCCGAAAGGGCCTGCTCCCGCAGCCTCCGGAACGTCACTTGCGTCGGATCACCGCTCCCGCGACGTGGCCGCCGAAGCCCGCGGCGAATACGGCCTGCGTTCGGATCGGCCGCGGAGCGGCGGCGCGGACGAGCGAGAGCTGCGAAGCGATCGGCTGGTCGAGCCACGGCATGGGCGGGCGCCGGCCCGAGCGGGCGCAGAGCCAGGCGAGGACGAGCGAGACGAGCCCCGCGGCGCCGAGCCCGTGGCCGAGCGCGCCTTTGTGGGCATAGAGGTCGGGCGGTGGCGAGCCGGCCAGCGCGTCCGCATACACGGCGAGCTCCGCGGGATCGTTGTCGACCGTCCCCGTCGCATGAGGATGAATCAGGTCGATCGGCTCGCGCTCATCACGGTTCCCCCCGAGCAACCGTTGTGCGATGTGGGCCAGCGCCGGCATCCCGGGCGTCGTGCGGATCACATCAGAGCTCTCCGCGGCGATGGCGGTGTCGAGCAACTCAACCTGCTCGGGACGCACGACATCCACGGTCTCGAGGACGATGGCGGCGGCAAGTTCCGTCAGGGCGAAACCGGACCGGCGTTCGTCGAGCGGGCGGGGACGATAGCCTGCGGGCGTGAGCGGCGGGAGGACGCCGAGCCGGGCGTAGCTGTGGATGAAGAGCGGGAGCAGCGCCGCCTCGCTGGTGACGACGAGCATCCGGCGCGGGCCGCCATCGGCGTTCCGCGGCGACCGGATCAACGACAGCCGGGCCTCGTGCAGCGCGGTCAGGCTCGAGGCGCAGGCGGCGACGGTGCTGTGGGCCTGCCCCAACGGAAGGCGTTGGCGCAGGTGGCGGAGGAGGTAGCCATGCGGCCCGAGCGCGACCGCGAGGTGGGCGTCGGGCGGCGGGATGGCTGAGATGCGGGGGCGTCTCACGCCCGCGACCCGGTCGGCGGCGGCGACCAAGGCGTGCACCGCCCCCTTGCTGGAGCCGACGATCGCGTCGATCGGGCGGCGATCGCCGCTTGCGGCGTTGCCCGCCTTGGGGTCGGCCATGAAGAGCGCCTCGCCGGCTGCCCGCTCCGCGAGGGTGATGGCGGGATCGGTCGAGATGTGCTGGATGTTCCCCACGCTGCCCAGCGCCTTCACGAGGTCGACCGGGTCGATGCCGTCGGGCAGCTTGGCGGCGCGGTCGGCCAAAGTGCGGCCGTCGAGCAGGGCGGCGAACGTCTCCCACGCCGAGTGACCCAAGGGCGTGACCAAGCCCACGCCGGTGATGACGATCGCGGGTCGGTTGGCGGACGGGGTGGAGGTCACGGCAAGGCCTGGGGTAGGGGAGACGGTCGTCGGCGCGGCGGGAAAGCATACCCGTTGTGGGAACCCGCCGCGTTGATTCGTTCCGCGGGCTTGCGGGGATGCAACGCCGCCGATTGATGAGTCTGTGGGCTCGGCGAGGCGGTCTGAATTCTGTTTGGCGGGGCTTTGCGGCCCTCCCTATAATCAGCCTTGTGTCAGGTTCGCTGCGGTGTTTTGTGCCGAGTCATTCGCTCGTGCGAGGGCGATCATCAGGAACCGCGGCTGCCCATGAAAATCGACCGACGTTTCACGCAGCAGAGTGGACTCGAAACCTTCACGGGAAACGAGCTGCTCGTCAAAGGCGCCCTGGAGGTCGAGGGCGGGGTGCATCTATTGACGGGCTACCCCGGCTCGCCGGTCGCGGGCTTTTTCGACACGCTGGAAACCGTCTCGCCGCTATTGAGCGACAAGGGGATCGTCGCGCGGATCGCCAACAACGAGGCCCTCTCGCTGGCGATGGTCAACGGGGCCCAGATGGCCGGCTGCCGGGCGATCACCGCGTTCAAGAGCGTCGGGCTGCACGTCGCCAGCGACGCCCTCGCGCTGGGCGTCCTCGCGGGGACGCAGGGTGAATCGGGCGGGCTGATCGTCTGCGGCGACGACCCCTGGAGCGATTCGACGCAGGTCCCCGCCGACTCGCGCTACCTCGCCGAGCACGTCCGCCTGCCGATGATCGAGCCTTGCTCGCCGCAGGAGGTGAAGGACTGGGTCAACCTCGCCTTCAAGCTCGGGCGGGCGGGGCAGATCTACATCGGCTACACGATGACCGTGCTGACCGCCGACGGGGGCGGGACGGTGCAGTGCTATCCGAACCACTACCCGTCGGTGAACGAGAAGCTGAAGCGCTCGCTGAGCTACGAGCGCGACATCGCGCCGAACCTCGAGCAGTCGGTCCTGCTTCCGCCGAGGACGTGGCGGCGCGAGATGGGGCTGGAGCAGCGCTTCGCCGCCGTGAAGGCCGAGGCCCGTCGGCTGGGGATCAACCGCATCCTGCACCGCCCCGCGAAGGGCGACTCGGCCCCGCTGGGGTTCATCGCCGCAGGGTGCGGGTATGCCTTCCTCTCGCACGCCTTGGCCGAACTCGGGCTCGCGGGGCGCATCCCGATCCTCAAACTCGGGCTGACCTATCCCGTCGATGAGCAGATCGTCGTGGAGTTCGCCCGGCTGTGCGGGCAGGTCGTCGTCGTCGAGGAACGCCGGGGGTTCGTCGAGCGCCAAGTGCTCGAGGCGATCGCGCCGCTGCGCCAGGCGGGCGAGGCGATCGCGGAGGTCTACGGCAAGCAGTTCCCCAAGGCGCTGGGCGTCCCGGGCCTGCCCTCGACGCGCGGGCTCACGCCCTCGGTGCTCATCGAGCGGCTGATCCCGTTGCTCCGGGCCCACCCGGCGCTCCCCGTCGAGGGCACCGCCGCCCGGCTCAACGCCGAGGCGGAGCGCATCGCCCAGACCGCCGCCATCGAGGTGCAGATCCCCGACCGCACGCCCAGCTTCTGCCCGGGCTGCCCGCACCGCGACTCCTCCAGCGTCCTGCTCGAGCTGAGGCGGGACCTGCTCGACCCGCAGTACATGCTCCAGCGCCACAAGCGCAAGCCGGTCGACCTCGTCGCCCACGGCGACACCGGCTGCTACACGATGCTGATGTACGAGCCCAACAAGCCGCTGATGCACAACTACAGCGGCATGGGGCTGGGCGGCGGGACCGGGAGCGGAGCCGACCCGTTCATCGACAACAAGCAGATCGTCTTCATGGGCGATGGCACCTTCTTCCACTCCGGGCAGGTCGCCGTCAGCCATTCAATCAAGTCCGGGCAGGACATCGCCTACATCATCCTCGACAACAAGACGACCGCGATGACCGGGCACCAGAGCCACCCGGGCGTCGAGTACGACGTGATGGGGCGGCCCACCTTCGCGCAGGACATCGAGCGGATCGTCACCGCGATGATCCCCAAGGCGCTGGCCAAGGACGTCCGCGTCGTCCGCATCGACCCCTCCGACCGCGACCGCTACCGCAAGCTGCTGGAGCAGACGATCCTCGCCGACGGCGTGAAGGTGGTGATCGCCGACAAGGAATGCGGCATCACGCTGCACCGCCGGGCACGGGCGGAGGAGCGCCAGCAGAGCAAGGCGCTGGGCTACCTGCCGCGCAAGACGCACATGAACGTCGCGACGGAGGTCTGCGAGTTCTGCCTGGAGTGCACGATGCAGACCGGCTGCCCCGGGCTCAAGATCAGCGACACCGACTACGGCCCGAAGGTGCAGACCGACTTCTCGACCTGCGTCAACGACGGCGCCTGCCAGCGCATCAATGCCTGCCCGTCGTTCGAGGAGGTGACGGTCCTCCGCAGGCAGGCTCCGCGGAACCCCGATGAGCACGTCGACCTGACAGACCTGCCCGACGCGCCGCGCCCGATCCACGCCGACCAGGACACTTGGCGCTGCCTGCTCACGGGCGTGGGCGGCATGGGCATCGGGCTTTGCACCGCGATCCTGGTGACGGCCGGGCACGAGATGGGTTACCACGTCCAGTTCTTCGACAAGAAGGGGCTGGCGATCCGCAACGGCGGCGTGACCAGCCAGCTCGTCTACACCCGCGCGCGGGCGCGGCAGGCGACCGTCGACCCCGCCTTCGAGATGACCACGCCGCTGATCCCCTACGGGAAGGCCGACCTGCTTTTGGGCGTCGACATCCTCGAGGCCGTGCGCGCGGTCGACCCCAAGCACCCGCAGCGCGTGGTCGGGCGCGACCGCACCGCGATGGTGGTCAACTCCGCCAAGACACCCACGATCCTGGCGCTCATGGGGCGCGAGGACTTCGCGGTGCCCGACCTCGAGCGGCTGCTGGAGCGCACCGCCAAGCCGGGGCAATACCTGGGCTTCAACGTCGGCGACCTCTGCGAGCGCGTGCTCGACTCGAAGCTCTACGCCAACATCATGATGCTGGGCATCGCCTACCAGAAGGGCTTTTTGCCCCTCAAGCTCGAGGCCATCGAGAACGCGATCCGCACGGTGGTGAGGAACGAGACGGAGCGGAACCTGCGGGCCTTCGCCATCGGGCGCAGGATCGTCCTCCGCCCCGACCTCTTCGTGGTCGAGCCGACGCACGAGGTCGAGTCGGCCCGCAAGGCGGTCCGCCGCAAGTCGAACACGCTCCGCGTCCAGCATGGCTCGGGCAAGCGCGGGAAGCTGGCCGCCAAGCAGTTCCGCGTGCTGCTCAAGAAGACCTGGCGGGCGACGCAGGGGCTGCGCGTCGACGACGCCCTGATGCGCGACGTGGTCATCCGCGCCTACGACTGCCTCCTCTGGGGCGGGATGGACTACGCCAAGCGATACTGCGAGCGGCTGGTCGCCTTCTTCAAGAAGGACGACCCCGCGCAGGGCTACCGGGCGACGCGCGTGGTCGTCTGGAACCTCGCCAAGGCGATGCTCATCAAGGACGAGGTCTACGTCGCCGCGCAGTTGACCAACCCCGAGAAGCTCAAGCGCGACCGGCGGCGGTTCAACGTCATCCCCGAGCGCGGCGACCGCATCCTCTACAAGCACTACAACCGCCCCGAATTCGACTTCATGGGGCTGCACGTCCGCTTCGAGTGGAAGAGCCGGGACTGGCAGCTCCGGCTGATGGCTCGGATGGGCTTCCTGCGCTCGCTGATGCCCCGGTGGCACCGCCGCGAGCGGGAATTCCGCGACTGGTACGAGACGCTCGTCGACCGCTTCGACTGGACGCCCGAGAAGGGCCCGCGCGACTACCAACGCTGGCTGGCGATCCTGGGCGTGCCCGAGCCGGTGACGGGCTTCCGCGAGGTGCGCTACCCGAAGATGGAGGCGGCCAAGCTGCGGGCGGAGCAGTTGCTGGCGATGGACCCGGAGTTGTTCGAGCCCAACGCCGGCCCCGCGCTGCCGCCTGCCGCTCCCACGAACGGCCAGCCTGCGCCGGGCGCTCCGGGCAACATCCCGCTGCCGATCCTGACGGGGGCGGGCACCTGAGCGACCCGCGATCCCGCGACCATCGCGAACTGATCGCTACTTGTGCTCGATGATGATCGTCTTGTCCTTGTCGTGGTCCTTCGGGTCGTCGGGCTCGCCGTGGATCTTTTCGACCGTCGTCCTGGGTCCGGCCGAGTCGCGGTCGCGGATCACCGTGGTCTCGTGGCTCTCGCAGCCGGCGAGCGCGAAGGCGATGACGGAGGCGAATGAGAGGATCATGAGCTTGGACATGGTTGTTTCTCCTCGGCCCTCGTCCTGGGAATCGCTTTGAGAGCCTGGGAAACGTTAGCGGGGTGTTGCGGAAAAGCCTGTGTTTTCCGCGAATTCCTTCGGCAATTCATTCCCTGTCAGACGGTAAGGCGAAGCCCGGAGGGCGGGTGGGGAGCCCTCCTACGGCCCCGCGGCGAGGCGGGATCGGCTGGGTTCCCGCTCAGGGAAGGTCCCCGAGCTCAATCGGAAACGGCAATTGGCGATAGCCCCGCAGCATGAATTGGCTGAATCTCGGCTCCCAGACCAGCGAAGGCTCGTACAAGAAATACCAGTCGGACATCTTCTTGTGGATCTTGTGGCGATTCGCCTCGGCGACCTCGAGGATCTCGCCGTTCATGTGATGCGTGATGTGAATCGAGGGATTGAACGAGATGGTCTCCTGGAGGAACCAGAGCGCCGGCCAGACGTACTCCGTGTCCAACGCCTCCACGTTGTAGTGCATCTGTGAATGGAGGATCGATTCACGGGGCAGCCGCGAATTCCTCTCGATGAACCGGCGGTATCGGGCGATCAAGCCGGGGGCGGCCTCGGGCAAGTCCTCGTACTTCACCGCGACGACCGGCCTGGGGCATCCCGTCGCAAACCACAGCTCGATCAGCGACCGGCGCAGTTCGTGCTGCGTCCGCGGGAGCGCGTATTCACGATTGATCCATTGGGGGGCCGTCCGATTGCCGTCCTGCGTGGCGGCGGGCGCCGACTTCAGCTTTTGCACCCGGTCGTTCAGCCCAGCCGCGTTCGCCAGGGCTCGCTGGGCCTTGTCGACCCACGGGGCTACGGGCGGTTGGACCTCGGCCGGTTGGGAGGTGGCGGGTTGCGTGCCGGGGGCGGGCCCGCGGGCCGGGGCGGACCGGCAGCCGCCGGCCAAGGCAAGGCAGCAGAGGCCAAACGCGGCCCGCCCACGCAATCCTTCGGCTCTAGCCATGTCGCATCTCCCCTGGTGGTTCGCAATTATTTTAAGTCCTGGCCGCGCGGGGCCGCTGATTCCGCGGCGCATTTTTATAGAATGGGCCTTTCCCCCGCGACGCCTTTCGCGCGCGGGGACACGTTACGCCATGGCAGGCGGCGGACCTTGCTTGCCCTCGAAACCCCTCGGCCCACAGCGGCCCTCTGGAGACGTCGGCAATGGCGAAGCAGTCCTCAGCCCGCAAGCAGCTCCTCTCGAAGCCCATCCAGCACATCGACATCACCAAGCACAACGTCGTCCCCGTGGTCGACGCCATGGCCTCCATGGCCTTCACCGCCCGCGACCTCGCCCGCGCCGCCGAGATCTACGACCGCATGCTCAAGGACAAGAGCTGCGGCATCATCCTCTGCCTCGCCGGCTCGCTCATCAGCGCCGGGCTCAAGAAGGTCTTCGTCGACATGGTCCGCAACAACATGGTCGACGCCATCGTCTCCACCGGCGCCAACATCGTCGACCAGGACTTCTTCGAGGGCCTGGGCTTCAAGCACTACATCGCCGACGAGAAGTACCGCTCGGGCATGTTCGACGGCGAGCTGCGCGACTTCCACATCGACCGCATCTACGACACCTTCATCGACGAGGACGAGCTGCGCCTCTGCGACGACACCACCCAGAAGATCGCCGACTCCCTCGAGCCCCGGGCCCACTCCTCGCGCGAGTACATCCGCGAGATGGGCGCCTACCTCGCCAAGAAGGGCAAGAACAAGGAGTCGATCGTCCTGGCCGCGTACGAGAACGACGTGCCGATCTTCTGCCCCGCCTTCAGCGACTGCTCGGCCGGGTTCGGCCTCGTCGCCCACCAGCACGCCCGGGCCGCGACCGGCCAGCCCGTCGTCGCCATCGACTCGGTCAAGGACTTCTACGAGCTCACGCAGATCAAGATCAAGAACCCCAACACCGGCATCTTCATGATCGGCGGCGGGGTGCCCAAGAACTTCACGCAGGACATCGTCGTCGCGGCCGAGATCCTGGGCGAGGACGCCCCGATGCACAAGTACGCCGTGCAGGTCACCGTCGCCGACGTGCGCGACGGCGCCCTCTCGAGCTCGACCCTCAAGGAGGCCTCGAGCTGGGGCAAGGTCGACACCGCCTTCGAGCAGATGGTCTTCAGCGAGGCGACGTTGGCCGTCCCGCTGATCGTCGGCTACGCCTACCACAAGGGCTCGTGGAAGGGTCGCGCGGGCAAGAAGTTCTCGACGATCTTCGAAGGCGCGGCGCAGGCGGTCTGAGATGCCCTTGATCCCCGCGTCGCGCTTGAAGAGGCTTTCGAGCAGGTCGCCGAACTGCCCCATCAGCCCGAGCAGAGCGCCGGCCAGGAGGGCCCAGGGCAACGGGTAGGAGGTTGGCACGAAGACGCGCTGGCCGGCCTCCCGCGTGTAGACGCCCGCGGCGCCGACGTTGTTCGCCAACGCCGCGAGCGAGACGGCCGCGATCGCCGACAGCGCCACGCCGCCGATGAGGCCCTCCCACGTCTTGCCCGGGCTGAGCCAGGGGATGAGCTTGTGCTTGCCGATGGAGCGGCCCGTGAAGTAGGCGCCGATGTCGCAGCACTTGGTGACCAGGATGAGGCCCAGGATGATCCACGCGCTGTGCCAGCGGCGCATCGCCATGTAGAAGCCCGGGAAGATGCCCATGTAGATCAGGGCCAGCATGGTCACGCCCGCGACGGCCACCGCCCCCTCGACGCGCCCGTGCCACGAGTGGCGGACCAGCGTCGCCAGGAAGAGCAGCGTGATGATGCTGGCGAAGATGGCGACGGTCACCTGCGAGTCGAGGTGGGCGGGGATGGCGTAGATCAGCAGGCAGCCGCTCATCGCGCTCAGCGCGGTCATGACGGGGTCGGCGGCGATGCCCTTGGCGCGGAAGATGCCCACCAGCTCGCGCGTCGCCAGCGGGATCAACGCGAGGAAGAGCAGCAGCAGCGGCAGCCCCGCGGGGAGGTATTTCCGCCCCAGGAAGAGGCCCTGCCAACGAGTGCCCTCGAGGCTGACTTGGTCGAGGTAGTTGTCGAACCACAGGAGCAGGACCAGCCCGACGATCATCAGCGGGCCGAAGATGAGCCGGTACTTGAGCATGGGGGCATGGTACTAAAGGCGGGGATTTCGGGGGCGTGGGAGGGAAAGGCCGCGCTCACGGTCCGTCTGTCTTCGACGGCGGCCTCGGCGGCGGGGGATCGCCGATGTAGCGGAACTCCACGCGCTTGCCCACCCGCGGCGTGAGCCCGCCCGCGTAGCGGTTCAGCCGGTCGAGCGTGCGCTTCGGGTCGGGCAGGAGCTCGTTCTTCTTGACGAACTCGAGCGTGCGGTAGCGCAGCTGCGTGCGCAGCTCGGTCTCGAAGTCGCGCCCCGCGGCCCAGTCGGCCAGCATCCAAGCGCCCGTGCGCTTGTCGAAGAACTTCCAGTCGGTGTCGATGGCGAAGTCGAGCAGCCCGGGGCGCGGGACCTCGACGACGACCACGTCGCCCTCCTCGTGGACCGACTTCTCCGAGAGCTTCCGCAGGTCGATGCCCGCGTAGAGCCGGGCCGTCGCCAGCAGCAGGCCCTGGCGGCCGCCGGCCCAGAGCGATTGCTCGTTGATCTCCACGTCGACGCGGGTGACGATCCGGTCGGTGACCAGGAACATCATCTCCTCGCTGCGGAGGATCTCGACCATGGCCCGGTCGGAGTGGGTCACGCCCAGCAGGTTCGTCGCCGACTTGGCGGCCTGGACCACGGTGAGGACGATCCCGCCGGCGATGATCAGGACGACCAACAAGAGGGCGAGGAGGATGGCCAGAATGCAGCCCCAGCGCGAGGGGCCGCGCGGCGGCGGCGCGGGCGCTGGGGCGGATGGAGACGCGGGGACTGGCGGCGGGGGAGACTCGGTCAAGGGTGGTTCCGATGCGTGCTGCGCGGATTGCGCACTTCTCAGGTTATCGACCCTCGGAGAGAAAGGCCTGCAATCGGCGAAAAATCGTGCCGCAAGCCCAGTCCAAGGCTTGGCTCTGCCTTGGCTTTGCCTTCGCCCTCATCAGGCGCAGCCTGATCAGAGCCGGACACTGTGTGTCCGGAGTTCGGGCGAGGCGGTACTCCGCCCGCGCGAATCTTTGTCTTGTAGGGTGGCGCTGAGCGTACTCGCGAAGCCCACCGATTCGGCGCACGATGACACGGGGCCGCGCACGTCCACAGGACGCATAACCGGTGGGCTTCGCGGATTCCGGGGGTACCGCTCAGCGCCACCCTACAGCGAGGGGCATGGTGGATCGATCTTGCACGTGTGGCACGTCGCGCGGGCGGGGTACCGCCTCGCCCGTTCTTCGGCGACACAGTCGCCGTCTCTGATCAGACAAAGGCGTTTCAACCGGGCGCCCGCGAGGACAAGGGGCTGTCGCCACCGCGGAAAACCCGGGGGAATCAGGGGAAATCCTAGTTATTCCCCCCTTGCCGTTGGCCGATATTCCCAAAGAGGGCGATCGTCCGCCTGGGGCACACGAACAACCAATCCGCGAGGCGTTTCCATGGCTGAGGCATCCAACAACCGCAAGCATCCGCGCGTCCCGATCGCCAAGGAAGCGCCCAAGATCAAGCTCCACATGGTCAGCAAGGCCGGGCAGAGCGACACCCGCATGGTGCGCGCCACCGACCTGAGCAAGACCGGCATGTCCTTCAACGACCCCACGCCCGTGGCGGTCGGCCTCACCGTGACCATCCTCCTCACCCACGCGAGCAAGCCCCAGCGCGTCATCGGCAAGGTGACCAACTGCCGCGAGGTCCCCGAAGGCGGCTACCTCATCGGCGTGAAGTTCGTGAGCATCACGCCCTACAGCACCGACAGCCCGCCTGGCGAGCTGACCGACAATCCGTTGGTCGACCGCCTGCAGATCACGCTCTGAGCTTCACGCCAAACTCGACGCCAAAAACAAACGACCCCGCGATCATCACGCGGGGTCGTTGTCATTTCGTGAACTTCCCGAACTCACCTCAACCCGTCAGCCCCTCGAAGAGCGGCGTCGAGAGATACCGCTCGCCGAAGCTGGCGAGGATCGCGACGATCACCTTGCCCTTGTTCTCCGGCTTCGCGGCCACGCGGGCGGCGGCGCAGAGCGCGGCCCCCGAGCTGATCCCGCAGAAGACGCCTTCCTCGCGCGAGGCCCGCTTGGCCCACGCGAACGCGTCCTCGTTGGTCACCAGTTCGACGCTGTCGACCAGGTTGATGTCGAGGTTCTTGGGCACGAAGCCCCCGCCGATGCCCTGGATCATGTGCGGGCCGGGCTTCACGGGCTGGCCGGTCTTGGTCTGGGTGATGACCGGGGAGTTGACCGGCTCGACCGCGATCGCCTTGTACGAGGGCTTGCGGCTCTTGATGTAGCGGCTCACGCCGGTGAGCGTCCCGCCCGTGCCCACGCCCGAGATGAGGATGTCGACCGCGCCCTGCGTGTCGTTCCAGATCTCCGGGCCGGTGGTCGACTCGTGGATGGTGGGGTTGGCGGGGTTCTCGAACTGCTGGGGCATCCAGGCATTGTTGGTCGCGGCGACCAGCTCGCCGGCCTTGGCGATCGCGCCCTTCATGCCCTCGGCCTTGGGGGTGAGCACGAGGTTGGCGCCCAGCCCGCGGAGCAGGGCCCGGCGCTCGAGGCTCATCGACTCGGGCATGGTGAGCGTCAGCTTGTAGCCCTTGGCGGCGCAGACGAAGGCCAGCGCGATGCCGGTGTTGCCGCTGGTGGGCTCGATGATGTGGGTCTCTTTGTTGATAAGGCCGCGCAGCTCGGCGTCCTCGATCATCGCCCGGCCGATGCGGTCCTTGACGCTCGCCATCGGATTGAAGAACTCGAGCTTGGCGAAGACGCTGGCGCCGCCGGAGGGGATGAGCCGGTTGATCCGGACGAGCGGGGTCTGGAAGGTCGTGTCGATGACGTTGTCGAACACTTTGCCGGTCGGCATGGGAATGCTCCTGGGGGACCAAGAATCGGAATTGCCCGGGGACGAAATTGCTGCCGGCAGTCTAGGAAATGCCGCCGGGCGGAGCAACCATCGCGAGCCTGATTTCGGCCGATGGACGTCCAGAAGGGCGGTCATTGTCCGGCCAGCCGGGCAGGGGTTCCGATTCAGTTGGGCTTTGTTGCAATGCTTGAAGCGCGGATCATTTCCGGAGGGCCAAAGGCCCGTTTCTTGCCAGCCTGGGGCAAAGCCCTCGTTGCATTGCACAAGTCGCCGGATGCCTGTCGTCCCCTCTTCCGCCCCTGCGGGGCGAAGAGAATGGACATCGATCGCCTTGGTTCGTCCAGATCGATGTCGGACTTGTGTAGTGCGACAAGGGCTTCGCCCCAGGCTGGTATGAGACGGGCCATTGTCAAGCATCGTGGCAGAGCCAATCAGTTGCCCAACGTCCCCGTCAGCGGCGGTCCGTTGGGGCCGCTCCCGCCCTGCGCGGGCTCCTCGGCGGGGCCGGCGTCGCTGGTTTCCGGCCCGGTTGGAGAGGGCGGCGGCGTGCCACCCGTCGGCGGCGGCAGGGCTCCCTTCAGCAGGCTCGCGCAGGCCCCCGCGGCCAGCATCGCGAAGCTCAGCGCGACCAGGCACCAGCCCACGTTCAGCCGGACGTGGTGATGCCCCGTGAACAGGAGCGGCAGCACCAGGGCCAGCCCCATGCGCGGGTCCCGCAGGAGCACGGCCGCGGGGGCCAGGCAAATCCCCAACGCGGCCGTGCCCAAGAGCGGGCTGAAGAGCGTCGAATCGCTCGCGAAGAAAAGGAGCATCGCTCCGAGCATCAGGAAGAACGCGCCGACGCGGGCGATCGCCACCGGCCGACTGGCGAACCAGAGGCAGGCGATGACCTGCAGCGAAAGCCCCGGCGCACGGCGGCGACGGCGATGAGCCCGGCGACCACGCACGCGACGCCGGCGCGGAGGTTGAGCTCGTTCGTCTCGCCCTTCATGAAGAGCGGGTGGACGCCGAAGGTCACGACGCCGAGCAATCCCACCGCCGCCGCGGCGTAGCCCAGGTGCGGCCGCTTGCCGTGGATCGCGGCGGAGGCGAGGTAGAGCGCGAAGCCCAGCAGGACCGCGGGCGGGTGGCAAAGGATGTTGAGCACCGCGACCATTCCGGGCCAGAAGGCCATGGGCGTGGAGCCGTCGCCGGTGTGCAGTGGCGCGAAGACGGTGAAGGAGAGGTCGCCCGAGGGGATGATGACCATCGCCAGGAGCAGCGGGACGAGGGCGACGCCGAGGTCCTGCAGTTCGCCGTGGATGCGGTGGGCACGCAGCACCTCGAGCGTGAGGGCGCAGGCGAGGACGACGCCGGCGAAGAGGTCGCTCTGGCGGATGGGCAGGCCGAAGGACCAGGCGAGCGAAAGCTGGTGGACGATGGTGGCGGCGAGGATGATCCCCGCGACGATCCAGCGCATCGCGGCGGTGCGGAGGAAGGGCAGGCCGGCGTCGGCCTCGCGAGGAAGGCCCGCGGGCGTGCGCCACGCCTCGGCGACCAGCAGGCCGCCCGCGACGAGCGTCGCGAGCCAGCCGGCGAGCCATCGGCCCACCAGGTCGGGGTCGAGCGCTTCCGCGGCGATCGCCCGGCCGAGCAGCGTGGGCATCGCGAGGCTCCACAGGAGCAGCCCGCCCAGCCCCGCCAGCGCGAGCGGGGCGAAGCGCCCGACCACGCGGGCGTGCAGCCCCCAGACCGTTGTGGTGGAGAGCACGAGCCCCGCGAAGGCGAAGAGCAGCGTCGGCCCGGGGTTGCCCGAGGCGATGGTGTCGAGCCCCGCGGCCGAGCCGACCACGAAGAGCGAGATCAGCACGGTCAACGCGACGGCGTCGTCGACGACGTTCTTCCACTGGAGGATCAGCAGCGTGACGCCCAGGAGCATCAGGCTGTAGGCCTGCAGCGAGACGAGGCTGAAGAACTTCTCGTAGGCCAGCTCGGGCTTGTCGTAGATCGGCGTGAGGACCTGGAAGAGCCCGACGAGGATGCACGCTGCGGAGGCGATGTAGAACGGGTTGCCGCCCCAGAGCCAGGCGAGGGAACGCGCGCGGAGATCGCCCGAAGAAATCGCTTGCATGCGAGGTCCTTTCGACAAAGGGGCGGATGGGCCGAGGCTGGATATGCCCGGAATGCGGCGGAAGCAGGCCGAAGCCCGGGGCGGGGGAGTCGCACGCGATCCCCACGGAGATGGATACGCGGGTCGCGTGCCCGGCGTTGCGGTCAATTCTTCAGAACCGCATCAGCCTCTTCGCCGCGCCGTGGTAGAGCATGCCCAGGCTCGCGGGGTCGAGCTTCGCCCCGCGCAGGCGCGGCGAGGAGTCGGCGGGCATCGACGGGTCGACCATCTTCAGGTCGGGGTCGACGATCGGGCTCGGGCCGTCGTGGTCCGTCTCCAGCAGCGTGCGCAGGGCCCAGTACCGGCTGGCGAACAGGTCGAAGCTCATGTCGGCCTTGCTCGCGACGATGTCGCTGCCGAAGAGCACGCGCCCGGGGTTGCGCTGCACGAAGGAGCGGAACTCCAGCGGGTGCTTGCTCAGCTCGCGCACCATCCACTTGGTCGCGGAGCAGTCGAGATACAGGTTCGCGTGGCGGTCGAGCAGGTCCTGCAGGTGGTCGAGGTGCTCGGGGTCGCCCGCCATGTGGGCGCCGATCCAGGGGACGTCGCCGAACTCGTCGAGCAGGCGCTCGAGCGGCTCGTACTGGTGCGGCTTGGTGCCGTACTTGTTCGCGTCGCGGTAGAGCGTGGCGAACCAGGTGTCGGGGTCGCCCACGTGGGTCATGAACATCATGCCCAGCGAGCGGGCGAGGCGCATGCCCTCGCGGCGGATGGGCGTGTCGAGCGAGAGGTGGGGCGTGAGGTCGCGCCCGCGCGGGGCCGCCCAGAACTTGCAGCAGCGGGCGCCCTTCGCGGCGAACTGCTCGATGCGCTTGAGCCAGTTGGTGGTGAAGGTGTCGGGCTCGTTGCGGCGGAAGTAGTCGGGCACGGCGATGAACTGGATGCGCTCGCCGAACTCGGCGCGCAGGGCGTCGAGCTGGTCATACGGCTGCTGCGACCAGACGCGCTCGATGCCGAAGGCGTCTGCCGCCTGGAAGAAGAGCCGGGCCGACTCCACGTCGTTGATGTGGGCGTGGACGTCCCAGATCGGGCCGCGCCAAGGCAAGGCGGAGGCTTCCTGGCGGTACTGCAGGCCCAGGAGGTTGGCGGGGTTGACGGAGGGCATGGGGGCTCACCGGGGCGGCGGAGGGACGGGCGACGCAAGACGACGCAAGATTCGTCCAACGGGGACGGCGGATGGTAGTCGTCGCAGCCTGCCCGTTGCAACAGGTCCGGGGGCTATTGTGCCGATAACTGTTTGGTTGGCAGAACCGGACGCAATCGCGGCAGGGGGCGACGCAGGTTGCCCGGCCGCGCCCGAAACAACGCAATACCGCCCGGACGCACGCATTTGGCGGGCTCCGAGGCCCGAGGTTATCATGACTGTTCCCACGCAAGACATTCGGCTTGGGGCCCACGCCAGCCCCACGACGCGCCTTTCGACGCGCCCGTCAGCGCGTTGGTTCCGGGGTCTTTTGACGCAGTCGCGCATGCCGGAAAAAACCACCCATTCCCAGGGGCCCGACCGCCCCGCCAAGCCCACGCCTTCGGTTCGCTCCGAGGATGGCGACTCCACCGCGCCGCTTGAGCCCTCGCCCCTCGGCAAGCTCGACATCAAGATCACCGCCGGCAAGGTCCCCGCGCCCAAGCTCCCCGCCCCGGCCCCGATCAGCCCCATGTCCGAGCCGATCGACCTGATCGCCCTCGACATCGACGGCACGCTCCTCCGCTCCGACAAGCGGATGAGCAAGCGTGTCCTCCACGCCGTCCACCAGGCGCGGGACAAGGGCGTCCAGGTCATCCTCGCCACGGCCCGCCCGCCGCGGTCGGTCCGCGAGATCCACCAATACCTCGGGCTCGACACGCCCCAGATCAACTACAACGGCGCCCTGATCCACGACCCCGTCCGCAAGCGCCACCTCCACCACCAGCCGCTCAACCACGACCTGGCGATGAAGGTCGTCAAGCTCGCCCGCAGGATCTTCCCCGCCACCGTCGTGAGCGTCGAGATCCTCGACCGCTGGTACACCGACCACGTCGACGAGACGCTCCCCACCGAGACCTCGCGCGTCTTCGCCCCAGACTTCGTCGGCCCGCTCGAGGCCTTCCTCCACGTGCCCGTGACCAAGCTCATGCTGCTCGCCCCCGCGAAGGAGATCGCCCCGATCCGCGAGGAGGTCGAGCGGAAATTCCTGGGGCGCCTCGCCTTCGCCGTGAGCGACGCGCACCTCTTGCAGGTGATACACCCCGAGGCCGACAAGGCCCACGCCCTCGCGTGGATCGCCAAGCGGCTCAACATCCCCGCCAAGCGCGTGATGGCGATCGGCGACGCGCCCAACGACGTGGGCATGCTCTCCTGGGCGGGCCTGGGCGTCGCGGTCGGCAACGCCTGGCCCGAGGCCCGCCGCGTCGCCGACGTGGTCGTCCCCGGCAACGACGAGGACGGCGTCGCGCATGCGATCGAGCAGTTCGTGCTCTATCGGCGCTGAACCAACGGCTCCTGCGTTCCATCACGCCAGCGGACGATCCGTGCCCGCCTGGCTCAGCCGGTCATGCAGGTCCTGCACGGCGCGCACGCGCGGGTCGATCCTGGGCATCCCTAGCGACTCGACGAACTTGCACGCCGCAAATCCCGCCGACGCCTTCTCGTACTCCGCGATCCACGCCTCCCGCACCGCCATCCGCTCGGGCGCAACCGGCCAGATGCCCGGGCGGGGGCGCATGTGGGCCTTCACCCCGATGCGCCAAGGCTTCGCGGTCAGGCGGGCCCGAAAGCAGGCTTGCCTACGGCACATCGCGGCGTAGGTCGAGTCGACGCCAAGGGCCGCAAAGGCTTGGGCCACCTCGTCCGACGTGGGATCGAACAGCCGATGCGTCGCGAGCAACCGATACCCCGCCGGGGTTTCGTAGAGGCGGAAACTCCAGTCGGGATGACCCTCAACGAATGACTGGACCCGCTGCCGCGCCTTCGACGCCGGCGTTCCCATGACCCGTCGCATCGCTTTGGCAATGAAAGCCAGCACCACCCCGATTGCGCAAAACAACGCCAACCCAGTTCCGACGCTTTGAAGGAATGACCAGTGCAGTTGATGGGCGATGGCGAAGGCACCGCCCGCGCAGGCCGCGGCTACGGCGCAGCCCGGGACCTGGGCGTTCCGCATCGGATCGAAGTCTGCAAAGTCCAAGTCGGCGAAGAGGACATCCGGCGTGTTGAGGCAGGCGGCGCCGTAGCTGTTGCGGGTGACCACCGCGGCGCCCAGCGTGGAGAGGATCTCCTCGCGGATCGGGACGCCGTCGGCCCCGTTGTAGGGGACCTTCCATTCGCGCGGCGGCAGCCGCTCGCCGGCCCAGGCGCGGTCGAACGCCTCCTGCGCCCGGGCGTCGGCCATCGCCTGCGCCTCTTCGGAGCTGGCATCCGACCAGCCGAAGCGACGAACGGTCAACTGCCGCCGCCCCTCGCGACGTTGGACTCGCCCCTCCGCCCAGTAGCGAGGCACGATCATCGTGGTTTGTCCCGGGAAATCGGCTGACGCCGCAACTCAGCCCTTCTTCTTCCTCTTCGCCGCCGCGGCCGCCTTCTTCGCGGCCAGCTTCTCCGCCTCCACCAGCTCGGGGTGGGCCACGCGGTAGCGCTCGATCGACAAGTGCACTTCCTCCTTCGCCTTGTCCGGACCCTCCCAGCCGAGCGTCTTGACCATGTCGCGCCCCTTGGGCCCCTCGAGCTCCTTGTAGGTCTCGAAGAAGTGCTCGACCTCGCGGAGGAAGTGGGGCGGCACGCGCCAGAGGTCGTTGAACTCGGCGAAGATCGGGTCGCTGCTGGGCACCGCCAGCACCTTGTAGTCGTTCTGCCCCTTGTCGGTCATCTTGAACAGGCCGATCGGGCGGGCCTCGATCAGGCAGCCGCTGAAGGTCGGCTCGTTGACCATCACCAGGATGTCCAACGGGTCGCCGTCCTCCGAGAGCGTCTGGGGGATGAACCCGTAGTCGCCGGGGTACATCAGCGAGGAGTAGAGGTAGCGGTCGAGCCGGATCAGGCCGGTCTTCTTGTCGGCCTCGAACTTGCTGCGCCGCCCCTTGGGGATCTCGACGATCGCGTGGACGATGTCGGGGACGCTGGGGCCGGGGCTTACATCGGCGACGAGATCCAACGGCATGGCGGGCCTCATTGACAAACGCCGGCGTCTTGCCGGCACGGCCAGAGGCTCGCATGGGGCGCGGGATTTTGCAAGCCGCGCCGAATTCCAGTCGACGCGGTCCACGAATCCCCTGAACAACAGGATCAAGCCCACTGATCCCGACGGTACGCCGTCGGGTTCGGTGGGGTTGGGCTCCGGGACACGGTGTAGGCGTCGTTTGAAGTGGAGGTTTACCTGCCTGTCAATCGACATCCAAGCCCCCCGGAAACCCCCGGAAACCCCACGCAAACCCCACGGAACGCGACGGCGTACCGTCGCGATCCGTGGGCTTGGGCGCAGGGTTGTTCCGAGGGGTTCACGCCTTCGCGGGCCTGAACGCCCCCAGCGCCGCCAGCAGCCGGTCGAGGTCGGCATCCTCCAGGTCGGCCCGGAGCGTGACCCGCACGCGGGCGGCCCCGGGCGGGACGGTGGGGGGGCGGATCGCCGGCGCGTAGAACCCCGCGGCCTCGAGGTGGGCCGCGAGCGCCAGCGCCGTCGCCGCCGAGCCGACGATCAGCGGGACGATGGGCGTGACGACCGGCGCGACGCGATCTGCCGATCCGCCGGGGATCGGCTGGGCCAGCCAGGGCAATCCGCCTGCCCGTTCGCGCAGCCGGGCCGAGAGCGCCAGCACGCGCCGCCTCCGCTCCGGCTCGTCGCGGATGACCTCGACCGCCGCGCCGATCGCCGCCGCCTGCGCGGGCGGGATGGCCGTGGTGTAGACGAACGACCGGGCCCGGTTGACGAGCGTCTCGATGATCTCGCGCCGGGCGGTGACGATCCCGCCCAGGCCGCCCAGCGCCTTGCTCGCGGTGCTGACCACCACATCGACGCGCGAGGCGACGCCCTGCAGCTCCGCCAGCCCCGAGCCCTCAGGCCCGAGCAGGCCGGTGCCGTGGGCCTCGTCGACGATCAGGATCGCGTCATGCCGGTCGGCGAGGTCGCAGAGCGCGGGCAAGTCGGCGGCGTCGCCGTCCATGGAGAAGACGCTGTCGGTGACGATGAAACGGCGCGGCGGGCGGGCGCTGCCGCGCGAGGCTGGTGCACCGGCGGCGCCGTCGACGTCATCCGATTCCTCGCCGCTCGAACCCGCTTGTGGATCGGCGGTCGCACGCCTTTCCGCGTTCCCCGCCGCATGCGCCTCCAACAGCCGCGCCAACTTCTCCGTCGCCGCGAGGTTCGCCATGTAGCCCGTCGGGCAGAGCAGCGCCGCCTCGGCATGCTTGAACGCGGCGAAGCTCGCCTCGACCTGGGCATGCACCGTCGTGTGCCCGCTCACCAGCCGGCTCGCCTGCGCGCCGACGCCATGTTCCCGTGCGGCCTGGGCCGCGGCGGCGATCAGCCGCGGATGCGTGCTCAGCCCGAGGTAGTCGTTGCCCGCGAGGTTCAGCAGCCGCCGCCCGCCCGCGTCGGCTGGCGCGCCGCCCGCACCGCCCGCGCCCCCCGAGATGTGCAGCCACCGCCCCTGCTGCGTCACCGGCCGAAGGCGACGGCGGAGGTCGCGCTCTTCGCGGTCGAGCAGGTCGTTGCGCAAATCCTGCAGCCAAGGGTCCATTGGGGGCTCTGTTTGGCGTTCGGAGGGAGACTCGATGGAAGTCTCGAAAAACGATTTATACGGGTTTCACTTGATTCCCGCGTAAGGACCAAGGTGGATCGTGCGGGCTTTCTCCCATCAGGCGCAGCCTGATCCATTCCGGAGGCAGAGACGGACACTGTGTGTCCGAAGGCCGGGCGCAGGCGGTACTCCGCCCGCGCGGCTCGCCGGCCGCCATCAACCGCGTGGTCTCGCGTCGGGCCTGCGCCACCCACATCGTTGCCGAGCGCGTCATCTGCTCATGAAGGCGTCAACGACGCCCGCACGTCGCAAGGCGGAGTGCCGCCTTGCGACGTTTTCGGGGACACAGAGACTGTGAAGTTATTCGAAAATTGGCCTGAAAAGCCGCGTTTCTAAAGCGCCAGAGGGGGTCCAAACCAATAAATTCACAGGCTCACAGTCCCCGTCTCTGATCAGACGCGAACGCCGCACGCGTCCAACGCGCGCATGAAAAGGCGGGGCAGCTCACGCCACCCCGCCCGAATGTGCGATTGGACCTGATGCGCCTGGGAAACAAGGACGACTTATTCGTCGTCGTCGTCTTCGTCGACGCTGGTGAGCTGAAGGTGGACCGGGCTGTCGCTGGTGAGCGTCTGCTTCATCAGCCGGCCGACCTTGAACTTCACGGTGCGCTTGGGCGGCACCTGGACCGGCGCGAGCGTCTTGGGGTTCTGGGCCTTGCGGGCCTTGCGCTGCTTGACCTCGAACACCCCGAAATCGCGGAACTCCAGGCGATTTCCCTTCCCCAGCTCCACAATGATGCTGTCGAGGAAGCTCTGGACGATGCGCTTGACGATCACCCGCTTCTGCTTCGAGCCGTCTGCGATGTGATCGATCAGCTCTTTCTTCGTGATGGTGGCCATGGAAACGTACCCCTTGCAAACTGAATTGCAGTCGGTGAGCGCCGACTCTCATCTCATCCCTAAAACCAGTCTTTCGGCACAACCGCGACTTTGGAAAGGCCCCCTGCGCCGCGGAAAAAACGTTACATGTGCGCTCAGTATGCCAAATATTCCCCGCGAGGTCAAGGATCGGTTCTTCATTGCGGCTATTTACTTGCGCACTTTTAAGTCGTTCAAAACAACCAAGAGAAATCTTGTCTTGGACGTCCAGAACGGCGTTTTTGGGCAAGTTATGGGACGCACGGGCGGAGGTTATCCGGCCCTCTCTTTCGCGGTCCAGTGAGCATGATTCGTACACGATCCGTCCGCTTGTGAGCGCAGGCCACCGAACTTAACATCTCCGCGATGCCCGTCGACGTATCAAAATTGCGGATCGTCCTCTACCCCCACCCGGCCCTGCGCGCCAAGGCCAAGCCCGTCCCCGCCATCACCGACGAGGTCCGCCAGGTCGCCGCCCGCATGCTCGAACTCATGCACGAGGCCCCGGGCGTGGGGCTCGCCGCCCCTCAGGTCGGCCTCTCCTGGCGCCTCTTCGTCGCTGGCCCCACCGGCGACCCCAAGGACGACCGCGTCTTCGTCAACCCCGTCCTGCTCGACCCGGGTCGCGACCTCGAGGACTACGAGGAAGGCTGCCTGAGCCTCCCCGACATCACCGGCGAGATCCGCCGCCCGGCCAAGATCAGCGTCGAGGCGACCGACCTCGACGGCAAGCGCTTCCGCCTCACCAGCGACGAGCTGCCCGCCCGCATCTGGCAGCACGAGACCGACCACCTCGACGCGATCCTCATCATCGACCGCATGCCGCCGATGGACCGGATCGCGAACCAGAAGGCCGTGCGCGAACTGGAGAAGAAGAAGGCCCGCTGACCCCCGGCCCCGGAATGGCCTTCGGAATGGCCTTCGGCCCCGCGGAATGGCTCCGGGATTTTTTCGGACTCGAGGCTCTGTTGCGATCTTGAAAGCGCAGAGTCTTTTCCGGAGGGCCAAAGGCCCGTCTTATACCAGCCTGGGGCAAAGCCCCAGGTGCGTGGGCCCGAGAGCGTTTGGAGGGCTGAAGGCCCGTCTTATCGTGTGTTCGAAGGCCGGATAAATCGGGCCTTCAGCCCTCGAAATCCTACGGCACCCATCGTCCTAGGGCTTCGCCCCAGGCTGGTATGAAACGGGCCTTTGGCCCTGAAATGCAAGCATCGCAACAGAGCCCCAACTGGACAGCTTGCGGTGAGGGAAAGGCGACGACGATGCGATTGATCTTCTTGGGCGCCGGCGAGTTCGGCCTGCCCACGCTCCAACATCTCCACGCCACGCACGAACTGCTCGCGGTGGTCAGCCAGCCTGACAAGCCCGCGGGTCGCCGTCGGAAGCTCACGCCCACGCCCATCGCCGGGTTCGCGCTGGAGAAGGGGCTGACGCTGCTCCGCCCCGAGGATGTCAACGCGCCCGAGGTCGTCGCGCCGTTGGCCGCGCTCAAGGCCGACGCGGCGGTGGTCATCGCCTTCGGGCAGAAGCTCGGGCCCGAGCTCCTCGCGGCCCTGGGCGGGCTGACGGTCAACCTCCACTCCTCGCTCTTGCCCAAGCTGCGCGGGGCGGCCCCGATCAACTGGGCGATCCTCAATGGCGAGGCGCGGACCGGTCTCTCGGTCATCGCGCTGGCGCAGCGGATGGACGCCGGCCTGGTCTACGCGCAGGCGGCGACTCCGATCGACCCGCGCGAGACGGCCGGGGAGTTGCATGACCGTCTCGCCGTCATGGGGCCGGGGATCGTGGAGTCGGTGCTGACGCAGTGGAAGGGCGGGACGCTCAAGGGGGAAGTGCAGGACGAATCGCTCGCGACGCGGGCGCCGAAGCTGAGCAAGGCCGACGCGTCGGTCTCGTTCGACGCGACGGCGGAGGAGGTTCGCCGGCGCGTGCACGGGCTGACGCCTTGGCCGGGCGTGCAGGTGGGGTGGGTTGCATCGGAGAAGTCGGCGGAGAAGTTGGCCGAGCCAGCGGGCGCGGCCGGCCCGGGCGAGATGATCTTCTTGCGCCGCGTCGCGGCCGAGCCTGCGTCGAACGCCGCCGCCGACCGCGGGGCGGTGCGCGACGGCGCGGAGCCCGGGACGTTGATCGCCCCCGACCGCGTGGCCGTGCGCGACGGTGCGGTCCGGCTGCTCGAGGTGCAAGCCCCGGGCGGCAAGCCGATGCCGATCGCCGATTTCCTCCGCGGCCACCGCATGAAGCCAGGCGACCGCCTCGTGCGCTGGCAGCCGATGGCGTGACGCGGGGCGCGTAGGGCGAGTAGAGCGTATTTCGCGAAACCCACCTCCGTGGCTCTGGGGTACGTAGTTCCGCCTTTAGGCGGCTCTTCAGAAGACGAAATCGCCCCGCGCAACGGTCTCGGCGTAGGGCTGGTAGAGCCGTACCCGGCGAAACCCGCCGCGGTCTCGCGGGGGCGATTCGAATGCAAATCCGATTGTGACTTCGCGATGTTTCCGTCATCCCCGGCGGGTTTCGCGAAATACGCTCTACCCGCCCTACGACCAATCCACCGTCCTTGCGACTCCGAGGCTCGGCGTTACGCGTTTACGCGGCCTTTGGAAAACCACAGCCCCACGTCGCGCGACTCTGGGGTTCGGAGTTCCGCGTTTACGCGGTCTTTGAAAAACGGAAGCCCCCACGTTTCCGCGACTCAAGATGAAGACGAAGACCCGCCTAAAGGCGGAACTCCGAACCCCAGACCAGCTCGCGCCGCGCGTTTCCGCAACGCAAAATTTTCCGTCCGAATTCGAAAAAATATTTGCCACCCATTTCCAAAACGGGTTGGACTGCCCACCCTCTGGAAACGCTCAAAACAAGCCTCGCGCGCGTAGGCGGCACTGGAGCCGGCCGTCTGCGGCTCAGGAGCGGGACATTTTGACACGCCCTTTCACACATCGATCGCCATCGCCCGCGCCTGGCCAGAATGGCCCTGAACAGCCAAAACGGCACCAAAAGACGCAACGGATGAAGCCGCCATCGCTTACAGGAATTCGCCCCAAAATCGCTCCCAGGCCCGCAGGCCCAAGACGCGCGCACACCGGCGCACCAGCCCTCGAATCGATCGCAAAGACGCACCGGACCGGTGTCGCCGCGTAACCCCACCGGGATCGCAGCGAAGCAGGAGCGGCATCATTTAGAGCATTTTAGAGGGCCGATTTGAGCTTCCCCACGAATGGTGGGCGCGCCGAGCGCGCAGCATAATGGCTGCGGGAAGGAGCTCATCATGGGTCAAGCCCAAGGCAAGCGGCGGCGGTTCACGCGGGAGTTCAAGGTCTCGGCGGTCCAACTCGTCAACCAACAGGGCTACAGCGTCGCAGAGGCGGCCAGGAGCTTGGGCGTCGACGCCAACTCCGTGCGCTGCTGGGTCGAGAAGTTCTCCAAGGAGCAGGGCGTCCCGGTCAGCGGCGAGGGGGCCGTCCAGGCCGAGCTGCGGCGGCTGCGCAAGGAGAACGCCCGACTGCTGATGGAACGCGACATTTTAAAAAAAGCGGCCCAGTTCTTCGCGAAGGAGCAGCCGTGAGGTTCGCCTTCATCCACGAGCATCTCCACGAGTTCCCCGCCGGGCCGGCCTGCGACGCGCTGGGCGTCAGCCGGGCGGGCTACTACGCCTGGCGTGGCCGCCCGGCGAGCCCGCGCCACGCCCGGCGCGAGGATCTGGAGGCGAAGGTCCGGGTCCTGCACGAGGAGAACCGCAAGGTCTACGGCAGCCCACGCCTCTGCCGGGCGCTCAAGGCCCAAGGCGGAAGCGCCTGCGAGAACACCGTGGCCAAGATGATGCGGGAAGCGGGGATCCGGGCCAAGGGCAAGCGGAAGTTCGTGCCGCGGACCACCGACGCGGCCCACCGCCAGCCGGTGGCGCCCAACCTCCTGCAGAGGCGGTTCGAGGCCGACAGGCCCAACCGCAGGTGGGTCGCGGACATCACCTACATCCCCACGCAGGAGGGCTGGCTCTACATGGCGGGCGTGCTGGACCTGTGCTCGCGCCGGATCGTGGGCTGGTCGATGGCCGACCACATGCAGACCGGCTTGGTCAGCGACGCGTTGAGGATGGCGTTGGCCCAGCGCCACCCCACCCCCGCCCCCGCCCCCGCCCCCGGAACGCGAGCCACAGACGCCGGCCAAGCCACGGAGAAGCTCATGCACCACAGCGACCGCGGCGTGCAGTACGCCAGCGAGGACTACCAGCGCCTTCTCGAGACCCACGGCCTGCAGGCCAGCATGAGCGCCAAGGGCGACTGCTACGACAACGCGGCGATGGAGAGCTTCTGGGCCACGCTCAAGACCGAGTTGGTCCACCACGAACGCTACGCCACGCGTGAGCAGGCCAGGCAATCGATCTTCGAGTACGTCGAGGTGTTCTACAACCGCAAGCGTCTGCACAGTTCGTTAGGCTATCTCAGCCCCGAAGCGTTCGAGGCCGGCCTCGTTTAGTCACTTCGGCGCGCCCACCATTCGTGGGGAAGCTCATGGGGAAGCTCACTTTGCGTCACGGGCCAGAGTCCTCCGGAGAATGAGATTGTGCCGATGGATTTCCGGTCTACGACTTTCCTCAATGATAAAGCCTTGCACACCGCTTTCTAAGCGTCGGTTTGTTTGGTTTGACCAAGACCCATGTTGCGAGTTCGAAAACCTGCGGCGCCCAACAATGCCAGTTCATTTCGGGTCTGCCGCAAATCCTTGCGCTGCGGTTCGCTGTTCCACCCCCGTCCCGTCGCTTGCGCTTCCGGCTAACAAAACCGGCCAACGGCCCGCCCTTCACGGCGATACACTTCCGCGGCCCCGTCGCGCTCTCCGCCCGGACCCGATCCCATGCTCCCGCGTCCCGTTCTCCGGCTCATCCTCGCCTTGCTCGTGCTCGCGGGCATGGTCGGC
>JAPLMQ010000248.1 GCA_026386955.1 Planctomycetota bacterium
GCTCGGTGACCCACGCGACCGATTCGACGCGCAGCGGGTGGAGCGAGAAGAGGGCTGCCGCGAGCGCGGGCCGCCAGACGCCGCCGGCTGCGCGACGCAGGAAGGCGAAGAGCAGCAGCGCGTTGGCGAGGTGGAATAGGAGATTGGTGACGTGGAAGGTGACGGGGCTGAGCCCGCCGACCTGGTAGTCGAGCATCAGCGACAGCCAGGTGAGCGGGATCCAGTAGGCGTTGAAGTCGGTGAAGGCCCAGCGGAGGTTCTGCAGGGTCAGCCCCTGCTGGACGTGTATGTTCTCGGTGACGTAGTAGGGGTCGTCGAGGGTGACGAAGTCGCAGCGCGGGACGTTGATGAAGGCCAGCGTGGTGGCCGCGAGGAGGAGGAAGGCGAGGAGCAGGGGGAGGCGGCGCGACGCGCGATCCGCGGGCGAGGCGGCAGCGGCGGGCGGGCTGGAGTCGGCGGGCGACGTCGGCATGCTCAGCGCCCTGCGCGGCGGGCTTTGACGGCCAGCGTTGGACGGTTCATCATGCGATTAAGGTAGCAGCCTTTGCACGAAACCACACCCAATCCATCGCCGACCGCCGACCGCGCCGGCTCCGCTTTCTCCGGCCCCACCCCCGCCTCGCCTGCGGGCCCGCGGTCGGCGTGGGTCTGGCTGGGGCTGACGCTGCTGGTCTGCGTCGCCTACATCCCCACGTTCACGGCCGGCGTGATCTGGGACGACGACAACTACGTCACGAACAACCCCAACCTGCGCGACACGGCCGGGCTCGTCCGCACGTGGAAGGAGCCCTACTCCCTCCCGCAGTACTACCCGCTCGTCCACACCTCCTACTGGCTTGAATACCACCTCTGGGGCCTCAACCCCGCGGGGTATCACGCCGTCAACATCCTGCTCCACGCGCTCAACGCCTTCCTCTTCTGGCTGGTCCTCCGTCGGCTGCGCCTCCCCGGCTCGCTCGCCGCGGCGATCCTCTTCGCGGTCCACCCCATCGAGGTGGAGTCGGTCGCGTGGATCACCGAGCGGAAGAACACGCTCTCGCTGGCGCTGGCCCTGGGCGCCGTGCTCGCCTACCTGCGCTTCGACGACCTTGCGGCGGGCGAGGCCGATGGTGGTCTGCCCGCGACGCCCGACGCGCCGCCGCCCGCGCGCCGCTGGGGCTGGTACCCGCTCTCGCTCCTCCTCTTCACCGGCGCGCTGCTGAGCAAGACCGTCACCGCCACGGTCGCCGGCGTCTTGCTCGTGCTGATCTGGTGGAAGCGCGGCCGGGTGAGGCTGATCGACCTGCTCGTCGTCGCGCCCTTCTGGGTCATCGGCGGCGGCTTCGGGTGGAACACCGCTCACCTCGAGCAGGTCCGCGTCGGCGCCGCGGGGCGCGATTGGGCGATCGCGCCGATCGACCGCGTGCTCATCGCCGGGCGGGCGGTGGTCTTCTACGCCTCCAAGATCCTCTTCCCCTACGAGCTGACCTTCATCTACCCGCGCTGGAAGATCGACTCGGGCGCGGCGTGGCAATACCTCTTCCCGCTCGCGGTCGTCGCCGTCGTGCTCGCGCTCTGGTTGGCACGGCATAGGATCGGGCGCGGCCCGCTCGCGGCGGTCCTCTGCTTCATCGGCATGCTCTTCCCCGCGCTGGGCTTCTTCAACGTCTACCCGATGCGCTATTCGTGGGTGGCCGACCATTTCCAATACCTCGGCGGCTTGGCGCTGATCGCCCTGCTCGCCGGCGCCGGCGCGACGCTGTGGGCCACGCTGCCCGAGACGCTCCGCCGCCCCGGCCCGCCCCTCGCCGCCGCCGTGGTTCTCGCCCTCGCCGCCACGACCTTCCTGCAGTGCGTCCCGTACCGCGACGCGGTGACGCTCTGGGAGGACACCATCGCCAAGAACGAGGATGCCACGATCGCCTATTTCAACCTGGGCGACCTCGCCTCGCAGGCGGGCCGGCACGACGAGGCGATCAGCCTGATGGCGAGCGCGGTGAAGGCCAGGCCCGACGACCCCGTCGCCTGGGCCAACTACGCGAGCATCCTCGACCGCGCGAAGAAATACGGCCTCGCGATCGACGCCTGCCGGCACGCCATCTCGCTCTACAGCAAGTCCGAGCCGGAGCGGGGCGGGCATCACTACGGGCTGGCGCGGACCCTGGGGAAATCCGGCCGGTTGGCCGAGGCGGTGCCGGAGTTCTACGCCGCGTTGAACGACGGATTCACCGCGCCGGAGGTGTACGACGGGCTGGGGATGACGCTGATGAGCCTCGGGCGGGAGGCGGAGGCGGTCCGGCCGTTCCAGGCCGGCGTCGACCTGAACCCGAGCAGCTACGGGGCCCACTTCAACCTCGCCTCCGCCCTCGCTGGCGCGGGGCGCACGGCGGAGGCGAAGGCCGAGGCCATGCGCGCGGCCGACCTCGCGGCGGCGCAGGGGCAGGCCGGCATGGCCAAGGCGATCCGCGAGCAGGCGGCGAAGTTCACGCAGGAGGCGGCACCGGCGACTCGGAATTCCCCCGCTCCATGACGCCCGGCCCCTTGGTCCCCTCCCCACGCCTCCGCTACACTTACCCCATGCGGATCTCCCTCTCCGACCAGATCCTCGACAACGCCGGGCGCGACTACATCCGCCGGCAGAAGCCCGCCTGGCTGCGGGCCAAGCTCCCCGGCGGCCCGGGCTACCAGCGCCTCCGCGCCATCGTCGACGAGCACCGCCTCCACACCGTCTGCGAGTCGGCCAAGTGCCCCAACATGGGCGACTGCTGGGGCCGCGGCACCGCGACCATCATGATCCTCGGCGACGTCTGCACCCGCTCCTGCGGCTTCTGCCACATCGCCACCGGCCGCCCGCCCACGCTCGACCTCGACGAGCCCCGCCGCGTCGGCCAATCCATCGCCCTCATGCGGCTCAAGCACATCGTCATCACCAGCGTCAACCGCGACGAGCTGCCCGACGGCGGGGCGGCCGTCTGGGCCAAGACCATCGAGGCGATCCGCGAGCAGGCCCCGCAGACCAGCGTCGAGGTCCTCATCCCCGACTTCTGCGGCAACTGGGAGGCCCTCGACCTCGTGCTCGAGGAGCGCCCCGAGATCCTCGCCCACAACATGGAGAGCGTCCGCCGGCTCTATTCGGTCGTGCGTCCGCAGGCCAAGTACGACCGCTCGATCGAGCTGCTTCGCCGCTCGAAGGAAGCGGGGCTGACCACCAAGACGGGGATCATGGTCGGCATCGGCGAGACCGACGAGGAGATCGAGCAGTTGATGCGCGACGTGCTCGCCGGCTCGGGCTGCGACATCCTCACCATCGGGCAGTACCTCCAGCCGACGCGCGACCACCTGCCCATCACGCGGTGGGTCACGCCCGAGCAGTTCGTCGAGTACAAGCGGCTGGGCGAATCGCTGGGCTTCCGCCACGTGGAGTCGGGCCCGTTGGTGCGCTCGAGCTACCACGCGGAGGAGCAGGTGCTGGGCCTCGACGGGTGAACCGCCCGGAGCGAGCGCACCGCCCTTTTGCACCCCGGCCCCGATCCGCTAGACTCAACGATTCGCTCGGAAACGTCCCAGCCGTGGGCGTTGTCCGGAGCGCGGAATCTTCCCCCGGAACCCGGGCACTCCCGGACGCGAGGCCTTCGACGATGCAAGAGGCGATCAACAAGGCGGCGGCATTGGTCGAGGCCCACGAATACGTGCGCCGCTTCAAGGGCAAGACCGTCGTGGTCAAGGTCGGCGGGTCGATCATGGACGACCCCGCCACCCTCAACAGCCTCATCACCGACGTCTGCTTCATGGCGACCGTGGGCATGCGCCCCGTCATCGTCCACGGCGGGGGCAAGAGCATCACCGACGCGATGAAGAAGGCCGGGATGGAGGCCCAGTTCGTCCAGGGGCACCGCTACACCGACGAGCGCACGCTCGCCATCGCCGAGCACGTCCTGGTCACCGAGGTCAACAAGAGCATCGTCGACGAGATCAACCGGCTCGACCACAAGGGCATGGGCCTGCACTCCCTGGGCAGCGTCGTGGTCTTCGGCAAGCGCATGTTCCTCGAGGCCCAGGGCGAGCCCGCGGGGCGGCGGATCGACATCGGCTACGTCGGCGAGGTCTCATGGGTCAACGGCGAGCTGATCCGGGCCCTGCTCGAGGCGGGCTACATCCCCGTCATCGCCCCCATCGCCCGCGACGCCTCGGGCGGGAAGCTCAACGTCAACGCCGACAGCGTCGCGGGGCACGTCGCCGCCGCGATCCGCGCCGAGAAGCTCGTGCTCGTCTCCGACACCCACGGCATCCGCACCTCCGCCGACGCCGAGAGCCTCGCCACCCACCTGACCAAGGGGCAGATCGAGGAGCTGGTGGGCAAGGGCGTGATCACCGCGGGGATGCTGCCCAAGGTCGAGGCGACCTTCACCGCCCTCACCGGCGGGGTCGCCAAGGCCCACATCATCGACGGGCGCATCCCGCACTCGCTGATGCTCGAGGTCTACACGACCCACGGCGTGGGGACGGAAATCGTCCTCTGAACCTGTCCGCGTCGTCCGTCGTCCCGCTTTCCGGGGCGGCTACGGCGTTGGTTTTTCGAATTCATCCGGGCCGCGACGAGCGGGCCATTCCGCAGTGGAACGCATCGCAGCGGAACGTGCAGGACCAGACTTGGCCATGAAGCATTTCCTCTCCGTCTCCGAGACCTCCGACGCCGACGTGCGGCGGATCTTCGACCTGGCGATCCGCCTCCGCCAGGAGCGCCGCGAAGGCCGGCCCAACGCCCCGGTGCTGGCCCACAAGACGCTCGCGATGATCTTCGAGAAGCCGAGCCTGCGCACCCGCGTGAGCTTCGAGCAGGCGATGTACGAGCTGGGCGGGCAGGCGATCGTGCTGACCAACGCCGAGGTGGGCATCGGCAAGCGAGAGAGCGCGGCCGACATCGCCCGCGTCCTCTCGGGCATGGTCCACGGCATCATGGCCCGCGTCTTCGAGCAGCAGAAGCTGGTCGACCTCGCGAAGGCCGCGACGGTCCCGGTCATCAACGGGCTCAGCGATGAGATGCACCCCTGCCAAGCCCTCGCCGACGCCTTGACGATGATGGACGAGTTCGGGCGCGACCTGACGGGGCGGACGCTGGCCTACATCGGCGACGGGAACAATGTCGCGCGGAGCTTGGCCGCGGTCTGCGGGAAGCTGGGGATGAAGTTCGTCATCGCCAGCCCCGAGGGGTATGACCTCGACCGCGGCTTCGTCGAGCGGGTGCGGAAGAACATGCCGGGGCTGAGCCTGACCGAGACGCGAGACCCGATGGCGGCCGCCCGCGGGGCCGACGCGCTCTACACCGACACGTGGGTCTCGATGGGCCAGGAGCAGGAGGCCGAGCAGCGGCGGAAGGTCTTCACGGGGTATCAGATCAACGGCGCGATGCTCGCCGCCGCGCCCAAGCACGCGATCGTGCTGCACTGCCTGCCCGCCTATCGTGGGTATGAGATCACCGACGAGGCGATGGAGGGGCCCAAGAGCCGGGTCTTCCCGCAGGCCCACAACCGGCTGCACGTGCAGAAGGCGCTGCTGGCGATTCTGATGGGCAATGCGTAAGGGCAAGGCGTACGGGCGGGGCGTGAGTACGATTCGGCAAACCGGGGCTTGAACAGGCGGCTCGTTTCAGAGAGTTCACATGTCCGAAGAGCAAACCAATTCCGGCGCGGGCGACGGGGCGTCGAACCTCCTGATGATCGTCGTCGGCGCCCACCTCCGGGCCGAGGTCGCCGACCGGCCGCTGGCCTACCGCCTGCGCGAGCGCATCCACGCCTGGCTGGAGAAGCACGCCGCGGGGCTCAACGTCCCGCTCTCGCCGGTGGTCTGCACCGACGTCTGGTACCTGAACCAGGAGGCGCTGCAGCAGCGTCCCACGCTGAGCCTGGGCGGCCCGGGCATCAACGCCCTGAGCCGGTATTACTTCCAGAAGCTCCCGGCCTCGATCACCGGGAACGAGCAGGTGGTGATCCAGCTCGACCCGGAGATGACCGATCTACGCGTGTGCGTCTGGGGCATGAACCACGAGCAGACGGTGGTGGCGTTGGAGCAGTTCGTGCACGACCACCTCGACTCGTTCCTCCGCGCGGTGGTGACGCAGGTCGAGCCGCAGGATGAGTGAGGGCGGCTTTGATTTGTTAGCCGGACGCGCAAGCGACGGAGGTTAGTCGGCGCGGCGGGCACGCGATGTCTGGTGCCACATGTCATCGTACTCGTGACATGTGTCTTGGGAGGGAGTGAAATCCCCCTCGACCAAAGGCGTCGATACCCATCAATCACGTGTGTTCATGACTTGGCGACGAGGGCGTCGCAAGGCTGCAGGCGGTCAGTCCACCGGCACATGTCACGAGTACGATGACTTGTGGCACCAGACAAACCTCCGTCGCTGGCGCGTCCGGCTAACAAGACGGCTCACACTCCCCACTTCGCCCGGGCCTCGTCCATCGAGGTGTGCTTCACCCCCGGCGTGGGGGCGCTGTGGGCCACGGGCTCGGAGCCGATCCAGCGTTCGTCCACCGGCTCGGAGGCGAGCTGGTAGCGCGTGTCGCTGCTGAGGCGGAAGCGGTTGGTGGTGTTCTTGAGCGACGCGTGCATGGTGAACATGCCGAAGAGGATCACGTCGCCGGGGTGGAAGTGGGTGGTCGCCCATTTCCCGCCGTACTTGTCGACGACCTCGATGGGGTCGTTGCTGAACCAGCCGTCGATGTGGTCGCGGTCGACGTCCATCTGGCCGTAGGTCTTCTTGATCTTCTCGAAGCGGTGGGAGCCGAGGCAGAGGGCGAGCGGGCCGAGTTCGATGGGGATGTCGCCGAGCGGGGTCCAGGCGGTGTAGAGCTTGAGCGTGCCGCGGCCCATGTAGACCACGTCGTAGTGGAGCCCGGTGCCGCCGCCGGTGCCGACGACGCGGAGCCACTTGTAGTCGTAGGTGCGCGAGGGGCCGCTCAGGAAGCGGTCGAAGAAGCCCATGATCTGGGGCGACTCGACGAGGTTGATGAAGGCGGGCTGGCGGGTGAGGGCCTTGTGCAGGTCGGCCGGCCACTTGCCGTTGGGGTTGATGACGGCCTGGTCGCGCGGAGCCGCGGGGTCGAGCAGCCCGGCCTCGCCCATGCGGTCGAGCATCTGCCCGCGGGCGGCGAGGACCTGCTGGCGGTCGTAGAGCCCGCGTAGGAGGAGGTAGCCGTCCTCGTCCATCCGGGCGTGGAGGGCCTTGGCGTCGGAGGCGATGGCGCTGCTGTCGCGGAGGTCCGTATTGATGTAGGGCCCGTCCATTTCCATCTCGGACTTGCCGATCTGCACCTTCATGGGATGGGTCCTCTCTGGGTTAGCCGGACGCGCAAGCGACGGCGTTGGGCGAACAGCGTGACGTTGCGTGCTCGGTTGGCCGGACGGTTCAAGCCGTCGCTTGCGCGTCCGGCTAACAAGACGACGGCGGCGCGGCGATCACACGCCCCATTTCGCCCGCAGCTCCGCCATATCGACCATCTTCTCGGGCTCGGAGTACCAGGCGTAGTGGGCCTTGGGGTTCTCGCCGATCCAGCGGTCGTCGACCGGGTCGGCCGCGGGCTGGTAGCGCACGTCGCAGGAAATGCGGTAGCGGTCGCTGGTGTTGTTGAGGGCGGCGTGGAGGGTGTACATCCCGAAGATCAGCACGTCGCCCGCGGAGAAGTTGGTGGTCTGCCATTTCCCGCCGCACTTGTCGACGAACTCGGCGGGGTCGTTGGAGAACCAGCCCTTCACGCGGTCGCGGTCGACATCCATCTTGCCGTAGGTCTCGCGCATCTTCTGGAAGCCCGGGAGGCGGTGCGAGCCGACGCAGAGGGCGAGCGTGCCGTGCTCGATGGGGACGTCGCCGAAGGGGATCCAGCAGGTGCGGAGGTTGGTGGTCGTGCCGCGGCCCATGTAGACGACGTCGAAGTGGGCGCCGGTGTTGTCGGGCGGGCGGACGGCGCGCAGCCACTTGTAGTCGTAGGTCAGCACGGGCTGCTGGAAATATTTCTCGAGGATGCCGAAGAGGTTCTTGTTCTCGAGGACGTTGCGGACGGCCGGCTGGTGGGTGATGGGCTTGCGGCCCATGAGGTTGGCGTAGGAGGCGCCGGGCTGGGGGATGGCCTCCATCGGGTCGGTGCCGGGCTTGAGGGTGCCCTGGGCCGCCATCTCGGTGACGATCGCCTGCCGGCCTTCGAGGACGGCCGCGCGGTCGATGAGGTTGCGGAAGAGGAGGTAGCCGTCCTCGGCGAAGCGGGCGTGCATGGCGGGCACGTCGTCCATCAGCGCGTTGGAGTCGCGCAGCTTGACGTCGAGGTACTGGCCGCCGATCTCGAACTCGCGGGCGCCAAAGGGGACCTTCATCGCGTTGCTCCAGCGGGGAGGGGGGACGTAAGGCGGATGATCGCGGGTGAACCCACCCATTATCGCTGGTCTGCGGGGGTTTGTCACAAGATGGGCCGCACGCGGGCGAGCGCAATGTCGGCGCGATCCTTGCTTTGTCGCAACCGCCTCAGAATAATGCCCTCGACCATGCAGATCACCACGCTCCAACGCGGCAACCTCGACCAAGCCCGGCTGGCGGCCCAGCAGGCGAGCGATGTCCTGGCCCGCGGCGGGTTGGTGGTCTTCCCGACGGAGACGGTCTACGGCGTGGCGGCGTCGGCGGTGGGGGAGATCGGCCACCAGCGGCTGCGCGAGCTCAAGGGCAACCCGGCCGACCAGCCTTTCGCGGTCCACATCCCCACTGCGGGCGCGGCTGAGCGGTACGTCGATCTCGCGAGCCCCGTGCTGCGCCGGCTGATCCACAAGGTCTTCCCCGGGCCGGTGACGCTGGTGGTCGACGTCGACCCGCTGACGGTCCACGAGCGGGCCCATCGCCTGGGCTTGTCACCCGCGGAGCAGGCGCGGGTCTTCCATCACCACACGGTGGGCCTGCGCTGCCCGGACCACGAGGCCGCGACGCTCATGCTCGGCTCGGCCGGCGCGCCGGTGCTCGCCAGCGGCGCCAACCGCCCGGGGCAGCCGGCGGCCGTCACGGCGCAGGAGGCCTCGGAGGCGCTGGGCGACGCGGTCGATTTGGTGATCGACGGCGGGCCCTGCCGGTTCGCCAAGCCCTCGACGATGGTCCGCGTGCGCGGGCTGGGGGCGAGCCCGCGCATCGAGGTCGAGCGTGCGGGCGTCTACGATGAAAGGTACATTCACAAGATGCTCCGCTGGACGATGCTCCTGGTCTGCTCGGGCAACACCTGCCGCTCGCCGATGGCGGAGGCGATCGCCCGGCGCATCCTCGCCGATCAGCGCGGCCTGCCGATCGAGGAGCTCGACGCGGCGGGGCTGCGCGTCGGCTCGGCCGGGACCGCCGCAGCCCCCGGCGCGCCCGCGAACCGCGACGCGGTCGAGACGATGAAGAAGATGGGCCTCGACCTCTCCCGCCACCGGGCCCGGACGGTCTCGGGCGAGCTGGTCAACGAGGCCGACGTGATTTTCTGCATGACGGAGGCCCATAAGGCGGATATCTTGGAAGGCTGGCCCGAGGCGCGGGAGAAGGTGCTGCTCCTCGACCCCAACGGCGACATCGAGGACCCCATCGGGTCGGGGCTGACCGCCTACCAGCGTTGCGCGGAGATCATCCGTCGTCGGCTTGAGCAGCAGCTCAAGGAGCATCAGCCATGAAGATCGCGTTGGGAGCCGATCACCGCGGGATGGAGGTCCGCACCTACTTGGCCGACATGCTCGCGCAGATGGGCTGCGAAGTCGTCGCCATGGGGCAGGGCAGCGACGCGCGGAGCTGCGACTATCCCGACGTCGCCTTCGCCGTGGCGACGGCGGTCTCGACGGGGCAGGTCGGCTCGGGCATCCTGATCTGCGGGACGGGCATCGGCATGAGCATCGCCGCGAACAAGGTCGCGGGCGTGCGGGCGGCGCTGGTGCACGACGAGATCGGGGCCGACATGAGCCGGCGGCACAACGACGCCAACGTGCTCTGCCTCCCGGCCGACCTCTTGGGCCTCCGCATCATCGACCGCATCGTCAAGACCTGGCTCAAGGCCGACTTCGAGGGCGGCCGGCATGCCCGCCGCGTGCAGAAAATCGGCGCGATCGAGCAGGGGACCGACCCCACGCGCCTCGGCGACCAGGACGTGCCGCCCTCGCCCCCCGCGCCGGCGGCGAAGCAATTGAACTGATGGGACGGGCGTTTGGCCATCGTCCGCGGCGGATTCGTCCCCGCATGCCGCGGCCGGTTTGGAGCGCCTAACATTCGCATGGGCCCGAACGGGCGCAGGCGCGCCCGCCGCCCTCACCCTTGACTGGGAGTTTGACATGAAGATCGCTGGCGCTGCGTTGCTGTCTGCAGCGATGATGGTCGGGATACTCTCGATGACGATGGTCTGGACAGGTGGCGGCAAGCCGAGTGACGTCAAGTCGGTTGCCGTCAAGTCCAGGAACGATGAACCCAAAAACGACGAACCTGCCGCCAAGGTTCACGAACTCGGCTGGCACACGAGCTACAAGAAGGCCACGGCGGCCGCCAAGGCGGACGGGAAGCTTGTCTTGGTGGACTTCACCGGGAGCGACTGGTGCGGCTACTGCATCAAGCTGCACGACGAAGTCTTCCCCACCGACGAGTTCGAGGCGTTGGCGAAGGACAGCTTCGTCCTGCTCGAACTTGATTTCCCGCAGGGCAAGCCGCAGTCCGACGCCGACAGGAAGCAGAACATGGCGCTGGCGCGGCAATTCAACATCGAAGGCTTTCCCACGGTGCTGTTCCTGACGCCCGAGGGGAAGGAGCTTTCCCGCATCGAAGGCTACAGCGGGAAGGCGAACTGGCTGAAGCAGGCGAAGGACGTGGCGGCGGCCAACCCCCCGGCGACGCAGCCTTCGTCGAAGTCGTGAGGCCGTGAAGGCTTGAGCGACATGAGGTCGTGAATGAAATCCACGCCCCCGCGGCTCCGCGCCGCGCGGGGCGTTTTTTCTGATCAGAGACGGACACACAGTGTCCGTCTCTGCCCCCGGAATAGATCAGGCTGCGCCTGATGGGAGAAGGCTCGTCTTTCAACAAAGCACGGGCTCTCATTTCTTGTCTGCCGCATGCCACGTCGCGCCGCGCTGCCCGCGGATCTCCAGCCAGAGCGGGGCGTCGGCGAAGAGAAAGGCGGCGGTGCCGGCGTCGCCCGCGGCCAGGCGCTCGATCAACTGCGGCAGCGGCGTGCGCCGGGCGGGGAGGAGCAGGGCGGTGCGACCTGTCAGCGATGTCGCGGTGTCGTTCTTACCCAGCAATGCGAGAGCCTCGCTCCACGCTCGTCCGCTTGGTCCCGCGCGTTGCGACTCCCAGTCGGGGCACGGCACGAGGTGGAGCGGGGCCACGCCCATCTCCGCGAGCCTCCCTGCGGCGGCGACGGCATCGAGCGGCGTGCGGATCGCATTCGGTTTGGCGTCGACGAATTGCACGTTCCACGTCGGGCCGTCGTCGATGACGCGGATTCGCGCCGCCGCGAGTCGGGAGAGCATGCCGGGCCACGGGATGCGTTGGAGTGTGGGGGGCATCGCGGAGGATCGATGAGGAGCGAGGGCAGGCGTCACGGATTCCTGCGGAAAGACCGCCTGAAGGCGGAACTACGAGCCAAGAGGCACGAGCCAAGAACTTCGAGGCAAGACCCGCGCCGTTTGCGGTTCCGCATTCAAGCGGGCTTCGCATCGCTTCCGCGGGAATCGATCGCTCACGACGCCGGCAGGGACGAATTGCCGCCATCCGCGGGCGCGGGCGACGCCTGGCCCGCCACCTTCTCCGGCGCGGGGGACGGGGCCGGCTTGGGCGGGGCGTCGTCGTCGGCGTCGTCCTCCGACCCGGGCGCGGGGAAGTGGATGTCGTCGAAGTCGGTTCCGTCGGCGGAGCGGCGGAGGAGCAGGTAGATGCTCGTCTGGGCGCAGAAGATGAAGCTCATCGCGTAGGCCGCGAGCAGCCCCACGAAGAGGTAGACCCACGCCTGCGTGAGCACCGCGGCGATCTTCCCGGGCAGGCGCAGCTCCGGCCAGTCGATCTCGTAGGTCAGCCGGCCGATCTGCGGGGGCTTGAGGATCGCGTCGAAGCGCGTCGCGGCGTCCTGCCCCTGGTGGAAGACCGCGTCGGCGGCGGCGACGCCCGCGCCGATGCAGGAGCGCGAGGCCCAGATCGCCAGGAAGATGATCACGCCCACGAAGAGGTAGGTCACCGCGCCGTAGACCAGCGCGACCAAGCCGTAGAAGAGCAGTTGCCATGGCCGGCCCGTCACGTAGCTGAACGCGCGGCTGTTGGCGTCGAAGCAGTCGCTCCCCTCGACGGCGATCGCGGGGTAGAGCAGCCCCGCGCCCATCACCAGGCCGACCGAGACCAGGGCGATGACCATGCCCAGCAGGAGGGCGATGATGAAGAGCAGCCCGCCGACGACGCTCAGGACGGTGTGCAGGTACGGGATGCCGAAGAGCAGCAGGCCGAAGAGGAAGAGGATGGCCGAGAGGGCGAGGATGACCAGGATGGGCACGAGCGGGGCGAGGACGAACCAGAGCCAGCGCCCGGCGGCGAACTGGACCGCGGCGACCATGCCCAGGCGGATGTCGCGCGAGGCGTGCAGCGCCGCCATGCGCGCCAGCGCCCCGCCCAGCAGCGCGATCAGCGCGAGGCCCAGCAGGCAGAAGACGGCGAGGAACATGCGGTGCGAGTGGAGCAGCCAGCCCGGGAGGGTCAGGAGCATGTCGCGCAGGGAGCCGGCGACGCTGCTGGAGTCGTGCGGGAGCCCGCGCATCGCCTCGGTGAAGCCCAGGTTGAGGGAGATCGCGCCGCCGACGAGGCGCTCGAAGCAGTCGGTCTGGTAGCGCAGGGCGCTGTCGAAGATGCCGCGGGGCTGGATGGAGCGCACCGCCTCGAGCCGGGCCCGCCGCTCCGCGGAGAGGCGGTCGTATTGGTCGCCCAGGTCGCTCTTCATCTCGGCCTCGCGCTGCTTGAGGCGGTCGCGGCGCGAGGCGTAGTCGGCGTGGATGAGTTCGATCGCGCGGCGGAAGGCGTCGGGCTCCTGCACCAGCTCGTGGGCCGAGACGCCCTCGGGCGCCAAGCCCGCGACCAGGCGGTAAAGCTGCCCCTTCGTGCCCTCCCGGTGGCTGTCGATCCAGCTCTCGAACTCGTCGACGGGGCGCGAGGCGTAGGTCTCGATCTCCTCGGGGTAGACGGGCTGGCCCCAGATCGCGTCGAGCACCCGGCCGGAGATGTAGAGGCCGATGATCAGCAGCAGGGCCGTGAAGAGCTTCTGCGGGTGGATGGCCATGCGGAATGTGCGGAAGATCCGCAGCACGGGCAGGAGGGAGGACCAGTCGGCCTCCTCGACCCGCACGCGCTGTGTTCCATCGGCCATGATCGAAGCTCTCGGGGGTGCGCCGCTTCGCGATCGGGATCGCTGGCGCGGCGCGATCGGACATGATACGGCCGCTGGGGATGCGGGCAAATCATCGAGCCGCTCGGCCGCGCGTCGCGGTGCGTCGGCGATATCATCCGCCCGATGCACACCGCCTTCTTCGCCATGGACACCTGCTTCCACCACCGCGACGGGCGCTACACGCCCAAGGCGCGGGCCGCGATGCTCAAGGAGCTTGGATACGCCGGGACCAACGCGACGCTGTGGGACGACCGGGCCTGGTCGGACATGCCCGAACTGCTCGCCCAACTCGACGCCCAGGGGCTGGCGCTGAGCGGGATCTACCTGACCGTCGACGTGAGCGCCGGGGTGATCGATCCACGGCTGCCGGGCTTGCTGGAGCGCCTCCGCGGGCGCGGGACGCTGGTCGAACTCGCGATGAAGGGCCTTGGGGAATACGACAAGCCCTCGGCCCCGCGAGCCGACGGGCGCGCGGGCGAGCTGATCAACCGCGTCGCCGACCTCGCCGGTGGGCAGGGCCTGCGCCTCTCGCTCTACCCGCACTGCAACTTCTGGCTTGAGCGGCTGGAGGACGCCGTGCGCGTGCTAATGCGGGTGAACCGCGACGACGTCGGCGTGACGTTCAACCTGTTCCACTGGCTCTACGTCGACGGCGAGGAGCTCACCGCCCGGCTCGAGCTCGCGCTGCCCCGGCTGTGCAACGTGACGGTCAACGGCGCGACCCGCCGCGGCCCGCGCGACTGCACCATCGAGCCGCTCGACCAGGGGCAGCAGGACCTCTTCGCCTTCCTGGGCACCGTCGCGCGGATGGGGTACGTCGGCCCCGTGAGCCTGCAGGGCTTCGGCGTGGGCGGCGACGTCTACGCGAATTTGAGGCGGTCGATGGCGGCGTGGCGCGACATCACCGGCCGCGTCGCCCGGCATGCCGACTGGAGCAGGCTTGATCCGCCGGCGGGGCGGTGAAAAGCCAAGCCGCGTGTGGCCGACGTGGGATGCTAGGATGACGCCGATGTGCGCGCGAACGATGAGAATGCTGTGGTTGGCGGCGGCGGCCGTGCTGCTGATGTTCGGCGCGGCTCGGGGCGAAGGCGCGCCCGCGACGAACGCCGCAACAGGCACCGCTCCCGCCGAATGGCCGCCGAGGGCTCGCGTGCCCCTGCGCTTTGGGGCGCCCCTGCGCATCGTCACCCTCGCCCCGGCACTTACGCAGATGCTTGTCGACCTGGGGCACCGCGACGAGCTGGTCGGGAAGTCGGAGTACGACACCGCCGCGCCGGCTTCAGTTCCCGTCGTGGGGAACTACTTGGAAGTGCAGATGGAGAGGCTGCTCAAACTCCATCCGACGCATGTGCTGATGATGCCCGGGAAGGAGGGCCCGCCGGCTCGGTTGCTGGAGGCTGCCCGGAGATATCGCTTTGGCGTTGTCACATATCCGTACCCGAACACGATCGCGGAAGTGCTGCGCATCCTTGAGGGCGGCGTCCCCGAGCTGAGGGTGGCCGACTTGGGCGGCGTGCTCGGCGACGTCGAGTCATCGCACGGGCTTCGGCGGCAGATCATCGGGAAGTTGTCGCGCCTCAAGAAAGTCTGCGACGCGGGCAAGTCGCGCCCGCGGGTGCTGATGGTGATCGGGACCGGGCCGATGATGGCCAGCGGGCCGGGCACGGTGCTCGATGAATTGCTGACAGGCTACTGCGGGGCGGTGAACGCCGCGGGCGGGGCGTCGGTCGGCGCGCCGACGTACAACCGCGAGTCGATGCTGAAGCTCGCGCCCGACGCGGTGCTGCTGCTCCTGCCCGACGCGCCGCCTTTGCAGGCGATCGAACAGGACTCCCGCCTGGCCGAGCTGCGCGGGTTGCCGATCAACGCGGTGAAGCGGAACCGCGTCGTGCTGCTGGCAGGGTCGCAACTGTTGCTGCCCAGCTCGAACCTCCCGGCGGTCGCGGCGACGCTGGCGCGGGAGGTCCACCCGGAATTGTCGGCCGAGATCGACAAGGCGGTCGCCGATGCGCCGGCGGCGACCGCCGCCTCGACCCAACCCGCCGCCACCTCCGCTCCCGCACCTGGGGCGAAAGACAACGACCCTGCGCCAGCCCATGACCCAGCCCAACCGAAATCCTGAGTCCCAGGGCGCGCCGCCTCGGCCTCGCGGGAACCGTCTGCGCGTGCCCGCGGCGCTGCTCGGACTGCTGCTGGTCGTGCTCGTGGTCGCGGCGGTGCGGCTGTGCGCCGGGCCTGACGCGATGGGATGGCCCGGCGGCGAGTTCGCCGACGTGATCCTGCGCGAACGGGTGCGGAACATCGCGGCCGCGGTCATCGTCGGGGCTGCGTTGTCGGTCAGCGGCGTGTCGCTGCAGGTCCTGCTGCGCAACCCGCTGGCGGAGCCGTTCATCCTCGGGCTCTCGACCGGCGCGGGCGTGGGCGTCATGGCCCAGACGGCCTTGGCCTACCGCTTGGGGCTCCAATACGGGAGCAACTCCATCGGTGCGTTGGTCGGCGCCATCGTCACGATGCTGGTGGTCTACGGCGCGAGTCGCCGCCGGGGCGTGGTCGACCCGCTGGGGCTGCTGCTCGTGGGCGTGGTGCTCAGCACGGTCAACGGCGCGGTCATCATGCTCGTGAACTACCTCGCCGGCCCCGGGGGCATGAAGGAGGATCTGAGCCGGTGGATGATGGGCTACCTGAGAGCCGACGTGAGCGAGGGCGTGCTGATGGTCGTCGGCGTCGTCACGCTCGCGGGCGTCGCCCTGGCGGCGGCGCTGGGGCGGTCGATGGATGTCGCGACCTTCTCCGACAGCGAGGCCGAGAGCCTCGGCGTCCACCTCGGGCGGCTGCGGGCGACGCTCTTCGTCGTCGCCAGCGCCCTGGCGGCGGGGAGCGTGGTGCTTGCCGGGCCGGTGGCGTTCGTTGGCCTGATCTGTCCGCACGCCGCGAGGCTGCTGCTGGGGCCGCGGCATGGACCGTTGGTGATCGGCGCGGCCCTGGCCGGTGCGGCCCTGATCGTCTTGGCCGACATCGCCAGCATCCGCCTGGGGGCCAGCCTCAACGCGGGCGTCATGCCGATCGGCATCTTCACCGCGATGCTCGGGGGCCCGGCGTTCCTTTGGATGCTCCGGCCGCAGCTCGGCCGGGGACAGGAATGAGCGGAGCGATTCGCCCGACGCACGGTTTCGATTCGACTTTTGTTGTGACTCAGCCAGGAGCCGTTTTGTGGAACATTTCGCCGACCGACTCGTGAATCGTTGCCGGGCCATGCAAGCGCCGATCTGCGTGGGCATCGACCCGGTCTGGGACCGCTTGCCCGCCTCGGTCCGCCGCGCGGCCGTGGGTTCGTCAGGCGTGCCGACCTCCGCCGCGGAGGCGGTGGACGACATTCGCCGGTTCGTTTCGGGCGTGCTCAAGGCCGTGGTGAAGCATGTGCCGTGCGTGAAGTTCCAGTCGGCCTGCTTCGAGCGCTACGGCTGGCCCGGCGTGCGCGTCTACGAGGAGACCGTCGCGGAGGCGGTCGCCATGGGATTGATCGTCGTGGGCGACGCGAAGCGGGGCGACATCGGGATCAGCGCCGACCATTACGCCGCGGGCTGCCTGAGTGATTTGCCGTTCGCCGAGATGGCCGGCCGGGCGGGACCCGACGCGCTGACGATCAACGCCTACTTCGGCGACGACGGCGTCTCGCCTTTCCGCGACGCGGCCCAGAAGGCGGGCAAGGGGCTGTTCGCCCTGGTGCGCACCAGCAACCCCGGCGGCGACGCCCTGCAGAGCCTCTCGCTCGCCGACGGGCGCAACGTCGCGGAGGCGATGGCGGGCATCGTCGCAAGGTTGGGTGAGGTCCCGGGCTGCGTGGGCACAAGCGGCTACAGCCTGCTGGGCGCGGTGGTGGGCGCGACCAAGCCGCGCGACGCGGCCCGCCTGCGCGAGTTGATGCCCCGGCAACTTTTCCTCGTGCCGGGGTTCGGGGCCCAGGGCGGATCGGCCGATGATGTGCGCCCATGCTTCAAGCCGGACGGGACGGGGGCGCTCATCACGGCGAGCCGGTCGGTGCTCTTCGCCTACGAGAAGCCCAAGACGGAGGATTGGACGGGTGCAATCGAGCGGGCGGCGGTGGAGATGAAGGCGGCGGTGGGGCGGATTTTGGGGTGAGCGGTCCGAACCCGGGCCACATTACTACGTGAAAAGAAAAAGGCCGGACGGCCGACGCTGATTGCGTCTGTCCGTCCGGCCTGGATAAAAAAAGGCTCGCCTCGGTCCACACGAGGCGAGCCCGGAGGCGTGGCACTTTTCGGCCTAGGTTGCGGCTAGGCCGTGGGTGGGGTAAGTGCCAGCCGGTTGTGAAGCATGACTCGGGGCGGCCAAGGGCTGGACGGCCGTTCCCGGGCAGGGTTTTCGAATCAGTAGGTGATGATCACGTCGGTCGCGAACGTGACCTGGTCCTTCTTGGTGTTGCCCGCGTCGAAGACCTCGTCGCCGAACGCGTGGTCCCAGCGGACCTCGGGGCGGAGGCGGAGGTTCTGGAACTTCTTGAGCGGGTGGATGTCGAGGCCAGCGGTGACCTCGAACAGGTCGACGGCGACGCCGGTGCCGGTGCGGGTGGCGGTCGCGTCACGGAAGTACTCGACGCGGACGGTGGTGGCGAGCTGCTTGGGGGTGATGGTGTAGGTCGCGTAAGCGGCGACGCCCTGCCACCAGTCGCCCGCGCCATTGGTGCCGTTGGCGCGCTCGGGGCCGGAGAACCGCTCGTAGCCGATGTCGCCGTTGAGGCTCAGCGAGAGGTTGTCGCTGACCGAGTAGTTGATGATGGCATCGACGACCGTGCGGTAGTCGGTGTTCTCGGGGTTCGGGGGAAGCGAGCCGCTGGGGTACGGAGCGTTCTCGGGGCCGGTGATGACGTTGAGCAGGCCGGTCAGCTTGTCGGTGACCTTGATGCTGCCGCCCGCCATGTGGCTGAGGGTGCCGTTGGTGTCGCGGAACTGGTCGACGCCGAAGACCACGCCGTAGTAGACGCCGATCTTGTCGTTGAGGGCGTAGTCGAACTGGATGCCGGTGTGGGTCAGGGGGATGGCGAAGTTGAAGAGGTCGCCGTGGGAGTAGAGGGCGTTGCCGGGCGCGTCGATGACTTCGACGCCCATGGGGGTGACGTACTTGCCGACCTTGACGGTCAGGCCCTCGCCGACGGGCAGGCGGAAGAGGGCGTAGAATTGGGTGGGGTCGAACTGGTAGTAGTCGGTGTTGTTGTCCATCATGCCGACGGAGTGGATGTAGCCCATGTCGTGGCCGTACATCAGCTCGATCTTGCCGCCGATGGCGAAGTCCTTGCCTTCGGGCAGGGCGCGCTCGATGTTGAAGGCGGCCTGGTGGGCGGTGAAGTCGTTGTCGCGGTAGTCGAAGCTGCGCAGGCTGTTGGCGCTGTTGTTGGCGGCGTTCATGTTGTAGGTGTAACCGAACTCAGCCCAGCCGTAGACCTTCAGGCCGAGGTCGTCCATCGGCTTCTTGAGGCCAGCGGAGCCCAGGCCGTCCTGGAGCAGGGAGAGGGGGGCATCTTCGTCGGCGGCGGCTTCTTCCGCGGCGAAGGACATGGACGGAAGGGCCAGCATGCCCACGGCGGACAATGCAAGGACCAGTTTGCTGAGCTTGAATGGACTGCGCGACTGGAACATGGACGGCGTTCCTTTTCAGAAACGAGTGTAGATACCCCTCCAGCCACCACGTTGGTGGCCACCCACGCACTATCATTGCAAAAATCGTTCCAAACGCAACGTGGGCTTCTTGACTTTGTGGAAAGTGAAGAAATTCTGGCGGCCGATCGCGAAATCGGGCTGAATGCGGCGCCCAGACGCTTCTGCATGCCCTCGCATCGCCATGTGCCCGATGGAATTGATGCTCGAATCCTTGATTGCGGGCTGGGCATCGTCTTAGTTGTTGCGCGGCATGCCTAGAAAAAGCGCAGGTGGGGACGGGCGTGGCGGGGCGTGGCGCGCATGTCGGTTTGCCGCATCATCGCCCCTTCTTTCCCGGCTCGTTTCATGCCGCGGCGCTTCGCTTCCTCTGTTCGAGTCAGCTGTTCGCATCGACGCGCGATCTGGTTAAACTGTGCCTCTATGAGTGAAACAACCCCCGCTCCCGCCCCCGCTTCGAAGAGCACGCTCGAAGGGTCCGTGCCCGCGATCGCCTCGCCCGCGGAGCGCAACGCCGCGTTGGACCTGGCTTTCGATTACCGCGGCGACGTGTCGATCGAAACCGCCGACGGGAAGGTGTTCGAGGGCTACGTCTTCGATCGCAGGAGCAACGTGCCCGAGCCCTTCGTGCGGATGATCCCGCGCGACTCGGACGACCGCGTCTCGATCAAGTACGCCGACATCACCCGGCTGGTCTTCACGGGCAAGGACACCGCCGCCGGCCGAAGCTGGGAGACGTGGCTTAAGAAATACGCCGAGAAGCGGGCCAAGGGTGAGCACGCGAGCATCGAGTCCGAACCGCTCGACGCGTGATCGCCTGAGGCGGCTTCGGATCCACGCGCATCCATCACGCGCATCTATAATGATTGGCCTGCGGCACCTCCGCGGGGCTTGAGGCAACCCTCTTCCCGAGTCCCCGCCTCGGCCCTCTCTTTGCTTCGTCCGTCCCATCCTTCTTGAACCCCGTCGTGCGTCGCGGCCACCTGGTCCCGATCGCCCGCCTTGGCTGGACCGTCGCATGCCCACCGACCTCCCCGACCTCGACACCTTCCGCCGCCTCGCCACCGCGGGGGGCCACAACCTCATCCCGATCTACCGCCGGCTGCTGGCCGACCAGCTCACGCCCGTGCTGGCCTACCGCCGGCTGGTCCGCCCTGACGACCGGCTCGCCCCGAGCTTCCTGCTCGAATCGGTCGTCGGCGGCGAGCGCATCGGGCGCTACAGCTTCATGGGCGCCCAGCCGATCGCGCAGGTCATCGCCCGCGGGCACGACGTCCGCCTCGTCGACGCGCTCCACCCCGAGCGCTCCCGCTCCTTCACCTGCGAAGACCCGATGCAGGAGCTCGACGCCCTGACCAGCGCCTGGAAGCTCGGCCGTCCGCATGGGCTGCCCGACTTCACCGGCGGCTGGGTCGGGATGGCGGGCTACGACACCGTCCGTTACGTCGAGGGCGAGAAGTTGCCCTCGCCCCCGCGCGACGACCGCAACCTGCCCGATTTGCACATGGGGCTCTATCGCCAGATCGTCGCGTTCGATCATGTGCAGAAGGTCGTGCTGGCGATCACGCACGTCCTGCTCGACGAGCACGCCTCGGTGGAGGAGGCCTACCGCGCCGGCTCGCGCGAGCTCGACGCCTTGGTCGCGCGCATCGAGACGATCCCCGCGCTCCCGCCCGGGCGCGCGGAACTTGCGACCGGCGAGGTGGAGCTGTCCTCGACCCCGCCCAAGCTGCCCGTGAGCAGCATGGGCGAGGGCGGGTATCAGCGCGCGGTGCTCAAGGCCAAGGAGTACATCGCCGCGGGCGACGTCTTCCAGGTCGTGCCCAGCCAGCGCTTCGAGCTGCGGACGCGCGTCGACCCGTTCGACATCTACCGCGCGCTGCGGATCGTGAACCCCTCGCCCTACATGTTCTATCTGCAGATCGAGGGCGGGATGCTCGTGGGCTCGAGCCCGGAGATTCTTTGCCGCGTGCAGAACGGCGTGGTGACCAACCGTCCGCTCGCGGGCACGCGCCGGCGCGGAAAGACGCCCGAGGAGGACCGCGCGCTCGAGGCCGAGTTGCTGGCCGACCCCAAGGAGCGGGCGGAGCACATCATGCTCGTCGACCTGGGGCGGAACGACGTCGGCCGCGTGGCGACGCCCGGGACGATCAAGCTGCCGGACGTGATGGTGGTCGAGCGGTACAGCCACGTGATGCACATCAGCTCGACGGTGACGGGCGAGCTGCGCCCGGGCTGCACCTGCTGGGACGCGCTGCGGGTGGCGCTGCCGGTGGGGACGGTGAGCGGCGCGCCCAAGGTGCGGGCGATGCAGATCATCGACGAGCTGGAGCCCACGCGGCGGGGGCCCTACGGGGGGGCGGTGGGCTACGCCGACTTCGCGGGCAACATGGACATGGCGATCGCGCTGCGGACCATGGTGATCACGCCGGCGAAGAAGGGCTCCGGGGGTTCCGGGGGCGACGAGTGGGTCGTGCATCTGCAGGCGGGCGGGGGGATCGTCGCCGACAGCGACCCCGACGCGGAGCACCAGGAGACGGTCAACAAGGCCGCGGCTTTGGCGAAGGCGGTCGACCTGGCGGAGCGGGCATTTGGGTCGAAGCGCTGATTCCGCGGTGTGGTCTGATCAGAGCCGGCGACTGTGTCGCCGATGATCGGGCGAAAGCGGTACTCCGCTCGCGCGACGTGTCGGCGTCGTTGACGCCGTGAAAAGCACGTGGCGCATTCGAGAAAGACGCCTTTCACGCAGACATCACGCAAAACCCGGCGGGTCATGGCAGCCGGCGAGCCGCGCGGGCGGGGTACCGCCTCGCCCGTTCTTCGGACACACAGTGTCCGTCTCGGATCAGGCTGCGCCTGACGAGAGAGAAGAAATGCAGCGTCGCCGCGCCTCAGACCGATAATCCCCTTCATGGCCACCGACATCCAGACGATCCTGAAGCTGACCGTCCCTGTCATCGTGCAGGTCGGCCGGCGGCGGCTTCCGATGGACGACGTCCTCGCCCTCGGGCCCGGCGCGATCCTGGAGCTGCCCAAGGCTTCGGAGGAGGATCTTGAGTTGCTCGTCAACAACAAGGTCGTCGGCAAGGGCACGGCCGTGAAGGTCGGGGAGAACTTCGGCATCCGCATCACGTCGGTCGGCTCGCCGATCGAGCGCGTGCGGGCGCTGGGCAAGGACGGGGTCTGATCCCGCGTCGGGCTGCGTCTCGTCCCTCTGCGCGGGCCGCCCGCCTCAATCCTCGACCTGACGCACCTTGATCTGCATGCCATCGACCGCCACGACGCGCACCGCCGCGCCGGCCCGGATGATTCCCCCCTCGGCCAGGCAGTCGAGCCGGTGCTTGCCGATGACGCAGATGCCCACCGGGCGGAGGTCGGAGATGGCCTTGCCCTCGTCGCCGACCGCCACGTCGCTCAAGGCCAGCGGGTCGCCGGCCGCGCTGTCGGGCGCGGGCTCGGGGTTTTTGAGGGTGAGCATGCGGGCGATGGGGGTATCGGGCCAGATCCGCAGCGAGAAGAGGACCAGGAAGGGCAGGCCCGAGACGCCGATGATCGCGCCGATCAGGCCCACGAAGGTGTTGACCTGGAAGAGCAGGACGATCCCGGCGATGGCGGCCGCGGCGGCGAGGACGCCCAGCAGCCCCCCGGAGGGGATGAGGATCTCGACGAAGAAGAGCAGCGCCGCGGCGCCGAGGCAGATCATCGACCAGAGCACGGGGTTTGACATCGCGGCGGATTATAGCGGGGAGCGGGGCCGGCCCCGGCCTTGCGGAATCCCCGGCGCACAACGCTGGCATTGCGCCGCCAATTCTTCTACAATCGGCGGTCCGCAAGACAACGGACGATCCTTCATCCAAAGCTAGCCCAGAAAAACCCCGCAGGAGTTCGACGGTATGGCCGCCGGCACGTCATCAGTCGGAGACAGGAAACCCACCCGCGATCTATCGTCGGCCGTCGTGCGCTTCGCCGGTGACTCCGGCGACGGCATGCAGATGGCGGGCACCCAATTCACGGACACGTCGGCCATCATCGGCAACGACGTCGCCACCTTGCCCGACTTCCCCGCCGAGATCCGCGCCCCCGCGGGCACGGTCGCGGGCGTCTCGGGCTTCCAGATCAACTTCGCGTCGACCGACATCCACACGCCCGGCGACCGCGTCAACGCGCTGATCGCGATGAACCCCGCCGCCTTCAAGGCCCACATCGAGGACGTCGAGGCGGGTGGGATCGTGGTCGTCAACGACAGCGAGTTCGACAAGGTCAACCTGCGCAAGGCCGGCTACGCCGAGGGCTACAACCCCCTCGAGGACGCCAAGTTCACCCAGCAATTCAAGATCTTCCGCGTGCCGATCACCCGGCTCAACGCCGAGTCGCTGCAGTCGACCGGGCTGGGCGCGAAGGACGTCGAGCGCTGCAAGAACATGTTCGCCCTGGGCATGATCTACTGGCTCTACGACCGCCCGCTCGACACCACCATCGGCTACCTCGAGGACTACTTCGGCAAGAAGAAGAAGCTCCCGCAGGTCGCCGAGGCCAACGTCAAGGCGCTCAAGGCGGGCTTCTTCTTCGGCGAGACCACCGAGATGTTCCCCGTGCGGTTCCACATCGCCCGCGCGGCGATCACGCCGGGCAAGTACCGCAAGATCACCGGCAACGAGGCGATGGCGATCGGGCTGATCACCGCCGCCAACCTCGCCAACAAGAACCTCATCTACTGCAGCTACCCGATCACCCCCGCGAGCGACATCCTGCACACGCTCGCCGCCATGCGCAACTACGGGGTGAAGACCTTCCAGGCGGAGGACGAGATCGCCGCGGTCTGCTCCGCCATCGGAGCCGCCTTCGCCGGCCAGCTCGGCGCGACCGGCACCTCCGGCCCGGGCCTGGCCCTCAAGAGCGAGGCCTTGGGCCTCGCGGTCATGACCGAACTGCCCCTGATCGTCGTCAACGTCCAGCGCGGCGGGCCCTCGACCGGCCTGCCCACCAAGACCGAGCAATCCGACCTCCTGCAGGCGATGTTCGGCCGCAACGGCGACTGCCCCCTGGTCATCATCGCCCCGCACGGCCCCGCCGACTGTTTCGACGCCGCGATCGAGGCCGTCCGAATCGCCTTCCGCCACATGGTCCCCGTCATCATCATGAGCGACGGGTACATCGCCAACGGCGCCGAGCCTTGGCGCATCCCCGACGCGGCGGGCTTCGAGGCCATCGAGGTCAACCACAAGATCGACCCCGAGACCTACGAGGTCTACCGCCGCAACGAAGACCTCGCCCGCCCGTGGGCGATCCCCGGCACGCCCGGCCTGCAGCACCGCATCGGCGGGCTGGAGAAGCAGGACGTCACCGGCAACGTGAGCTATGACTCGGCGAACCACCAGAAGATGACCAACCTCCGCCGCGCGAAGGTCGAGAAGGTCGCCGACCACATCCCCGCCATCGAGTGCCTGGGCGACCCCGCGGGCGACCTGCTCGTGCTCGGCTGGGGCGGAACCTACGGCTCGATCGTCACCGCGGTGGAAAACGTGCGCAAGTCGGGCCGCAAGGTCTCCGGCGCCCACCTCCGCTACTTGAGCCCGATGCCCAAGAACCTCGGCGAGGTGCTCAAGCGGTTCAAGAAGGTGCTCATCCCCGAGCTCAACATGGGACAGCTCCGGCTGCTCATCCGCGGGAAGTTCCTCGTCGACGCCCGCGGGCTCAACAAGGTCCAGGGCAAGCCGTTCTTGGTCGAGGAGATCGAGCACGCGATCAACCTGATGCTCGACGACAAGTGGGGCCCGAGCGAGTCGCTCGAGCCGCAGATCGCCTCGCTGGGGGCCGAAGAGGCCGGCGGCTGATCCAATGCCGCCGCCTGCGGCGGATGCGCAGACGCGCCGACGCCACGCTCGCCCTCCTATGATCCGTATGCCTTGAAGTGAGTTCGCATCCAAGCATAAGGCTTGAATCCCATGGCTGAATCCTCCCTCCCCGTGCTGACCGCCAAAGACTTCGCCTCCGACCAGGACGTCCGCTGGTGCCCCGGCTGCGGCGACTACGCCATCCTCGCCCAGGTCCGCAAGGTCATGGCGAAGCTCGGCAACCGCATCGAGAAAACCGTCTTCGTCTCGGGCATCGGCTGCTCCAGCCGCTTCCCGTACTACATGAACACCTACGGGTTCCACTCGATCCACGGCCGGGCCCCGGCGATCGCCACCGGCGTGAAGATCGCGAACCCCGACCTCGATGTCTGGATGGTCACCGGCGACGGAGACGGCCTCTCCATCGGCGGCAACCACCTGATGCACATCCTCCGCCGCAACGTCAACATCAAGATCCTCCTCTTCAACAACCGCATCTACGGCCTCACCAAGGGGCAGTACTCGCCCACCAGCGAAGAGGGCAAGAAGACCAAGTCCAGCCCGATGGGCTCCATCGAGCTGCCGATCTCCCCGCTCTCCATCGCCCTCGCCGCCGAGGCCTCGTTCGTCGCCCGCACGGTCGACGTCGACAAGGACCTCGCCTCGATCCTCGAGCGGGCCGGGCAGCACAAGGGCTCCGCCTTCGTCGAGATCTACCAGGACTGCAACATCTTCAACCACAAGGCCTTCGAGTACACGACCGACAAGGACACGAAGGAAGACCACATCATCCGCCTCGAGCACGGCAAGCCGCTCATCTTCGGCAAGGCCCGCAACAAGGGCATCCGCCTGCACAACCACAAGCCCGAGATCGTCGAACTCGGGAAGGACGGCGTGAAGGAGGACGACCTGCTCTTCCACGACGAGAAGGACGAGAGCCTCGCCTACCTGCTCTCCCGCTTCACCCACCCCGAGTTCCCCGAGCCCATGGGCGTCTTCTACAAGTACGACGACGACAGTTACGAGGATCTGCTCACCAAGCAGGTCGAGGACGCGACCAAGGCCCGCGGCCGCGGCACCATCGCCGCGCTGCTCAACGCGGGCGACACGTACACCGTCGGTTGATCGAAACGGGTCCGCACGAATGCAAAACAAAAAAACCCAGGCACGGCTGTGCCTGGGTTTTTCATTTGTTGGAATCGTACGTGTCGATCGCGCCGCGCCCGCGCCTCACGCCGGCGTGGGGTCCTCGGGCGTGTCGAGCTCGGTGCGCCCGACCGTCCCGCCCGCGGCGTGGACCTTCTCGATCAGGGCCCCGGGGTTCTTGCTCTTGTCGATCATCTCCTCGGCGTTGATCGCGCCGCTCTCGTAGAGCGACCAGAGGTGGTCGTCGAGGAGCTGCATGCCGAACTTCTTGCCGGTCTGGATCGCCGAGTCGATGCGGAAGGTCTTGTTCTCGCGGATGAGGTTGGAGATCGCGGGGGTGACGACGAGGAACTCGTAGGCCGCGACCATGCCCGGGCGGTCGGCGCGGGGCATGAGCTGTTGGGAGAGCACCGCCATCAGGCCCGTGCTGAGCTGCACGCGGACCTGCGCCTGCTGCTCCTGCGGGAAGGCGTCGACGATGCGGTTGATGGTGCCCGAGGCGCCGGTGGTGTGGAGCGTGCCGAAGACCAGGTGGCCCGTCTCGGCGGCGCGCACGGCAGACTCGATGGTCTCCAGGTCGCGCATTTCACCGACGAGGATGCAGTCGGGGTCCTGGCGCAGGGCGCGGCGGAGCGCCTCGGAGAAGCTCGGCACGTCGGCGCCGACCTCGCGCTGGTTGATGATGCTCTTCTTGTGCGGGTGGTAATACTCGATGGGGTCCTCGACCGTGATGATGTGCCGGTCGAGCGTCTCGTTGATGAAGTTGACCATCGAGGCGAGCGTGGTGGTCTTGCCCGAGCCGGTGGGCCCGGTGACCAGGAAGAGCCCGCGCGGGCGCCGGCAGAGCTCGGCGGTCATGTGCGGCAGGCCGATCTGCTCGAAGGTCAGCAGGCCCGAGGGCACGCGGCGAAGGACCATCGCCAGGTTGCCCTTTTGCCTGAAGACCGAGACGCGGAAGCGGGCCTCGGCCCCGTAGGCGAAGGCGAAGTCGGCCCCGCCGACCTCCTGCAGCTCGTTCTGGGCGCGTTCGGGCGCGATCGACTTCATCAGCGCGACGGTGTCGGCGGGCTCGAGGATCTTGGTCTTGATTTCGATCAGCCGGCCGCGCATGCGGAGCGTCGGCGGCTTGCCGACGGTCAGGTGGAGGTCGCTCGCCTTCTTGCTGATGGCGGTTTCAAGGAGACGGTCGATCTGGAGGCTGGACATGGGGGCTCCGCTGGGAGGTCAGTGCGGCAGGCGCGGACGGTGGACTTGGAAGGCGGTGGGGCGGCGGCGACTCAAGGGGGCGTGGCGGTTTCAGTGGTGGTTCCGGCTGGGGCTTCCGCGGCCGCCTCGGCCTCGGGCACGCTGGCCGTGCTCTCCTGCGTGTCCTCGTCGAGGTCGACGACGCCCTCGACCTGCGCGATGCGGGAGATCTCCTCGGGCGTGGTCTGGCCGTCGAGGATCTTGAGCTTCCCGTCGCCCAGGAGGCTGCGCATCCCGCTGGCGGCGGCGGCGGCGCGGAGCTGGTTCAGCGCGGCCCGCTTGAAGGCCAGCTCTCGGATCTCGGAGTTCATCAGCATCAACTCGTACACGCCTCGGCGGCCCTTGTAGCCCGCGCCGCCGCAGCGCTTGCAGCCCACCGCCCTGTAGATCACCTTGCCCACCAACTCCTCGTTGGTGAAGCCGCAGAGCTTGAGGTACCGCTTCTCGGGGTTGGGGTCGGGCTCCTTGCACTCCGGGCAGAGGATGCGGACCAGCCGCTGGGCGAGCACCGCCTGGATCGAGCTGGCGACCAGGAAGGGCTTGAGCCCCATGTCGATGAGGCGCGTGATCGCCGAGGGGGCGTCGTTGGTGTGCAGCGTGGAGAAGACCAGGTGGCCGGTGAGGGCGGCCTGGATGGCGACGTCGGCGACCTCCTTGTCGCGGATTTCGCCCACCAGCACGATGTTGGGCGCCTGGCGCAGCATGGCGCGGAGGATGATCGAGAATTTCAACCCGATCGACTCATTCACCTGGCACTGGTTGATGCCCTTGAAGTTGTATTCGACCGGATCCTCTGCGGTGATGATCTTCTTGTAGGGGCGGTTGAGGTCGTTGAGCGCCGAGTAGAGCGTGGTGGTCTTGCCCGAGCCGGTGGGCCCGGTGACCAGGAAGATGCCGTTGGGCCGGCGGATGACCTTGTTGAAGGTCTCCATGGTGTCGGCGCGGAGGCCCAGGTTCGCCAGGCCGATGCGCGCCGAGTCGGGCCGAAGAATACGAAGGACGATGCTCTCGCCGTGGTAGGCCGGGCAGGCGCTGACGCGGAAGTCGACGCTCTTGCCCCCGACGATCATCTTGATGCGGCCGTCCTGGGGGACTCGCTTCTCCTCGACCTTCATGCCCGCCATGATCTTGAGCCGCGCGACCACCGAGGCTTGGGCCCGCTTGGGGATGCGCTCCTGTTCGTGGCAGACGCCGTCGATGCGGTAGCGCAGGCGCACGCGGTCGGCGAAGGGCTCGATGTGGATGTCGCTCGCCCGCCCCTCGACGCCCGCCTGGATGATGTGGTTGACCAGCCGGATGACCGCGGAGTCCTCGCCCTCGTCGGCGGCGGCGGCCTCCCGGGCGTTGGCGTCGAGCGACTTGCCGCGGTCCAGCGACTTGTCGACCGACAGCCCCTTGATGTCGATCGAGCCCTTGTAGACGTCGACCGACTTGTCGCGGTCCATGCTCATTTCGCGCACGGCGGCGTCGACGCTCTTCTTGGTCTCGTCGAAGGCCCGGTCGATGAACTCCTTGATCTGCCGCCTCGCCGCGATCGCGCAGTCGACCTCGCAGTTCATCCGGAACCGGATGTTGTCGAGGATCTCCAGGTCCATGGGGTCATGGATGAGGATCTTGAGGCGCCCGTTGTCCTTGCTCAACGGGATGATGATGTATTTCTTGATCAGGTCGGTGGGGATGAGCTTGAGGTTGTTCTTGTCGACCGCGTCGGAGGTCTCGAGGTCGATGTATTCCATCTCGAACTGGGTGGCGAGGGCCTGGGCGATGTCGGTGTCGCTGGCGAAGCTCAGGTCGACCAGCACGTCGCCGATGCGCTTGCGCGAGCCCTCGGCGATCTTGAGCGCCTCGGCGAGCTGCTGCTCGGTGATGCGGCCCCAGGACCGGAGGATCTCGCCGAGTTTGCGACGTTTCGTTGCCACCTGAACCTCGCGGGGGAAAAGGGAAGGGCGGGCCGCAGCCATCACCACGCACGCTCGGAAGGCTGCCATTCATTATGGCGGGGGGGGAGAGGCTAGGCAACCTCGGCGCGGGATACGATCTTTGCCTGACGCCCGGTGCATGCTGAATGACGGTCGCCGATCTCGGCATGAGCACGCCTTACGAACGCATCGATTTGGCGGCGAATCCCCATGATGAAATCCATCGGACAATTCATGCGGAAGCGGAGAGCGTCAATCACATTGAGGTCCAATGGATCGTGGATCAGCACCTTCAGGCGACCATTCGCCTTGCCCAGCGCGACGACACGGTATTGCATGACCAGTTCGGTCGGAAGCAGCTTGAAAGTGTCGGTGTCGACAGCCACAGCGGCGATGGTTGCGGGGTTCTCCAGGTCGACGAATTCCATCCCGAACTGATTTGCAAGGGCCTTCGCGATGTCGCCGTCGGCGACATAGCCCAAACCGACCAAGACCTCGCCCAAACGGAGCTCCTGTTTTCCACCGATTGCAAGGGCTTCTTGAAGCTGATTTTCGGTGACCTGCCCAGTGGACCGCAGGATCTCGCCAAGTTTGCGATGCTTCTGGGTCACCTGAACCTCATGGTCTGGAAAATGAAACGCGAATGGCCGCCGCATATCTGACGCCAGTGGCTCCAGTTCATCTTTGCTACGTCCCGGAGCCGAGACAACCAAAATCGCGCCGTGCAACGCTTATCGGCGATTTATGCCCGGTTCGATCGTGTTCCGAGTTCGCCAAGACCGGATTTGGCCGCCGTTGATCGTTTCGCATCCCGTCTATGCCCTCATTTCAGCGCGTTCTGGAACCCCGGGTTCGCCAGCAGGCCCTGCGTCATCTGCAGCGTCGCATCGCTGACGGCCTCCTGGTAGTTCTCGATCGAGAGGATTCTCCCGAACCGCGTGTTGGCGCCGTTGACCAATCCTTCCCAGAGCGTCGCTCCATCGGCCTTGGCCAAGGTCGCCTTGGCCCGCACCTCCGTGCGATATCGCCTCGTCTCCTCCACCCAGAACCGGATTAATTCGAGCTTGAGCACCCGCGTCGGCGAGCCGTCGGCCTGCACCACATTGAGCCCGGCATCGGCCAGACAGCGGGCGACGCTCGCCTGCACAAACGCCGCCGGCTCGGTGCCGAAAGCGTGGATGGGGACCTTCACCGGGTCCTCCGCGTTGACGCCTATGGCGGTCTTCTCCGTCCGGGCATCCGTCACCGGCCCGACGGCGATCCGAATTTTCGAGTCCATCGGCAGCGCCCCGGCGAATGCCGAGAGGTTCAGCCGGTCCGTCGGGCGGTCGACCAGCGGAACGGTCAATTGCGTTGGTTTCGCGCAACCCGCGATCGCCAGGAAAACCACGCCCGCAGCGACCATCGTGGTCACTTTCCCCGCACGGTGACGACCATCAAACCGACCATTTGCGTTCGACATGGAGGGCTCCTGTTGGTTCGCTTGGCGAGATGCGATGCGGATGTGTTTCAGCGGCGCGTCCCCAATGAAACCCCAGCCCCGCCATCGCGTCAATCCCGGAATGATCTTCCTGGACGCCGAAGCCATCTTTCCACCGTCGATTGCCGCTCGCGCGGGTGGGGTTTATGATCTGGCCCGACGGCCAAAACTAGGAGCGACGCGTTGGCAAAAACTTTTCCGACCACGGCGGCGACCGCCGGCGGGCGCGGCAGCCTCCGGACCTTGTTCGTCCCCACGTTGCTCGTCCCCACCCTCGCGGCGGCCCTCGCGCTGCTGCCCCTCGCCGCCCCCGTCTCCGCCCAGGACAAGTACCGCCTCGAAGGCAAGGACTGGGCCAAGGAGGCCGCCGCCGACCCTGCCTCCGCCGCGGGCCAGCTCCAGGCCATCCGCCGCACGCTCGCCAAGGGCGACGCCGACGAGGCCAAGGACATGGCCGACGACTGGATCAAGCGCTTCCCCAACCAGCCGCTGCTCGTCCAGGCCTACCTCGTCCGCGGCGACTCGTGGGTGGCCATGGGCAACGAATACAAGGCCCTCTTCGACTACGAGCAGGTCATCCGCGGCTACCCCAGCACGGATGAGTTCAACATCGCCCTCGAGCGCGAGTTCGAGATCGCCCGGCTCTACTCCGCCGGCCGCAAGCGCAAGTTCGCCGGCATGCGCATCCTCCCCGCGGAGGGCGAGGCCGAGGAGATCTTCGTCCGCACCCAGGAACGCTCGCCGGGCAGCGAACTGGGCGAAAAGGCGAGCATGGCCCTGGGCGACCATTACTTCAACCACGGCAGCATGCCCTCGGCCGCGGAGGCCTACGACCTCTTCCTGGTCAACTACCCGCGCAGCGCCTCGCGCGAGCGGGCGATGCTCCGTGCCATCCAGGCCAACCTCGCGACCTTCAAGGGCCCGAGCTTCGACCCCACCGGGCTCATCGAGGCGGGCGAGCGGATCAAGCAGTTCCAGCGCGAGTTCCCCGCGGCCGCCGAGCGGCTGGGGGGCGACGCGATCCTCGTGCGCATCGACGAATCGCTGGGCGTGAAGGACTACGACCGGGCCCAGTGGTACATCGAGCGCGGGCACCGCAACGCCGGGGCCGTGCTCTTCCGCCGCGTGATCCGCGACCACCCGCAGACCACCGCCGCCCGTCTGGCGATGGAGCGGCTGGTCAAGCTCGACCTCCCGCTGGCCGGCCCCGAGACGGTGGCCACGACCCGTCCCGCCGCCAAGCGCACGTCGGACCTTGTCGTCCCCAACACAGGTCGCCCGCCCGCCTCCGCCCCCGCGGCCTCTCCCTCGCCCGCCGCGGCCCCGGAGGCCAAGCCATGAGCCACGCCCTCGCACGCATCATCCGGCTTGGGACCTGTTACGCCGCCTTGGCGTCGGCGGTCCTCCTCCTCGCGGGCTGTGGTTACGGGACCAAGGCCGTCTACCCCTCCGGCATCCGCAGCGTGACCGTCCCGATCTTCGAGAACCGCAGCTTTTATCGGGGCATGGAGCGTGACCTCACCGAGGCCCTGATCAAGGCGATCGAACTGCAGACGCCCTACAAGGCCGTCGCCCGCGCCGGGGCCGACACCGAGCTGACGGGCAAGATCCTCAACGTCAAGCAGATCCAGTTGAGCCGGCGGTTCGAGGGTGGCCTGCCCCAGGAACTCGAGGTGCGGATCACGCTCGACTACGTCTGGCGGGACGTCCGCTCCGGGCAGGTCATCCGCGAGCGCAAGGGCTTCGAGTGCGTTTCGCGGTACGTGCCTTCCCGCCCGGTGGGGGAGACGCTCGACATCGCCCAGGCGGAGGTCGCCGAGGTGGCCGCGCAGGCGATCGTCGCGACGATGCGGTCGGATTGGTGATCGCGAATGAGGCGGAAGGGCCCGGCCGGGGCTCGACAAACGCGGAAATCTGCCGATAAGAATGATCGGGCCCGTGCGCGGGGCTACTATACGGTCAACCGCCCAGCCTAATTTCGCGGCGCACCGATGCGTCCGTGAAGGCCTGCCGGGCGAGGTGTCGGGTCCGTCCCGGCCAGTTGCGTTTGGCGCGGTTAGAATGCTTGGCCCGTAATGGTCCGCCCGTTCGGTTTCTCCCTCGAACTCTCACGGATCGCCCCGCTCCGGCGGTGGCCGACCCGGACAGCAGGAATGTGGAATGTCGGACTCGAACCCCAACGATGAAAACCGCCCCGATCGCTCCGGCCGGCCCAACGGCGGCCGCGGCGGCGCCAAGACTCCCCAGACCTTCGTCCCCCGCGGCGGGATGCTCTGGCTCCTCCTGCTCGTCCTGGGCCTGCTCGTCTTCCTGGTCCTCCAGAACGCGCAGAACCAGTTCTCCGACATCACGCCCCAGGAGTTCATCTCCTGGGCCCAGCAGAAGGCATTCGTGCCCGACACGATCGTCGTCGAAGACGAGCGCATGACCGGCACGCTCAACCCGGGCACGCCCGGGCGCTCCGTCGCCAAGCCCGGCCCCGACCGCGTCAAGGCGGGCATCAGCCGCGACACCAAGCCGATGTACGCCTACGACCTGAAGCAGGCGGGCGTGGCCTACCACGAACTGACCAACAACCCGCACTTCCTGACCTACTTCATCCCCTGGATCCCCCCGATCCTGCTCGCGATGGTGGTCTACTTCCTGATCTTCCGCGGCATCCGCAGCGCGGGCGGCGGGGCGGGCATGCTGGGCAACTTCGGCAAGTCGCGCCACCGCGTGACCAACAAAGAGCACTCCAACATCACGCTCAACGACGTCGCCGGCATCGACGAGGCCAAGGAGGAGGTCGCCGAGATCGTCGACTTCCTCAAGAACCCCAAGCGCTTCCAGCGCCTCGGCGGGCGCGTCCCGCGCGGCGTGCTGCTCATCGGCGACCCCGGCTGCGGCAAGACGCTGCTCGCCAAGGCCGTCGCCGGCGAGGCCGACGTGCCCTTCTTCTCCATCTCCGGCTCCGACTTCGTCGAGATGTTCGTCGGCGATCATCTTCCTCGACGAGATCGACGCCGTCGGCCGCCGCCGCAACAGCGGCTCGTTCACCGGCGGGCACGACGAGCGCGAGCAGACCCTCAACGCCATCCTCGTCGAGATGGACGGATTCGAGACCAACGACCAGGTCATCGTCATGGCGGCGACCAACCGCGCCGACGTGCTCGACCCCGCCCTGACCCGCCCGGGCCGGTTCGACCGCCAGATCCAGGTCCCGCTGCCCGACATGCGCGGGCGGCTGGAGATCCTCAAGATCCACGCCCGGCGGATCAAGATCAGCCCCGAGGTCGACCTCGCCAAGCTCGCCCGCGGCACCCCGATGTTCTCCGGCGCCGACCTCTCCGCCATCATCAACGAGGCCGCGATCGCCGCGACCCGCGCCGGCAAGGACTTCGTCGAGCAGGCCGACCTCGAGGAGGCCCGCGACAAGGTCCGCTTCGGGCGCTCCTACAAGAGCCGCCGGATCGAGGAGAAGGAGCGCATCGGCACCGCCTACCACGAGGCCGGCCACGCCGTCGTGCAGTTGCTCGTCAAGGACGCCGACCCGCTCCACAAGGTGACGATCATCCCCCGCGGCCGCTCGCTTGGCGCGACCTTCAGCCTGCCCGAGAACGACCGCGTGGGCTACGGCAAGCGGTACCTGCAGGCGACGATGCGCGTCCTCTGCGCGGGGCGCATCGCCGAGCTGCGCAAGACCGACGACGTGACCTCCGGCGCCGCGATGGACATCCACATGGCGACCCGCTTCGCCCGGCACATGGTGATCGAGTGGGGCATGTCGCAGAAGCTTGGCTTCGTCGACTACTCGCCGACCGCCTCCGCCGACGCCCCGCCCGAGCGGATCTACTCCGACGACACCGCCCACATCATCGACGACGAGATCCGCCGCCTCACCGACGAGGCCTACGCCGAGACGCAGAAGCTCGTCGACGACAACTGGGACAAGATCGAGGCCCTGGCCGAGGCGCTGCTGCGCTACGAGAGCCTCAACCGCGAGGAGATCGACCGGATCATGAAGGGCGAAGTGCTCGCCAAGCCGACCGTGGGCGACCTGCTCAAGGCCGAGCAGAAGAAGGCCCCGCCCAAGTCCCCGCCGAGCAACGACCCCGTGGTGGGGGACAGCCCCGGCGCGATGCCGTCGCCGGCGTAAGACGGCCTTGCTCGACTCGGAATTCCTGGAACCAACAGTCGGCCTCTCCTTTGGGGGAGGTCGACTTTTTTTGACGCAAGGATGGACAGCTTAAGCTGTCCATCCTTCACGGCCCTCGTGGTATCCTCTCCGCCCCGCAGAATCCGTTGCCCACCCCCCGGAAAACCCGCGATGTACGTCACCCAGCCCCACCAGAAACTCACCGACGAGCACTTCGCCCAGCTCCTCGAGGACGGCTACCTCATCATCCCCCGCTACATCCGCGGCGAGGAGCTGCGCGAGCTCCAAATCGCCCAGCGCCGCGTCCTCAAGCCCTGGGACGAGATCAAGCACAGCCCGCCGGCCGGCAACTCCTTCTTCGCCTGCTATCCGCCGCCCGACGCCCGCATGGCCCGGCTCTACCTCCACCCCGAGCTGATCGCCTTCGGCCAGCGCTTCCTCAAGTCGCCCAACCTGCTCGCCCGCGTCGGCTGCATGCTCGCCCGCTACCCCGGATTCGTCGCCGGCGACACCGGCCACTTCGACAACGGCAACAACTCGCTCCTGCCCATCACCGAGTCCGACCGCGAGTACGGCCAGTTCGGCTGCTGGATCCACCTCGAGGAGGTGAAGGAGGGGCAGGCGCCGCTGCTGCTCGTGAAGCGCAAGGACGGCAAGGACCTCAAGAAGGCCCAGCCGCTCATTTGCCCCGAGGGGACGATCTGCCTGTTCAACAACTACTGCTGGCACGCCGCGAGCGACTTCACCGCCGCGGAGGGGCAGCGGTTCACCTGGGGCTTCGGCCTCGGGCGGGCCGACCACCACTGGGAGGGCTTCAAGCACTACACCGACCTGGGCGGCGTCAAGCCGTTCCAGGAGGCGGTGTCGGCCATGGACGCCCGCGAGCGCACGCTCTTCCGCTTCCCGCCGCCGGGGCATGCGTACTACACCAAGCAGACGCTCGCCGCGCTGGAGAAACAGTACCCGGGGTGGAACGCGAAGGGGGAGTACGCGTCGGTGGATTGACGCAGATTCGCGCCGCGATCAAGACGCACATTCGAGACGACACAAAACCCAAAGCCCAGGCACTGCGTGCCTGGGCTTTTTTTCAGGTGAAATGAGACGTCGAAACTCGACCTTGTACGGGTTCCACCTGATTCCCGCGCCATGGCCATGGTGGAGCTCGCGGGCTTTCTCCCATCAGGGGCAGCCTGATCAGAGACGGGGACTGTGTCCCCGAAGACGGAGCGAGGCGGTACTCCGCCGCGCGACGTGCGGGCGTCGTTGACGCCTTCAAGAGCAGATGAGGCGCTCGCCAAAGGTTTTGGTGGCGCAGGCCCCGCGCGAGACCACGGGGTTGATGGTGGCCCGCGATTCGCGCGGGCGGAGTACCGCCTGCGCCCGGCCTTCGGACACACAGGGTCCGTCTGGCTTTGTGGCGATCCCTGAAACCCGACGGCAAACTCGAATGATCCGTTGGCCTCGTCTT
>JAPLMQ010000269.1 GCA_026386955.1 Planctomycetota bacterium
TCGGACAACGTGGTCGATGCCGCGGGCAGCAAGCTCGACGGCGAGTGGGTCAACCCCACGGCCCGGACCACTCCGGCGGGCGGGTCTAGTTCCTTCGCCTCCGGCAACGGCACGGCCGGTGGCAATTTTGTCTACCGTCTCAACGTAGCCCCCGGCGACGCGAACCAGAACAACGGCATCAACGTGCAGGACGTGGTGCTGGTGCGCAACCGCCAAGGCAGTTCCACCGCGAGCCCCGCGAACTACTCCGTGTTCAACGACATCAACGCCAACGGGGGCATCAACGTGCAGGACGTGGTGCTGACCCGCAACCAGCAGGGCAAGTCCCTGCCCAGTGGCGAGCCGGCGCTTCCCGCGGCGGCCATGTCTGCGCTGGTCATCGCCGGGTCGCCGCCGAGCGAAGCCTTGGTTGTCTCCCCCGTCGCGGCGATGCCCGCTCGGCTTGTCTCCTCACGGATCAGTTCGGCAGGCGCGTTCCCTGCGCCTGTCGGCGAATCGATGCGTGCCGTCCGTGGCTGGACGCTTCGCTCGGTCGAAACCAGCGGAGACGAGGACGCAGACGCGCTCCACCGCCGCAGGCGGCACATGCGAGGTCCGGCCGAGGGCATTGCGGCTTCGTCGCCGCTGGTGCTTCGAGGCGTCGTGCCGGAAACCCCGGAAGCCATGGAAACCTCGGAGAGCCTGCAAACCTTGGCTGTCGCGGTGGCGTGATCGAGTCTGCCCGCCTTGAAGGGATGCCCAGATTGTCGATTGCGGATGATGTGATCTTTGCGAACCCGATGTTTGGCCGGCCCGCCGCCGTGGGGGCCGGCCCAACACAAACACTCTTGAGGATGGGGACTGGCAAGTGACAACGAAGCGATGGATGAGAAAAACGTTGGGACTGCTGTTGGTGGGATTGCTTGCGGTGTTGACGGCTCAGGCCGCCCACGCCCAGACGCCGTCGGTCCAGGTCAAGGTTGAGAACAAGTCGATCGACCTGCCGTCGATCGTGTCGTTCCCTGCGGATTCGTTCTTTGACGTCTTCGTCGACTTGGCGCCCGGTTCTTCGACCCTGAGCCTTTCGGGCTTCCAGGCGGCGGTCAACCTCGACGCCTCGGCCGCGGGCTCGATCGTGTTGCTCGCGCCCACGCTGCTTACGGCGACGCCTCACGCACCGCTGATCGCCCAGAACTTCACGCCCGACTTCGGCGGCGACAATGGCCCTGGCCGCGCCTCGGCCACCGCCTTCACCAACGGCGCGGGCTCCTCCGCGGCGATCACCGCGGGCGCGGGCCTCTTCCGCGTGCCGTTCCAGGTGCTCGCGGGCGCGACCCCCGGCCACTACAACATCACCATCGACATGGACCAGTTCGCCGGCACCTTGCTGACGGACGTCAATGCCAACATGGTCTCGTTCGCCGCCGTCAACGGCGCGATCGACCTGACCTCGCCGGCCCCGCCGCTGGCCAGCAGCATCGGGCTGCTGCCCACCCCGCCCGTCAGCCCCGTCGGCGTCGTCGACATCACCGGCGGCAATGGGAAGTACGTTTCGAACAAGCTCAGCCTCGTCCCCGCCGTGCAGCATGGCGAGGTGGGCCTGAACCACGTCGGGACCGAGGGCCGGACGCTGGTGATGCTCTGGCTCGACGGTGCATCGGCCGACATCGCCGCCCTAATTTCCCACCTCAGGGGCAAGCCCGGCTACGAGATCGCCTTGGCCGACGCCGGCTCGGGCGACCCGCTCTTCGGCGACATCCAAGCACTCAAGAACCACTACCAGGGCTTCTCCGCCTTGGTGGCCTTCGACAAGGGCATCGCCAACGCCGGCTTCGGCTGGGACCTCATGGGCGATCCGAACGTGGCCCTCGCGGGCGTCGCCGCGGTTCCCGAACCGGCCAGCTTGAGCGGAGCGGCGCTGCTGGGTGTCCTCATGTTCGTGGGTGTGCGCCGGCGGCGGGCCGCCTGAGCCATTGGGCGACAGGCAGTCAAGCGTTCCCCGGCTACGGCCGAGCCCAACCTCATCCCCAGAATCCTCAGACGAAGGTACCCATGCCCCAGATGCTCTTCTACAACAAGCCCGAAGTATTGGATCGCACGCGGCACGCCAAGATGCGTTTCACACCCCTGGCCGGCTACCAGTTCGCCGCCAAGGTGGCGAGCGTGCCGGTGATGGTGGCAGAGTTCCCGTTGGTCTGCCGCCGCTACCCCATCGGGTTCGTGGAGGACCCGGAGGGGAACGTGCACGCCCAAGCCATCTTGTCCGTGGTCGATGGGGTCAACGCCTTTGTCGGCCCCGAGGGCCAGTGGTCCGCCACCTACGTGCCGGCCTTCATCCGCCGCTACCCGTTCGTGATGGCGGACATCCCCAACGACAAGAGCCGCTTCGCCATCGCGATCGACACCGACAGCGGCTGCTTCGCCCCGGAATCCCCGGAATCCCCTGAGGCCACGGAAACACCGGCTAAGGGCGAGCCGCTGTTCGACGAGCAGGGAGAGCCTGCGCTGTTCCTCAAGAACCAGATCGAGTTCCTTTCACGGTTCCACGGCGAGAGCCAGCGGTCCCAGTCGCTGCTCAAGAGCCTGAAGGACGAATGTCTTCTCACGCCCCTGAACCTGGACATCACGCGGGCGGCGGACAAGGCCCGCTTCGGAGTGCGGGGGCTGCTGGCCGTGGACGAGAAGAAGCTCCAGGCCCTCTCGGCCGAGAAGGTCCACGCCTTCCTGAACAGCGGGTTGCTGGCGGCGATCTACATGCACTTGATCTCGCTGAGGAACTTCGAGTCCCTGGCCAACCGCACCGGTCACCTCAGCGACGAGGCCGTCCCTTGGTGGGCCAAGTGAGCTCGGAAGGGGCCTGTGTCGACATCGCCCCGTCGTGGCCTGAACCAACACTTCGTATTGCCCCCGAAAGGGGCCCGGTCGGCTTCGGCTGGCCGAACCTTTTTCATTTGCATAACAACGTGACGATTGCGAGGGCCGACCTTACTCAGCGCCACCCGACCGGTCGCGCGTCATCAGGAACCGGTCGAGGGAGTTGGGCACCTTCGGCTGCTCGACTTGAATACGGCTGGGGGGCCGAACCGCTCTCCGCGCCCGGATGCCCGCCGGGCCGTTTGTGGCGTCTGTACGCATTGGTGGAGATGGGCATCGGAGCATGGAGTCGGGTTTGCGGTCGAGCCCAAGCGGGCTCAAGAGGCGGACGCGCTACCGGGGCCTGTCGCGCAACGCGCTGGACTTCGTGCTGACGGCGATCACGTACAACTTCAGGAGGACTTTTTCACTGTCGGCGTGAGGCCGGCGCGATCGCTGCGCGCCCAGGCGGCGGGAAACCGAATCCCGCCGCGGAAAAACAGCGGGGAACGCTGCGCAGGCCGACCGCCCGGCCCGGCGGTCGACTGGTTTCAAGGGAAAAAGAAAACGAAGGCGTTATTCAGGACTCCCCTCAGTCTTTAAGTGTCGTTGAGGGATGGATTGGGGCTCAAATCTTCTGCGCAGCGACAATCTGCCGAGATAGCTCGGCGGTTTCCTGCACATCGATGAGGGTTGAACGAGGTGGCGAGCCGTCGCGGATGGACTTGGCGAACGCGCGCAGTTGCGGCAGGTAGCCGCTGACCTCCAACGTCATGCGGCCGCCGGCTTGGGCCTCGAAAGTAGTCGCCGGGGCGTTGCGAGTCGACCATTCGTGGAAGGGCACGCCCACTGGCATCTTCGCCACCCGGACCGTGCGTCGGCCCGCGATCTCACCAAAGAAATCACGGGTCGAGACGCGGATCGTTTCGATGTCCAAGGCGCAGTTGTTGAGCGACCGCCCGACGATCACCGCGGTGTCGCCGTTCTTGAACGCCAGCGTGGTGGTCGAGCCGAAGGGGCCGGCACAGCTGCCCACCACACGCGCGACGGGCCCCGACAAGTGAATCGCCAGGTTGTGGATGTGGCCGATGTAGGGGAAATACTCGAATGACCAGAGCCGGGGGCCGGTGGCGTCGCGCAGGTGTTCCTGCAGAAGGTCGACAAGCGGGCTGTGCCGGAAGCAATGACCAGCCTGGACGACGAGCCGTTTGTCGGCGGCGATGGCCATGATCTCGCGCGAGGCCTCGGGCGTGGCGACCTGCGCCGGGGTCTCGCAAAACACGTGCTTGCCCGCGCCGAGCGCGGCGCGGATGATCGCCTCGTGCTGGGCTGGGCCGGTGGCGATGAGCACGGCGTCGATGGTCGCGTCACGCACAAGGTCTTCGTAGTTGTCGAATCCCCTGGCGCGGAAGCGTTGAGCAGCGGCGCGGGTGGTCTCTGGCTTGGAGTTCACGACGCCGCGCAGCTCGAACTCGTCGAGGAACGTCAGGGCGGGGAGATGGGCGAAGCGGACGATGGTGCCGACGCCGACGATCCCTAGGCCGATGGGTGCCATGTGCGGCTCCTCAAGGAGGACGGGGCGGGACGGTCACGCCGTGACCCATCCGGGCGGAAGCACGGTCCAGGTGCGCTCGAGGCCGGGGAAGCCGCAACGAAGCATCCGTTGCTGGGTCGGCGTGACTCGGGGCTGGATATTGGGTCCGGCGATCGCCCAGTGGTCCAGGAGCGGTGGGGTCGCCTCGGTGCTGATGGCGACGTTCACCAGTCGGCGCGGATGGCCGGTGCGATTGGCGCCCACCGAATGCAGGGCCGTGGGGTCGATGACGAGCAGGTCGCCGGCGTTGCCGAGCAACTGGGTGCAGGTGGGGAAGGGGCGCGGGATCGCCCCCCGATTGCGCAGGCCCTCGGGCAAGACGAAATGGTGGCTGCCCGGGACAAACCACGTGGCGCCGTTTTTGGGGGTCGTCGCGTCGAGGCAGATGAAGAACCAGAGAAACGGCGGCGGCACCGTGCGCGTGTCGACCGGGGCAGTGTCCCGATGCCAGGACAGGGCCTCCTCCGCATGCTTCGCCTGGGTGGGCAACGACGCCAACAGCGACAGGTCCCACAAGCGATACGTGCCCATCATCGCACCGGCGATCGCGTGGACTTCCGGTAGGTCGATCAGCCGCAGCGCGGCCTCGCCCCACACGTAGAGGCAACGGCAGGCGATGCTCTCGTCGCTGGCGTAGGTCCCGTGGAGCTTTTCGCCGCGGGCCAGGGCGGCGCGCACCGCCGCGAGGGCTCGGTTCGACAGAGTGCCCAACTCATCCAGCCATTCGCCGGTCACGCACCCTTCCACGCGGGTGTAGCCGCTGCTGCGGAGCGCGAACAGGTGGCGGGTCAGGTCGATGGGGTCCATGACGACGCACTCGGGATGGCTCATTCACGGGCAGGATGTTTATCGGCAGGGACACGCCACCATAACGCCTGCCACAATCTCGTGCCATCAACGTCCCAAGTGGCGTCAGTTCTGCGACCATCCTGAAGACGCAGGAATGTAGGGCGACTCAATCAGCAACACCCAGCTTGACCAAATCATTGATCGAAAGCGACATCTTCTTCCCGCTCTTGAAGGTCATGGTCACGGTGCCGGCTCCGTCGAGCGCCACGTTGGTCACAAGGCTCGCGCCCTTGTTGGGTTCCAGCACCGTGGCGAAGGTGGCGGACTTGGCCTTGACGCGTTGGAAGACCGACGGCGCCGTGTCGGGCACGGTCTTGGTGTTGGGGTTGTTCATGCCGGTGGCTCCGGCGTAGAACTCGGCGCCGGGTGACAGGGGTTGCCAAAATTCAAGCCGGATCGTGGGCAATGGATTCGTGGCCGCGGCCTGCGGTCGGGCGGGCGCGGCGGCGGGGAGTGGTTCGGACGCCGCTTGATTCGTCAGGTCCCACGTTGCCCGCAGCGGGCCCTTGCCGGTCAACCGCCGGATGTCGACGATGTTCTCATAATTGCCCGTCTTGGCCAGTGGCCCGTTCAACGCCGTGGCTTTCCACCCCTCACCCAGCGAAAACTCCCCGAGGTTGTGATAGGCCAGGTCGTAGGTGTGCTCCGCCCGCGACTCCACTCGGTCCAAGAGCACGACGATCCCGTTCGCGAGCACGACGGCGCGCGTGTGGTCGACGCCCGGCTGCAGCCCCTCGACCTTGCTCACCGCGAACTGCATGTCGCCCTTGGGACTCCATGCAAGCAACTTGCCGATCGCGGGCCGCTGGTCGGTCTCGTCGACGATGACCACGTTGTGGCCGAGGGAGCCGTGGGTGCAGAAGGTGTTGAGGCGCGGATCATTGACGCTGGTCATGCCGCCCGAGCCCACGTTGTAGAGCGACCCCGGGCCGTGGGTGAACATCTTGCCGAAGGCGATGAGGCAAAACTGGTTGCGGTCCAGACAGGCGTGGAACGGATTGCGGCCGTAGTCCAGCGTGACCATAACCTGCTCGTCGGCGCTCCGGCCCTCGCGAAGGATCGCCATGCCCGCGGTCCGAAACACCCGTGGGTTGGTTTCCAGCAGGTCCTCCCAGCCGGTCTTGGGCGGCTTGCCCATCTCAAAGACACGAAGGCTCTTGCTGAGCGTCGAAGTGCCTCCGATGTCGAAGAGCCACCGGTCGTCGGGGAACATCCCCACCAAGTGGTCGGCGAGCGGTTGATTGCCGGCCATCTGGTACCGACCCGAGTCGCCGGTGTTGGGGATCAGCCCGTTGAGGGCGGCGCGCTGGTAGGACATCAGGATCGCGGACTTGATGCGCTCGCGCGGATAGTCCAGCTTCAGGCCCGAGTTTTCCAGGTAGGCGACCGTGGGGAGGTACTCGGTCATCGCGGCGAAGTGGTAGTTCAGCGGCCGCCCCTCGGAGGAAAAGCCGTCGGGGTCGAGGTCCGCCACGCAGTTGAGCAGCCCGGGATCGGCCTTGAGGGCATGGCGGAGGATGTGGGCGTCGTCGAAGACCAGCCCCAGCAGGAACAGGTTGTGGTTGGAGATGTCGGTCTGGTTGGAGATCGACCCGGGGAACTTGATGAGCTCGGTGGCGTAGGGGATGACAAAGCCGTTGTAGACGCGTTGTCTGGCCTCGGGCGTCCAGGCGGGCGAGTCGGCGATCATCGAGAGCATCTTGCAATGCCACTTGAGCAGCCAGTTCGAGCCGTAGGAGGAATTGTTGGCGATGCGCGACGACATCAGCAGCGTCGGCCCGGCGTTCCAGGGCGGATCGAAGAAGCAGACGAAGGGCAGCTCGCGGTATTGCCGGGCGAAGACCTCGAAATGTTCGACGCCCTTCTTGGCGTACTTCTCGTCGCCGGTGAGCAGGTAGGCCATGCCCAGGCTCTCGGCGCCTCCGCCGTAGGCCATGAACTCCTTCCACCAGACCGCCGCGAGGTTGGTGTTGGACTCGCGGTAGCCGGTCTTGGGATTCACGATCTCGGGGATGAAGCGTCCCGCTTCGTAAGGCCCGTTGTCGTCGGTGGGCAGGCTGTTGCGGACGTGATTCATCGACGCCGGGATCTTGTAGATGGGGATGGGGAGCAGGGCATCGGCGCGGGCGATCGTGGCGGCGTATTTGATGACCGGGCGGATGTCGGGCACGGGGGCGGCGGGGGCGGCGCCCGGCTGGGTGGCGGCACTCTCGGCGGCGATGGCCGCCTTGAGCCGCGCGCGGATGGTCGCCAGATCCGCCTCGGGCACGATCACTTGCCGGCGCAGCGTCTTCGACAACGGCCGCACCAGCACGCTCTCGACGGTCACCGACGCGTTGGGGTCCGAGGCGGCGGCAAAAGTGACGCGCAGCGGCTCCTCATCAAGCTCAGGCAGCGAGGCCACGCTCTCCCGAGGCATGGTTGCCGTCAACACGAAACTCGTCGTCGCCGCCGACTTCGTGGGCGCCGAGCCGGGGGTGATCGCCACCTTGAACTTGGTGTTCTTCGACTCGACCTTGGCGGTGATCTCGGTCGGCCGCCCCGACGTGTTGAGCGCCTGATACGTCATCGTGTAGGTGATCGAGCCGTCGGGGTTCTCGGTCTTCACCGGCCAGGTCTGCGGCGTCTCGTAGAAGGGCTTGACGTAGATCACATTGCGGACGAGCCGGATGTTGCGCAGCTCGATGACCGTGCCGGGCGCGACCGCCATCGCCTGGAACCTGAAGTAACCCTCGTTGCCCTCGCCGTCGGGCAGGTCCCAAGGGAACCAGTTGGGGCGTGCCAGCTCGATGTCGCGATGATGCCAGACGCCGACCGGGGTCGAATGGATGGCGAGGGTGTATTGATGGACCTTGTATTGGCGGATTCCCGAGACATGTCCAAGCCCCCAGAGGCCGAAGCTGTCGAGTTCGCCGCCAACGACCCGGAAGTCGAATTGAAGTCGGTCGTAGTAGCGCAGACGCGAGAAAAGCGGGTGCGATGGGTTGAGGCCCAGCTCGGCCGTCTGCCCCGCGTCGGGCTTCCATCGCAGTGAGCAGCCGCGGTCGTCCTTGGCCGGCTCGACGGCGCCGTTGACGGCTTTGAGCAGGGCTCCCGGCTCGAAGGCGTCGTACCGCTCGACCGACGGAAAGGGGGCGGCGGCCAACGGCACTGCGAGGACAAGCACGATCAACAGGAACAGGGGGCTCAGTGAACACGGAGAACTGTTGAAGCAAATCATTGGCAATGTCCGGTGAGCGGGTAGACCAAAAGCGGTAGACCGCGCCAAGCATGTTAGCTGCCAGGGGACTTGGCTTCGGAGCCTGATCCATGTGGATTCAGGCGAGCGAGGGAGCGGCGGTAACGGGCAAATGAACAAGCAATGACGCGGCGGCTGTCACCTGAGTCGCGGTCCCTTACCCGCAATCCAAGGCCAGATCATCCAAGAACTCCGACGCCGGCTCGACGCTGGTCACCAACAGGTGGTCTCTCGCCCGGGTGCAGGCGACGTAGAGCAGGTGGCGATCCGTGTCGTAGATCTCCTGCAAGTCTGCATCGTCGCCCACAGTCTCGATCCGCTCTTGCAGGGGGATGATCTCGTCGTCGCATGCTGACCTGCCCTCTGCCGAACTTCAGCGTCCGCGTCGCAGGCGCGCATGACGATGGACCAGCGCGTGGAGGGAACGCGAGCAGCTGGGCGTGCAGTACTTCCGCGGCATGCCCGGGGCGACGTGCCTCGCCATGGACGCGGGTGACTTCGCGATCTACCACCCGGTGGGCTGGCACCTTGGGTCCGTGCTCACGTACCGCAAGCGAGCCACCATCCACGACGTGGTCTTCTCGCCGGAGTC
>JAPLMQ010000225.1 GCA_026386955.1 Planctomycetota bacterium
GGTGAAGCGCGAGGGGGCGAAGATCGCCGGCTTCCGCTTCGTCGTGCAGGCGGGGCGCGGCGACAGCCTCATCACCCCGATGGACACCGCCGCGCTCAAGTCCTGGTGGAGCCCCGCCCCCTTCGAGGTCCTCCTCGCGGGCGACGCCGTCGCCAAGCTCACCGAGTCCGGCAGCCGCACCGCCCTCTGGCCCCCCGCCTTCTTCCTCGCCTGCCTGCTCATGCTCGTGGAGATGTACCTCGTGCACCGGCTCTGCCCGCGGATGAACCCCGGCGTCGCCGGCGGCGTGGTCAACCGCCGCGGCATGATCGCCCCCTCCGCCGCCCCTCCATCCGCACCCACCGCCCCCGCGACCAACGCCTGATCACCGCCTGAGAGGCCCGCCTCACGACCATGCCCACACACACCTCGCTCAACCTCCTGCCGATCCTCCCCGCCTCGATCATCGCGCTCGTGGCGATCGGCCTCTTCGCGCTGCTCGCGCACGGATGCCTGGTCCTCCTGCGCAAGCAGGTGCCCCCGCGCTGGGTCGCCATCCTCGCCGCCGTGCGCGTCGGCATCGTCCTGGTCTTCCTCCTCGCGCTGCTCCAGCCCATCGCCTCCTACGCCCTCTCCTCCAAGCTCCTGCCCGACCTCCTGGTGCTGGTCGACACCTCGCGCAGCATGGGCCCCGCGACCTCCGCCACGGGGGAAGCCGTCGGCGGCAAGACGCGCCTCGACGAGGCCGTCGCCACCCTGCGCGAAGGCAAGCTCATCCCCGAGCTGAGGAAGAGCTACAACGTCCACTACTTCGCCGTCGACCGCACCGCGACGCCCGTCGACGACGAGGGGCTCGCCAAGCTCAAGCCCGTGGGCGACACCACCCGCTTCTCCGACAGCCTCACCTCGGCCTGGGACTTCCAGCGCCAGGCGGCGGCCTCGAACACCGGCGTGGAGATGCGCCCGCAGCGGGCCATCCTCCTCTCCGACGGGAACGACCTGGGCTCGACCGACCTGGTCGAGACCGCCCGCGAGTTGGGCGTCGCCGTCGACGTTCTCCCGCCCGGCGACGCCGGCCCGGGGCGCACGCCCGCCCGCGTGGTGATCGCCAGCGTGCAGAGCCCCCGTCGCGTGCTGCTCGGCTCCGAGACGCGCATCGCCGTCACCCTCCGCCGCGAGGGCACGCCCGACTCCGCCATGGCCGTCACCCTCGTCGAGGGCGGCAAGACGATCGCCACGCAGGACGTCGCCTTCGACAAGGGGCAGACCGAGCAGCTCGTGGTCGTCGCCCACCGCCCCAGCGAGGCGGGCATCAAGCAGTACGAGCTGCGCCTCGCCCCCAAGGCCGCGCTGCAGGCCCCTGCTCCCTCGGCCGCGAAGACTCCCGCGAAGACGCCGGCCCAGACGCAAGCCGACAAGGAGAAGGAGAACGCCGGCCCGCTGCCCTACCGCTTCAGCGTGCAGGTGCTCGACGCGCGGAACGAGACGCTGATCCTGCAGGACGTCTGGCGGTGGGACTTCAAGTTCATCCGCCGCGTCTTCGAGGACGACCCGAGCTTCGCCTTCACCGCCATGCTCACCCGAGGCGGCGCGACCTACGTGCAATACGCCGAGGCCGACAGCCACCTGCGCCTCAGCGGCTTCCCGCAGTCGCGCACCGAGCTGGGCTGGTTCGACACGCTCTACCTGGTCGACCCCAACATCCGCCGCTGGCCCAAGGGGCTGCCCTCCGCCGTCGCCGGGCTGGTGCGCGACGAGGGCAAGTCGCTGGTGGTCCTCGCCGGTCCCAACATCGGGCAGTGGATGGAGAACCCCGAGCTCGCCACCCTCTTGCCCGTGGAGCTCTCGCCCGACACCGCCACGCCCGTCCCCGGGCCGATCGACGTCCACCTCACCGCCGACGGCGCGTCGTCGCCCTTCTTCATCAACCCCACCGCGGCGAAGGCCGCGCCGCCGCCCGCGCCCGCCCCCGGAACCCCCGGCGCTCCCGCCGCGGCCGCCGGCGCTTCAGGTGCATCCGGCGCCGCCGACCTCCCGCCGCTTGACCAGATCTACCCCGTCCTGCGCAAGCGCCCCGCCGCGACGATCCTCCTCGAGGCCTCCAAGCACGCCAACACCTACGGCCCGATCATCATCATGGCCGAGCAGACCGTCGGCCGCGGGCGCGTCCTCTTCGTCGGCACCGACACGCTCTGGAAATGGCACACGCTCGGCGAGCCCAACGACGCCGGCCTCACCCCCTTCGCCGTCTTCTGGCAGCAGGCCTTCCGCGCCCTCGCCCCGGCCCGCCCCACGCCCGGCGGCGTGACGCTCAACCTCCAGCCCCAGCGCACCCGCTACGAGGCCGGCCAGCGCGTCAGCCTCTCCGCCCAAATCCTCTCCGACCGCCTCCTCCCCGAGCCGCGCATCCAGGCGACCGTCACCCTCCCCGACGAGACGCAGATCCCCCTCGCCTTCGCCCCCGACCCCGCCAAGCCCAGCAGCTACCGCGCCGACTTCGAGGCCGCCGGCCCGGGGCAGTACCGCGTCAACGCCCTGCTCACCGCCGAGGGCAAGACCGCCGCCGACATGCTCGTCGCCCTCGACGTCGACCAGCCTCGCTCCGAGCTCGCCACCGCCGGCGTCGACCGCGACGCCCTCGCCCGCATCGCCTCCATGACCGGCGGCCGCGTCATCAACCCCACCGACGCGACGACCTGGCCCACCAAGGACAACCCCCAGCCCCTGACCATCGCCCGCACCCACTCGCTCGACCTCTGGGGCAACTTCACGCTGCTGCTGCTCCTCGCCGCCCTGCTCACCGCCGACTGGACGATCCGCCTGATCCGCGGGTACACCTGAGCCGCGGAGCGGCGTGTCTTGTTAGCCGGACGCGCGAGCGACGGAGGTTGGCTTCAATTCACCGGAACCGCGAACCTTGCCCCCTCTGGTGCCGCATGTCATTCCGGGAGCGTACTCGTGACATGTGCCGGCCCACCGAAGGCCGACGGCCTCGCGGCGGCCCTTCGCCTCAACCCAAACATCTCGCGATTCATCGGGTCTTGACGCAATCTGGCGGGTGTGGATTCACGTCCTCCCAAGACGCATGTCACGGGTACGATGACATGTGGCGCCGGACAGCGCGCCCATCCACAGGGCCTTCACCCCTCGAGCGATTCCGGATGACCGCACCCAACGAGCCGCAACCACTCCCGGCCGACCGGAAGCTCCACTGCCTCAAGTGCGGCTACAACGTCACGGGCCTCCCGAGCCAGACCTGCCCCGAATGCGGGACGGCCTTCACCTGGGAGGAACTGGAGCGGAGCTCCGGCGAGCCCGATTCCACCAACGATCGTCGAGAGGTGTTCCTGTTCCTGCTCGCGCCGATGGTGGCGGCCGGCACATGCGTCCTGATGTTCTTGGACATCTACCTCCTCGACCGCGTATACGGGGACGCCAGAGGGAACAGCCCCGGCACCCTGCTGCTGGTGGGGGTGACCGCGAGCCTGGTCATCGCGGGGGTGCAGTCGTTCAAGCAAGGGCGAGTGATGGCCCGGCAGTTGACCAGGAAACGAAGGGGCGAACTGTCCTCGGCCATGGACGTCGGCATGACGCTGGTCTTCGGCGTCTTGGTGTTCATCGCCCAGGTATTCCTCATCCTGTTCACCATGTACGGCGTCTGCGGCGTCTGCGGAAGCGTGGCCGTCCTGATGCATTGAGGCCTGTCGACGAAGCGCCTCGGCCCCGCGTCGATTGCGAGACCATTTCAACCCGATCCATCGAGCGACTCCGGATGTCCACCCCCACCCCTCCGCCGCCGCCCCCGCCGACCGACCTCCTGCGCTACTGCCCCCAATGCGGCTACAACGTCACAGGCCTCCCCAGGCAGGTCTGCCCCGAGTGCGGCAACGCGTTCACCTGGGAGGAGCTCGAGCGCCACGTGAAGCCGCCCCCGCTCATCCACGGGCGCCGCGGCGTCTTCCTCTTCCTGCTTGCGCCGCTGGTCTCGGCCATCACGAGCCTCCTCGCGGTGCTGATGCTCTTCCCCCGCGTCGGCAACGAGGAATATGCCCTCCCCATCCTGGTGGTCGGGCTGCTCGTGAGCCTCATCATCGCGGGGGTGGATTCCTTCAAGAAGGGGCGGATGGTCGCCCGCCGTCTCGCCCGCAAATTTCCGTCCGACCCGCCCACGCCCACGACCGTGGGGCTGACGCTCCTGTTCGGCTCACTGGCGCTTGGGATTCAACTGGCGCTCATGCTGTTCGTCTCGATGGGCGCCTGTGGAGGCGCGATGCTGCTGGCGTCGTGAGGCGCGATATCATTCCCTTCGCCCGCCGCGAGCCTTGCCGCCTCCAGCCTCTCGGGTGATTCCGGATGACCCAACCCAGCGAGCCCCAAGCGCAGCCCCCGGCCGACCTGAAGCTCCACTGCCTCAAGTGCGGCTACAACCTCACCGGGCTCACGCGCGAGGTCTGCCCCGAGTGCGGCGCCGCGTTCCGTTGGGAGGAGCTGATGGCCGCGTCGAAAACACGCTGGGGCAACGGAGGCCTCTGGGGCATTGGGCTCTTCCTGCTCGCCCCCGCGTTCTGCGTTTTCGCGGACGCCCTCGCCTTGGTGGTCAAGCACCTGTTCTTCAACAAGGACCTCGCCGAGCTGATCATGATGGGCTCGTTGGGCGTCGGCCTGCTCATCGCGTTCGTCTGCTCCTTCATCCGCGGCCGATGGGTCGCCCGCCGACTCGCCCGCAAGAGCCCCGGCGACCCGCCCACCCCCGCGACGGTCGGGATGACGCTCCTCTACGGCTCCCTGGCGTTCGTCCTGCAGTTCCTCATCGTCCTATTCATGGTGGTGGGCTTCTGCGGAAGCTACATCGCGCCGCCCAACTTCCACTGAGACGCGCTCCGCTCCCCGCGCTCGCTCCGGGAATCCGAATGACCCAACCCAACGAGCCTCAATCACAGCCCCCGACCGACCTGAAGCTCCACTGCCTCAAGTGCGGCTACAACCTCACGGGCCTGTCGACCCAAGTCTGCCCCGAGTGCGGCAGGCCGTTCACCTGGGCGGAGTTGACGGCCGCCGCGGCGGCGCCGAAATTCAACCACGGCGCGATGGCGATCGCCTCGTTCTTCCTCCCGCCCGCGATCGTCGCGGCCTTGATCGCCTTCATCGCCCTGACCCCTGGGGGGATTCCGGGCAGCGGAACGGTCCTGCTCGGCGGCCTGCAACTGGCCCTGCTCTTCGCGGTCGTCGGCTCCTTCTACCGTGGCCGCTACTTCGCCCGTCGCCTCGCCCGCAAGCTCCCGTCCGATCCGCCCACGCCGGCGACCGTCGGCATGACGCTCGTCTACGGCGTCGCCTCGCTGGCCCTCCAAGCCATGCTCATCCTCTTTGTCCTCGCGAGCCTTTGCAGCGGCAGGATTGGGCATTGACTGGTTCACCGAATCACCCGCCCGTCCCCATTCGTTCTCCGGGAGCGCCCCCACCATGACCCTCGCCACCCGCGAAATCCTCAAGGCCACCTCCAGCCTCTGCCCCGTCTGCCTCGGCCACGTCCCGGCCGAGGTCTACGCCGTCGGCCCGCAGGTCTTCCTCGGCAAGACCTGCCCCGAGCACGGCCACTTTGAAAGCCTCATCAGCTCCGACCGCCGCTTCTACCACCTCTCGCGCGGCGCGGGCTCGGGAGACTCCGGCTCGACCGACACAGCCGCCTGCTGCGGCGGCGGGGCATGCGACTCCGGTGCCGGCGCGGCCGCCGCCTCGCCCCCGCGCGCCTCGCTCTCCCTCAACGTCCTCCAGCCCGACATCGCAACCCCCCAATCCCCCGCCCCCGGGCACGCCCCCGGCCACGACCCCACCCTCATCGAGCGCGCCCAGACCTGCATCGCCCTCATCGAGATCGTCGAATCCTGCAACCTCCAATGCCCCACCTGCTACGCCGACTCGCCCTTCACCAAGCCGCAGGATGTCGTGGCCCTGCCGCTCGCCGAATTCCGCAGCCGCATCGAATCGGTGCTGCGGCGCAAGAAGCGCATCGACATCCTCCAGCTCTCCGGCGGTGAGCCGACGATCCACCCCGAGTTCTTCGACCTGCTTGAAGGCGCCCTGCTCGACCAGCGCATCGGCTACCTCCTCCTCAACACCAACGGCGTCCGCCTCGCGCAGGACGACGCCTTCATGGCCCGCTTGGGCGAGATGCACCGCCAGCACCGCCGGTTCGAGATCTACCTGCAGTTCGACGGCCCGCAGGAGGCGGGGCAGGCCGAGCTGCGCGGGGCCGACCTGCGGCGGATGCGCGAGCGCGTCGTGGATCGCTGCGGACCGTGGGGCATCCCCGTCACCCTCGCCATGACCGTCACGCCCGCGAACCTCTCCCACCTGGGCGAGACCGTCCGCTTCGGGCTGGCCCACAACGCCATCCGCGGAATCTCCTTCCAGCCCATGTTCGGCTCAGGCCGCGTGACGCCGACGCCCGCGCAGACGCCGACGTCTGCGGCTTCGCGCCTCTCGCTTCCTGTGATGCAGCAGCCGGCCCGGCCTCGCAACGGCAACGTCCACGCATCGCCTCTCGCCGAGCCGGGCGCGGAGCTCAACGGCGCAGTGCTCAGCGGCACGGAACTCAAGGGCGCCGGCCTCAACGTCGCCGATGTCATCCTCGCCATCGTCGAGCAATCCGACGGGCTCCTCAGCGAGCGCGACTTCACCCCTCTGCCCTGCGGCGACCCGAACTGCCACACCATCGGCTACGTCCTCCGCCGCGCGGGCCAGTCCATCCCCGTCTCGCGCCTCGTCGACTTCGCCCAGGTCCAGGGCTTCCTCAAGGACCGCATCGACTTCACCATGGCCGACCTCGAGCGCTGCGGCTGCGAGTCCGAGCCCCTCGGGCAGATCCTGCGCGACCTGGAGATCGGGCCCGACAACGTCTTCCGCATGTTCATCAAGCCCTTCATGGACGCCTGGACCTACGACCAGGACCGCATCGACCGCTGCTGCGTCCACGTCGTCGGCGAGGACGGCTCGCTCGAGTCCTTCTGCCGCCATTACGCCCTCAAGGGCGGCGGGAGGCGGGCCTGATCCCTCCCTTGGGCAACCCCGCCTACGGCCTGCTCATGCTAGCGGGCATCGCCTGCTCGGCTTGGGTCTGGTCGCGCCTCACCAAGCCCTCGCCCGAGCTGTCGATCGTCTACATGGGCGGCCTGCTCGGGGCCCTGCTGGGCGCGAAGCTGGTCTACCTCCTCGCCGAGCTCCCGCTCCACCGCGGCGAGCCCGATTTCTGGATGCAGGCCCTGGTCGGCCGCACCGTCACGGGCGGGCTGCTCGGCGGCTACGTCGGCGTGGAGCTCGCCAAGCGCCTCATCGGCCACACGCGCCCGACGGGAGACCTCTTCGCGGTCATCGTGCCCATGGGGCTGGTCTTCGGGCGCATCGGCTGCTTCATCAGCGGCTGCTGCCTGGGGCAGAGGTGCCAGGCCGCGTGGTACACCGTGCGCGACGCCGACGGCTGCCCGCGCTGGCCCGCCTCGCTCGCCGAGGGCGGCTTCAACCTCCTCGCCGCGGGCCTGCTCGCGCTGCTCTGGCGCCGGGGGTGGATGCGCCACCAGTTGTTCCACCTCTACCTCATCGCCTACGGGCTCTTCCGCTTCGGCAACGAGTTCCTGCGCGACGACCCGCGCCTCTGGCCCGCCAGCGCCTCCCCCGTCGTCGCCGCGCTGACGAGCTACCACCTCGTCGCGTTGGTGATCGTCGCCTTCGGCGCCTGGCGCTTCGCGGCGAGGCGCGGACAACTGCGCCGCGACCTTGCCTTGGCCCCGTCTTGTTAGCCGGACGCGCCAGCGACGGCTTGCACCGCCCCGCGTCCGGAAAACGCCCGTCACACTGGGCGCCCAATGCCGGCGCTTGCGCGTCCGGCTAACAAGACGCCTCTCCGCGACAGGAGACCCCCATGCCCACCCGCTTCCCGCCTCGCCCCCTCACCCTCGCCCTCCTCATCCTCGCCGCCGCCTGCTTCCCCGCCCGCGCCGCGGAGACCCTTTGGATCGAGGCCGAGAACCTCCAGGGCGTCCACGGCTACTGCTTCCCCGACATGGACCAGAAGACCGCCGGCCACTGGGCGCTCTCCGGCCCGGGCATCGCGCCCGAATGGACCCAGGGCGGCGAGAGCGAATGGCTGAGCATCGCCTGCGGGCCCGATGACGCCGCCGCGGCCGCCACCATCGACCTCGAGATCCCCGAGGCCGGCGAGTGGCGCGTCTGGGTCCGCTACCGCGACTGGCGCGGGCAGACCGAGCTCTTCGCCGTGCGCCTCGAGCAGCCCGGCGCCGACAAGCAGCAGCTCACCTTCGGGCAGAAGCCCATCGTCGATGAAGATGACGAGCTCAAGCTCCTCTGGAAGTGGTCATTCGCCTGGGACCAGCGCCCGGCGAGGCTCGCCAAGGGCCCCGCCAAGCTGACGCTGCTCTCGATGGTCAAGCAGCAGGGCCACCGCCAGATCGACGCGATCTGCCTCACCACCGACGTCCGCTACCAGCCCGTCTACAAGGAGAAGCCGGTCAAGCCGGTGTGGAGGACGCTCGCGGAGATCCGCGTCGACCCGCGCGTCGCGCCCACGCCGCTCGCCGCCCGCGCCGCGGGCGACAAGATCCCCGACGCCTGGAAGGTGCGCACGCCGCACGACAAGGGCTTCGTCTACCTCTGGAACATGCGCGAGGGGCAATGGCTCGACGACCTGGTCTCCAAGGACCCCAAGCGGATGCTCGTCCCCTACCAGGTCGACCCCGCCTGGCTGGCCGACTTCCGCGCGGCCTTCGGCGGGAAGGCCAGCCTCGCCGACGTGCCGATCTTCGGCGACCCGCGCGTCGCCCCCGTCTTCCACAACGCCGGGCCGGAGATCCTCGCCAACGACGCCTTCGCCGCCTGGCTCGACGCCAACCCCGCGCGGATGTGGGGCCTGATGCAGAACTACTTCCCGCCCAAGCCGCTCAGCGCCGAGGCCAAGGCCCGCTGGCCGAAGTACAAGGACCGCTACGTCGGCAACATCGCCGGCGAGAGCCTCGGCTACTTCCGCGACGACGCCACCTTCAACCGCGCCGGGCTCGACGCGGCGATCAAGGCCGCGAAGTCCCGCGAGGAGGTCTATCGCGGGCTGACCGACATCTGCGCCGCCGGCATCGCCGCCCGCGAGAAGACCGTCTGGGGCCAGCCCATCGACAAGCCCTACCAGATGATCATCCCCTGCCAGTCGGTCGGCATGACCAGCTTCGCCCACGCCTGCTTCGAGTGGGGCGCGCAGAGCGTCGGCTACGAGAGCATCAGTTGCCTCCCGGGCCTCGGAATGCGCCTGGCCTTCCTCCGCGGCGCCGCCCGGCAGTTCGGCGGCATGACCGCGACCTACCGCTCCTGCGGCCTGGGCGACGCCCACCAATACTTCTCCGAGCAGAACGTCATGGCCTCCCCGAAATTCGCCTACGACAACTACTACGACATGTGGTCCGGCGCGGGGATGACCTGGTACAAGTTCGACCTCTGGCACCAGTATTTCTCGGGCTCCGGCGCGTTCTACCACGAGCAGGGGTTCGACGAGTTCTGGAGCCCCGCCGGCTCGGCCACACCGCGCAAGCCCATCCAGCTCTCCCCCAAGGGGCGCCTCGTCGACGAGTTCCTCAAGCTCACCCGCGAGCACCCCGACCGCGGCGCCCCATTCACCCCCGTCGCCTTCCTCCTCGACCGCGCCCACGGCTGGGACGCCAACCCCAACCACCCCTCCCATTTCGACCTCGACCCCGAGGCCAACCCCGCCGTCCTCGCCCGCGGCCGCCACGCCCGCATGCTGCTCGAATGGTTCCAGGTGGCCTACGACTCCTACGGGCCGCGCGACGCCCAGATCAACACCGGCGTCAACCCCACCTTCCTCCCCAACCTCTTCGGCGACGTCTTCGACGTCCTCGTCACCGCCCCCAAGCGCACCGACATCCTCGACCACTACCCCGTCGTCGTCCTCAACGGCGAAGTCACCCTCACCGAGGAATGGGGCAAGAAGCTCGCGAAATACATGGACGAGGGCGGCACGCTCATCGCGTCGGCCGAGCAGCTCACCGGCCCAGGGGTGGCGGCGCTGCAACTGCCCCAGACCGGCGCGACGGCGGAGGAGGCTTCATTCCAATGGGTGCCCACGACGAAGCAGGTCGTCAGCCAGCGCTTCCGCTACCAACCGTTGAAGGAGGGCGAGCCGCTCATCAAGGCGAGCAACGGCGACGTCGTGGCCGCGGCCTATAAACGCGGCAAGGGGCGGCTCGTCTACCTCTCCATCCCGCTGGGCCTGGGCATCGACCAAGCCGCCACGCCCGCGGTCGCGCTCCTGCTCGCCCACGTCCGTCAGGGCCTGCTTCCCGTGGAGGTCCGCGGCGAGGTCGAGTGGCTCCTCAACCGCACCGAGAAGGGCTGGATCATCACCCTCCTGAACCCCGCCGGCTGCACCAAGCCCCAGCACGGCGTGGTCCCCACCGACTTCACGCAGACCCGCACGGTGACGATCACCGCATCGCCCGACATGCACGAAGCCAGCGAATGGTTCACCGCGGAGAGCTTGCCGGTCGCCCGCGAGGGGAAGGCCGCGACGGTGACGATCACGGTCCCCGCGGCGGGGGTGCGGATTGTGGAGTTGAAGTAGGCTAACGCCATCAACAAGGACTTCCCCATGCCCACCCGCGACGAAGTCTTCGCCGCCGTGCAAGCCCTGATCGCCGAGAAGGACCTCTTCGCCGCGAGCGATTCCGCATGATCACCATCTCCCCTCCTCCTCCGCCGCCGCCCACCGACCTTCGGCGCTACTGCCCCAAGTGCGGCTACAACATCACGGGCCTCCCGAAGCAGGTCTGTCCCGAGTGCGGCCGCGCGTTCACTTGGGAGGAGTTCGAGCGCCAACCGAAGCCGCCTCCGCTGATCCAGGGGCCACGGGGCGTCTTCCTCTTCCTCCTCGCGCCCTTGGTGTGGGCCATCACGTGCCTCCTCGCATCGCTGACCCTCTCGCCTCGCTTCGGCAACAATGAGATCTATGCCATCGCCATCCTTTTGACAGGGCTGCTCCTGAGCCTCGTCCTCGCGGGAGAGGATTCCTTCAAGAAAGGGCGGCTCCTCGCCCGCCGGCACGCCCGGAAATCCCCCTCCGATCCGCCCACGCCCACGACCATGGGGCTGACGCTCCTGTTCGGCTCGCTCGCGCTTGGGATTCAACTGATGCTCATGGTGTACGTTTGGGCGGGCGTCTACATGACCGCGATGCTGCTGAAGTTGTGAGGCCTCTCGAACGCCTGCCTTGATGGTCAAGCACCTGTTCTTCAACAAGGACTCCCCCATGCCCACCCGCGACGAAATCTTCGCCGCCGTGCAAGCCCTTATCGCCGAGAAGGACCTCTTCGCCGCAAGCGAACACGTCTTCGCCCTCGCCGACGAGCCTCGCATCGTCGAGGCCTTCAGCGACCTGGTCGCCGACGTCTACTACAAGGCCAAGTCGGTCGAGCAGGTGATCCACTTCGCCCACGCGGGGATCCATTACTGCCTCGCCCGCGCCGCCGCCAAGGCGAAGGACAACCCCGCCGCCGCGAACGAACTCCGCCTCGACGCGAAGCGCATGGCGACCAACGTCGCCTCCTTCACCTGGCCCGGCTGGGACGAGCCGGGCGTGGCGATCTCCCCGGACCAGCTTCGCCAGGGACTCGCCTTCGCCCGCTACAGCATCCGCCAGCTCCTCGAGCTCGAGCCGAAGGTCGCCCAGCTCGCCTTCTCCTATTGGTTCCTCGGCGCCCAGCTCCTCGCCAACGGGCTCCACGCCGAGGCCCTCGGCCCCTTCGGGCTCGCCCTCGACAACAGCCGCAAGCAGGAGAAGAACGCCGACGGCGTGACGATGCTCGAAGGCTACATCGGCCTCGCGAAGCTCCTCGACGCCAAGCGCGACGTCGGCCAGCGCGCCGCCGGCGAAGCCGAGTTCAACGCCGCCGTCTCCACCCTGAAATCCCGCGGCAACGACGACGCGGGGTTCTACGCGGAGCAGCTCGTGACGGCGCGAAAGGTGTTTGAGATGGCGCAGGATTCCGGGTGATTCTCCGCATGATCTCGTTGCATTGATGTCCGCGCAATCGCCATTCAACCGCTCTTACCTTCACCCTCCTGCGGAAGCCCGAAAACCATTGACGGGAGCCTCACGTTGGGATTCCGCCTGAAAGAACAACATATCCCGCCGATCGACCTTGAGGCCGTTTCCCTCTCGGTGCTCAGCGCGCTCATCGCCTGCTGGGTCGTGCTGTCGGAGAAGCGAGCGACTGCGGCAATCGTCGTCGCGGGCGTATTGGTGATCGGGATCGCGCCGGGAATGTGCATGATGCTCGCGAGGGCATTCAGTGGCCACTATCGCGACAGGGAAAAACCATCCGTCGCCCATGTTGCATGGACCGCCGCGTTCATATTGATCGCGTCTTTGCTGATGTCGGGGCTTGGATTGCTGGCTTTTGAATGCCTGACGTGGATGAGAAAAGGTGTTTGAGCGGCGAGCAGCCAGCACATGCGAGGCTGCCATCTTCCACTCAAAGCTCCCCCACCTCGCCGAACGCCTTCGCCGCCTCCGCCACGGTGACGAACGTGTACCCCTCCGCGCGCAGCCGCTGGGCCAGGTGCCGCGCCCGCCGCGCCGCCTCCGGCGTCAGCCGCGCCTCGGCGTCCATCATGTCGTACGGATGGCAGTACGCGTGCACGAACCGGCTCTGCGAGGCTGCGTGGGCGATCAACCGGTCTGTGTTCGCCTCGGTGTTCACGCCGATCGTGAGCTGGAACTGGTTGTCGGGGTTCGTCGCATATTCCGGCAGCCGGGCCTGCGGGAAATTGATGATCGTCGGCGCGGCTGCATATCGCCGGCAATCGGCCGCGTCGACATAGCCCGCCCGCGACCCCATCGGGCTCTCGAGCAGGTCCATCCCCGCCAGCCCCGCGTAGGGCTTGGCGAACCACTCCTTGAAGTCGTGCTTGAGCCCGGGGTAGAGCAGCCGCCCGCCGGCGAAGCCGAGCGACGCCAGCGCCGCGGTGTCGGACTCGATGTAGTTGCCCATGCCCGAGGAGTAGCTCGTCGCCTCGACGCCCCAGCGCTCGCGCAGGATGCGCAGGCCGCGCCGCCACCCGCGCTCGCGCCAATACGGCTCCCACGAGAAGAGATGCGTGTGCAGCCCGATCTCGCCCCCGCCCGCGACGATCGCCCCCGCCACGCGGTCGAGCCCGTCGTGGTCGGTGATGTCGCTGGTCCAGTCGACCTTCGCGAACCACGTCACCTTCCCGCCCGCCAGTTCCGCCAGGAGCTCCTGCATCGGCCGGCAAACCTGCGCGAAGCGCGTGCCGGCGTAGTCTTGGCCGTCGTTGTCCTCCCAATCGACCGACCAGATCGCGTAGCGGGCGGGGTGCGTCATCGTGCGGGTCTCGTCTAAGATGGGCCGCGGTTCGTCGGCGGATGTCCATAGCCTACAAGAGTCGGGGCCGACGCCAGGCAGGCTTGGACGCCGGACCTGATCGACGCGTCACCATTTCCGCCCTTCCGCCGCTGGCTCGCGTTGACTGGTGCCACATGTCATCGTACTCGTGACATGTGTCTTGGGAGGACATGAACCTCCCTTTCGCCGCAAGCGTCGAACCCTTCGAATCACGCCTTTTCCACGATGCCGTGACGAAGTCTCCGCATCGTCCCGAGCCGTCCGTCGACCGGCACATGTCACGAGTACGATGACATGTGGCACCCGGAAAGCCACGATGCCGTGACGAAGTCTCCGCATCGTCCCGAGCCGTCCGTCGACCGGCACATGTCACGAGTACGATGACATGTGGCACCCGGAAAGAGCCTTGCCCCGCTTCTCGCCGATCGTCTCTTTCCGCAGGGATCAGCGACCGCCACCCCGCCCACCTCGGGCGCGGACCATGCGCCCATGAGCACGCCCTACGCCCGCATCGACCTCGCCTCGCTGCCCGCCGACAGCGCCTCGCCCGCTTCGCCGACCTCCCCGACCTCCCCCACGAACGACCCGCGCAACCTCGCCCTGCGCTGGTTCGTCCCCCCGCTGGCGGTCCTGCTCTCGATCGCGCAGTCGGTCCTGTGGATCTGGGCCAACGACGTCCGCCGCGCCACCCTCGCCGGCACGCTCATCCCGGTGCTCGGCTTCGTCCTGCTCGTCCTCGCCGTCCTGGTCTGCAACCCCGCGCTGCGCTGCGCCGCCCGCCTCCTCCCGCGCGGCCGCTGCCCGCGCCCCTTCGGCCGGGCGGAGCTCGTCACCCTCTTCGCCGCCATGCTCGTCACCGCCGGCATCTCCACCTTCGGCCTCGCCGAGCAGCTCGTCCCGCAGATCGCCTCGCCCTTCGACCCGCACTGGAACACCCCGCAGCGCGGCTGGACCTCCTCCCTCAAGAACATCAACCGCAGCCTCTACATCACCGACCCCGAAGCCATCCGCCAATACCGCGAAGGCCTCGGCGAAGGCCCGCCCGACTCCGCCGGCTGGCTCGCCGCCTGGCGACATTACGCCCACGTCGCCCGCGCCATCCCCTGGTCGATCTGGCTCTGGCCCCTGAGTTCCTGGCTCGTCTTCGTCGCCGCGGCCTACGGCCTCTTTTACAGCCTCGCCCACCTCACGCTCCCGCTCTGGGCCCGGCGCGAGCAACTCATCTTCCCGCTCGCCAAGCTCCCCGAGAGCGTCCTCCCCGAGGCCGACCGCCCGCTCGGCGTCGTGCCCGCCCTCTTCCGCGGGCCCGGCTTCTGGTTCGGCTTCGCCATCGTCTTCAGCGTGCTCACCTGGAACGGGCTGGTCCAATCCGGCTTCTTCCCCGCCGGCATCGCTCCCATCACGCTCGGCATGCACGCCACCGGCGTCGCCAAGACGCTCCACGACTTCACCCTCGGCCGCCTTGGCATCGCGGCCCTCGTCCTCTTCACCGCCACCAGCCTCGCCTTCCTCATCCCCGCCGAGATGAGCTTCTCCGTCTGGTTCTATTACCTCTATGGCCGCGCCGTCGTGCTCATCGCCATCTGGTTGGGCTACGGCCAATCCACCTACGACTTCCCCAGCGACTACTTCTGGAACACCAACATCTCCGCCGCCCAAGGCAGCGGCGCGATGTTCGCCTTCTCCGCGATCAGCCTCTCGCGCTGCCTGCTCGATTTCCGACGGCTCGCCGCCGGGCGCACGCTCGGGCGGAAAGCCTTGATCGCCGCGCCCATCCTCGGCCTCGTCGCGAGCATGGCCGTGCTCACCGCGTGGCTCCAATGGAACAACCTCGGCTGGGGCTGGTCGCTCCTCTTCGTGCTGGTGATGACGCTCCTCACCGTCGGCCTGATGCGCATCGTCGCCGAGAGCGGCATCTACTGGATACAGGCCCACACCGGCTTCTTCCACCTCTACAAGATGTTCGGCCTGAGCTCGCTCCTCGCCCCCGCGGTCGTCGCCCCCATCTTCCCCATCTACGCCCTGCTCTTCCTCGACGTGAAATGCCTCCTCGCCCCCAACCTCCTCAACGCCGCGAAACTCCGCGAATCCGTCGGCGGCAACCGCGCCACGTTCCACGTCACCCTCATCCTCAGCATCGCCTCGAGCGTGGCCGCCTCGATCCTCTTCGCCATCTTCCTCGCCTACCTCCGCGGGGCCGACCGCATGCACTACTGGTTCTACGGCATCTGCCAGAACCGCGTCTTCGACACCGCCCGCGACATCGCCCTGCGCTCCCCCGCCTCGGCCAACCTCGTCAACACCGGCTGGTTCGGCTTCGGCTGCGTCTGGGTCGTCCTCACCATGCTCCTGCGCCGCCAGCTCTTCTGGGTGCCCCACCCGCTGGGCTTCATCATGCTCAGCAACCCGCTGATGGACCAGCTCTGGCTGAGCTTCCTCCTCGCCTGGATCTTCAAGAAGCTGGTCGTGAAATACGGCGGGAAAGCGACGTTCGACAAGGCCCGCGCCGTCGCCATCGGCGCGATCACCGGCGAGCTCACCGCCATCGTCGTCTGGATCGCCATCGCCCTGCTCGCGGGCATCGACATGCCGTACATCACCATCGACCGCTACGGGCCGTGACGCACTTCCGGAGGGCGGCGTCCATCCGTGCCACATCGCAGCCGCAGGCTGCTATGTGCGAGCGACCAACGCGTCCACGCCCTTGAAGATTTCCCCCTCACTTCACCGCCCGAAACGTCGCCGTCGCCTCCACCTGCTTGATCACGCTCCTGCTGTCGATGCCCTGCGCGAGATGCAGGTGCACCACCACCTGCCCCGGCTCCACGTCGAACGTCCTCTCCTCCTCCGCGTCGCCCGTGAACGGGTCCGCGCGGTGGTAGAGGAGCATGCTCATCGTCCCGCCCTCGTAGTGGTAGCCCAGGTCGAGGTAGCCCCCGCCCAGCGTGACACGCTGCTTCACATGGATCGTCGCCAACTCCTGCCCGGGCGGGGCCGCGAAGGTGAACGTCCAGAAGTTGGCGTCCCCCGACCTGCTCCTGTGCCGCGCCTTGGAATGCCCGTCCGGGCTCCAGGGGTCGACGCGGAACGTAGGCGCCTCGGGCGTGAGCACGACCAACATCGGCGTGGGCGGCAGCGGCGCGCCCGCGGGCAGCTTCTGCAGCAGCCGCGCCATCGGCCCGACATCATGGTGCACGCCCATCGGCGACCGCATCGCCTCGCTCAACATCCGCCGCGCCCGCGCGTCCAGCGCGGGCAGGATCTCCCCCTCCGCCTCGAGCATCGGCGCCAGCTCGGCCAGCACCTTCTCCGTCATCGAATTCCGCTCAAAGTCGCTGCGCCGCTCCTCTGGCCCCAACACCCGCTTCCCCGACGCGACCTCCTCCCACGCCTGCTGCAGCTCCTTGAAAGGCCCGCCCGCCCGCGGCGAAGCGGCGACCGCCGCCCGGCAACGCGCGATCGCCTTCCCCCGCTCACCCAGCCGCCCCGCCTCCAGCCGCGCCGCCCCGAGCACGGCCTCGGCCCGCAACATCGACCACTCCTGCACGCCCCGCTTCAGCCGATCGTCCCACCCCCCGGGCTTGGCACTGGTCCAGCGGCCGTCCAGAAGCACCTCGATCAGGTCCCCGTCCCACTGATCGCCACCTCCAAACGGATCGCCGCCCACCAACGCCCGACCGCGATTCTCCTCCTTCCCCTCCGGCCGCTTGACCGGCCGCGTCATCGCCGCGATCGGCAAGCTCACCACCTCGTCGATCCGCTCCGCCACCGCCACGTAGGCGTCTCGCGCCTCGCCCCATCGTCCCGCCTTCTCATACGCCTCCGCCAACGCCATGCTGTCCTTCGGATAGGCCCACGCCCCCAGCGTCAGCGGCAGAAACTCCGCGATGGCCTCCTCGAACCGATGCTTCGCCATCGCCTCCCGCCCGGCGACGCGGTGCGGCGGCTCGCTGTCCGCCTTGAGCGGCAACGCCTTCTCCCACGCCGCCCGCGCCCGCACCCGCGTGATCGGGTCGCTGTGATGCCTCGCCGCCTCGCGCAGCGCGGGCGCCGCAGCCGCGCCCATCGCCGCCAGCTTGTCCCTCGCCGCCGCCCCGACGGGGTAGGGCTCGTTGAGCTCTCCGATCAACTCCGCGACAAGCTCGCGATTCGCCGGCTGCGACCCCGCGGGGCCCGACGCGGCGAGGGCGGGGTGGGTGAGAAATGAGGTGAAAAGAAGCGATGCAAAGAAAATGCAGCCAAACCGCGTCGCGGTGTGTTGTGAGCCGGCGTTGGCCCTGCAGTTCACGAAGGCCATGTTCTGATCCTGTCTTCGCCCCGGAGGGGCGCCGGAATGTAGCCACGGGTGGAGCGATGCGAGCGCCTAGCGAGCGTCGCGCAACCCGTGGTTCACGACGCCTAAACATCTCTTGCCCCGGAGGGGCAACGGAATTCTTCGGCCTCGCCCTCGATCACCCGTCCCGCAACTCCGTCCCGTCCAATCCAACCTCACTCAAACACATACCGCTTCTCATACTTCACCTCATGCGCGTCGAGCAGCCGCAACAACTCGCTCTTGAAATCCTCCCGTCGATGGTGGATTGGCTGCCGCTCGATGTAACTCACCACCCGTTTCTCCTGCGACTTGCTCACGGAGAAGAGGCCGTACCCCTCCTGCCAAGCGAATTCGCCGAGCTTGGGAAACTCCTTGTGCACCCACATTGATGATTTCGCCTTCACCAGCCGCATGAGGTCGGAGATGCTCTTGTCGGGCCGCCAACGAAAGTAGATGTGGACGTGGTCCTCGACCCCGCCGATCTGGAGGGCCACGCCACCGTCCCCGCGGATCAATCCACCCAGGAATGGATGCAGCCGCTTGGCGATCGGCGGCGTGATCCAATCAACCCGCTCCTTCGTCGAGAACACGGCGTGATACAGGATCTGATGATAGGTCCCCGGCATGAAATCCTCCGTTGCCCCTGCCGGGGCAAATGAAAATAGGAGACGTGACGATCCACGGGTTCCGCGGTTCTCGCTGCCGCTCGTCCCGCTCCACCCGTGGCTACATTCCGTTGTCCCTCCGGGACAAAATACGCGACCGTCCATGGACGTCAACCCGCGCAGCGGATTCAGGCACTGTCCACCGACTCGCCATGTCTGCACCTTCCGCCCCGGAGGGGCGGCTGACTGTAGCCACGGGTGGAGCGAGGCGACCGCAGGGAGCCTCGCGCAACCCGTGGCATGCGACTCCCCAAATCCCTCTTGCCCCGAAGGGGCAACGGACCGGCCTCGCGAAACGCGCACCGCGAATCGTTGTGGGCCAGTCCCCCGCGAGGCAACCCTTCCGCTGCCCCTGCCGGGGCAGAAGACAAGGAGAACGAGGGCCCACGGGTTCCGCGGTTCTCGCTACCGCTCGCCCCGCTCCACCCGTGGCTACATTCCGTTGTCCCTCCGGGACAAAGAAACGAGGGCTTTGATCGAAACTGGGGTGTCCAAGCCCAATATTGGCCCTTCGCGTGAAGGCCTACCTTTCGCGAATTTCGGCCCCGACGACCTACCCCATCTGCAGCCGCCCGAGACCACTCCACTCAAAACCTAAAGACCTCGCCCGCCGCCTCGATACGCTGCGAATGAACCACCGCTTCCTTGAGGCGAACAAACATACGATCCTGCGCCTCGACAATCTTGGCCAAGGCTATCGAGCAATCTACCCCATTTTCAATTAGAATATCTAATTTTAACTTGAACATACTCCTCCCCCTTGCCCACACTACGATGATCGCTTTTCTTACCTATTTTCCGTATAAGTTCTTCATGAAGCGCCCATTTCATGTATGCGATCGAATCAAAATATCCTCTAATATCATCACCTACAGGCCACCCCCACTGATCGCCCGCAGTAATTGTCGTAATTCTTACCCCCGCAGATCCCGTTAGCGCAAAGCCAACTACCGTATCTGCCGACAACCGACGCGAGCCCTCTAGACTAGCCTTCCACTCCACTGGCACAATATCTGGCAAGCCAAGAACTGACTTCAACTGCGGAATCAGGAAATATCGAGTAAATCGATAATCATCGATAGTTTCCAAGAAATACAATTCTTGTCGCCACGAGCGCCAATAGCGAACCATCGCCTCATAAAATTTACGACCCGAATCCTCCGACTGCTGCCGTACGAAGCACGCAGCGTGATACTCCTGAACCCCCTTATGGATAAACCGGCAATCGCCGCCCTCCTCCAAGACCAGGCAAGTGATGTTTTTTATATCTTCAACTACCGCAACCGCGTGATCCGTGAGCGCGACCAATTTAAGAGCTTCCCTGCAAAATCCATACAATTGCGTCAGCGGAATTGAATTTCCGTCACTCTTTCGAGAAAGATAGGATATTGCACAAAATGTATCATGCAAACCAATATCGCCAATCTTTGATTTGCGCGGCCGAATATATCCAGGCTTTTGCTTGTCATGCCGCTGCAAAAGCAAAACAAACAAATCTCCGAAAAATGCCACAGCATTTTCCGGCATCGACTGATTCACTTTGTACCGCAATATTAGCAGCGCCACCATGAGTGGATTCGTAAGAAGCGAGCTAATACGGCCCTTGTCGTTCCGAACACCCTTTATAATCTGCGCCGCCAACTCCGCATCGTGCGACAACCGAAGTATTCCCACATTTCCCAGATGGAACTGGCAGTTTGATAGAACCGATATGCGTTTGAGGCCGTAATACAAGGTGTTTCCAGCATTTTACACCTGCCACGGAAGGCCCACCCAATGGGTGAAGCACGCAAGGAAGCGTTAAAGCTCG
>JAPLMQ010000089.1 GCA_026386955.1 Planctomycetota bacterium
AACCGCCGCCGCTTGCCTTGGGCTTGACCCATGATGAGCTCCTTCCCGCAGCCATTATGCTGCGCGCTCGGCGCGCCCACCATTCGTGGGGAAGCTCAATTTGCCTTGCGGCAACGAGCCTCCTTGATGTCCTGCCGCAGAATCCTCAGATACCCTTATGTCCGTGAGGTGGGCCATCTAATCACGCGAAGGCCCCGCTGGGCCTCGACCGCATCGGACAATGGAGTCGGACGTCGGCGCGAATGAGTCGTCTCTGAGCGAATCGTCATGGACCCCATCGACCTGTCCCGCCACCTGTTCGCGCTCCGCAGCAGCGGCTACACCCGCGTCGAAGCGTGCGTGGCCGGCGATTGGCTCAACGAGTTAAACGCCCTTTCGGGCCGAGCCCTCGCGGCCGTGCGCGCCGCCCTGGCCCGCGGCGAAAAGCTGCATGGGACCTATGCCAGCGAGGAGAGCCTCGCCTGCCGTTGCCTCTACGTCTGGGGCGAGGCCGCGATGCGGCTCATCGACCTGCCGGCGGTCCACGCCATCGCCGGCGCGATGATGGGCTCGTATCGCTTGTGGGACCTGTCGCTCTTGGCATCGATGCCCACGCAGGCGAAACATTCGGAGGAGGCCCTGGCCTGGCATCGGGACAAGGCTCCCGTCGACACGCGCTCGGCGCCGCCGCCCTATCTCTGGTTCTTCGTCTGCCTCGACGCGACGACCGCGGAGAACGGCGCCACGTGGTTTGTCCCGGGCAGCCACCATTGCGAGTTGCCGCCGGACCTGCGCGACCCGGGCGCGGTCCAGCGAGCCTTCCCCACCGCCACCCAGTTGCTGGGCAACGCCGGCGACCTGCTCGTCATCGACCCCACGGCCCTGCACTCGGTGGGGGCGAATCGCGCCGATCATCCGCGCCGACTGGTCAACATCGCCGTCTCCACGGAGGCGACGCCCCCGCTGCTCGACCACTGGGCGATCGCCGGCCCCGATCTCCAGCCCCGGGCCACGCCGACGCAGCAACGGATGCTTCGTTGCGGCCTCCCCGGACTCGAACGCACCTGGACCGTGCTCCCACCCGGGTGGGTCACGGCGTAACCTCCCGCTCCGGCATCACCGAGGAACCATTCATGTCACCCATCGGACTGGGAATCGTCGGCGTCGGCACCATCGTCCGCTTCGCCCATCTGCCCGCGCTGACGTTTCTCGACGAGTTCGAGATGCGCGGCGTCGTGAACTCGAAGCCCGAGAGCACCCGCGCCGCCGCGCAGCGCTTTCGCGCCCGAGGATTTGCGAGCCACCAAGACCTCGTGCGCGACCCCTCGATCGACGCGGTGCTGATCGCCACCGGCCCGGCGCAGCATGAGACGGTCATCCGCGCCGCGCTCGACGCCGGCAAGCATGTGTTTTGCGAGACTCCCGCACAGGTCGCCACGCCTGAGGCATCGCGCGAGATCATGGCCGTCGCCGCCGGCAAGCGGCTGGTCGTCCAGGCGGGGCATTGCTTCCGGTACAGCCCGCTGGTCGACCTTCTCCAGGAACATCTGCGCGACGCCACCGGTCCCCGGCTCTGGTCGTTCGAGTATTTCCCCTACATCGGCCACATCCACAACCTCGCGCTCCACCTCTCGGGGCCTGTCGAGCGCGTGGTCGGCAGCCGCGCCGGCCCGTTCGGCTCGACCACCACGCTGGAGTTCAAGAACGGCGACGCCGCGGTGATCGTCGGCAGATCGCTCAACAACTGCGCCTTGGACATCGAGAGCATCCGCGTCTCGACCCGGGATTTCTTCGGCGAGATCGCCGGCCGCCGCACGGTCCGGGTGGCGAGGATGCCGGTGGGCGTGCCCTTCCACGAATGGTCAACTCGCAACGCCCCGGCGACGACCTTCGAGGCCCAGGCCGGCGGCCGCATGACGCTGGAGGTCAGCGGATACCTGCCGCAACTGCGAGCGTTCGCCAAGTCCATCCGCGACGGGTCGCCGCCCCGCTCCACCCTCGCCGACGTGCAGGAGACCGCGGAGTTGGCAAGCCGGATCGCCGCTGCGCAGAAGGCATGAGTCGAGTTCAGGCCTCGCGTTGCCCAAAGACGTGAAAGACCTGTCCGCTGGATGAAGAGCGAATATTGAATTGGCCGCCACCCAGGGAGACGCAATGGAAACCGTGCCCACCTCCAGCCTGATGGACGCCCGGCTGCAGCAGCTCGAGCACCAGGGCTACACCGTCGTGCCCGGCGCCATCCCGACGGCGGATCTAAAGGCGATGCGGCGGCGCTTCGACGAACTCATCGCCGACTTCGGCAGTATCCCCTCGGCGGTGCGCACGCCCGATACCGACTCGATCGACATCAACCGCCTGCTGGAGGTCGATCCCGTCTTCGCCAGTTTGATCGACCTGCCCTCGGTGCTCCCTTACGTCGAAAAGCTCCACGACGGCGATGTCCGCCTGCTGGGCGCCTCGATGGCCAACTTCATGCCCGCGCATTCCCCGGCGCGGTGCGGATGGCACCAGGACGGCGGGCCCTACACGCGACTGACGTTCCTGCTGAGCGACCTGGGCGACGACGGCGGTCCGACGGCGGTGGTCCCCGGCACCCACCGCGAGGGGAAGGCGCTGCCCGCGTGGTGCAACGACGAGAAGGGTCAGCCCCGCGCGCTGCCCGGCATGGTCAAGGTCACCGGCAAGGCCGGCGACTGCATGATCAACAACACCTTCATCTGGCACACCAGCACGCCCAATTCGTCGGCCGAGCCGCGACGGATCGTGTGGGTCGTCTACAAGCGCGAGGCGCAGGCCATGCCCCCCGCCTCGCAGTACAACCTCCTGCACACGCCCGAGTACCTGGCGCGGCAGAGCGACCCCAGGCGGCGGAGGCTGATCGAGATGGCGGTCGTGCCGGAAGGGGCGTGAATCCGCGCCGCGAGGCGCCCGCCCCCTCTACTCCAGCGTCCACGCCCCCCACGTCTGCGGATGCAGCCAGGCCTCCTGCGGGAGGTCGTTCACCAGGTTCGTCGCGGAGTTGGCCCAATAGGTGCGTGCGACGTTGATTGTGCCCCGGGCGTCGGAGGAGATGAAGCCCACGTCGCCGCGGAGCTTCGTGCCCGCGGCCGGCGCCACGCCCAGGGCGCTCCAGGGAATCGCCGCCTCGACGGTGTATTTCCCGTCGCCCTTCTTCACCGCGACCTTCGCCGCCGCGAGCACCTCCACGCGGTCAAAGGCCTTCGTCCCGACGGGGGACGTGAAACTCTTGTGCAGCTCGGGCGGGGACTTGGGGTCGACCACGGCCATGAGCACCGCGACGGGCTTGCCCTGGAGGTCGGCGATCACCACGCGCCGGTCCCCTGCCGCGGGATCGGCGTGCGGCTTGTCGCCGGCGGGGCCGATCTGCACGTCGACCGCGTCGCCGGTCTTGAAGAGTTCGCTCGGCTCCTTGCCTTGGTTCGCCCACGGCGAGGCGTCGGTCACGTCGAAACGCACATAGAGGTTCTCCGCGTCGTAGGCGAGGCGGGCGATGGCCTTCTCAGGCATGCCCGCGCGGGCGATGACGAGCCTCGGCGCCGCTTTCCAGTCGCCGGACTCGCCGGTGAGCGTCGGGGGCGCGGCGGCGCGGTGGATCACGCAGGATTTCTCCGCGCCCGAGGCCGAGGCCCGCGCCGCGTTGTCGACGGCCGCCTTCGTGAGACCCGCCTCGTCGACACTGAGGGCCGGCGCGTCGAAGCGCTCGATCGACTCAAGCCCGTTGACGTTGAGGATCATCGCCGCCTGCCGGGGCATCCCGGTGGTGAGCCGGAATTTTCCGTCCGACTGCCGACCGAACCATCCGTTGAACGGCTCCCCGCCTTCGGAATACCGCTCCATCGGCTGGCCCCGCAGCATGGCCTCGGTGTCGGGCAGCGGCTCGGCGGGGAAGCGGCAGTCCTGGAACAGGGCGCCGACGTAGAGCCCGTCGGAGGTGACGAAGAAGTCCTGGCCGAGGTTGCCCCGCATCGCCATGACGTTGCCGATGCGGTCGTCGACGCGGGCGAGCCCCATGATCTTGATCGGCCCGACGAGCAGGCCGGGGGCGGGCATCGGCGCGTTGTGCGAGCCGTGGACGCCGGGGTAGGGGTTGGGGTACGACCAGCGGATCCGGCCCGATTCCTCGTCGATGCCGAGCAGGCCGGTGGTGGGCCCGGCGTAGCCTTTGTAGCTCAGGCAGAGAAGCTGCTTGTTGGCGGGATCGGGAATGAGGTCGCCGCGCTCGTCGACGCCGAGGCTCTTCGTGCCGGCGAGGCCGTAGCGCGGCGCGCCGTCGGGGGCGAAGCCGATCGGGCGGAAGCGCGTGATGCCGTCGACGTAGATCGTCAGGTCGGGCGCGATGCGTCCGCCCCACCCGTTGGTCAGCTCGGGAGGCTTGGCCCAGGGCTTGTCGGGATTCCTCAATTCCGCCTCGGGGATGACGACGCACTCCTCGATCTGGACCTTCCCGTCGGCGTTGAGGTCGTTCCAGAAACAGAAGTCGCCCGGGGCAAACTCCGGCTTGACGTCGCTCACGGGAGCCGGGGCCGGCGTCGGTGCAGCCGGCGCGGGCGATTTGACGCTGTTGCGAGCGCGCGGCCGCGCTGGCTTGGGCGCGGGCCTGGCGACCTTGTCGCCCAAGCTGCCGATGCGGCCCATCGTCGTGATCGCCGCGACCGGTTTCCACTGCCCGTCGCGCTCCATGTAGACCACCTGCCCGCCCTCCGAGTGCGGGTCGTGCACGTAGAGGTATTCGTGCGATCCCCCCGCCGCCTGGCTGGTGAATCGCTGCGGCTGGACGTGGGCGCCCGGGTCGATGGGGAA
>JAPLMQ010000190.1 GCA_026386955.1 Planctomycetota bacterium
GGCCGACGGCCCGGTGGCGGGCTGCGACGCCGCGGGCTCGTCGGCCCGCACGGCGGGCGCGGCGGCCGCGAGCGACAGCGCGAGCATCGCTGCGGCGAGGTCGGTGGGCTGGCGGCGATGGATCGTCATGCGCGGGTTCCGGACGATTTCAAAGCTCGCTGCGGGGCTTGGTCGTGGCGATGAAGACGTTGCGGAGCTTCGCGGCGTAGCAGAGGTCCATCACCCGGATGACCGTGCCCAGGTCGCTCTTGCGGTCGCCGCGGATCAGGACCGACTCGTCGGGGAACTGCTCCGCCAGCTCGTGCAGCGTGGCGGTGAGCGACTCCATCGTGTGGGCCCGCTCGCCCATGTAGAGCGTGCCGTCGGAGCGGACGGTGATGACGATCTGCGTCGCGGGGCCGACGCTGGCCTTGGCCGACTGCGTCTCCTGCAGCGAGACGTCGATTTGGCGGTCGGTGTCGCGGTAGGCGGCGATGGTGATGAAGAACGTGAGGATCAGGAAGAGGACGTCGACGTAGGTCGTCGGCGGCCTCCATCCGTAGTCCGTCGCGCTGGGCGGGGCGGAGAAGCTCAAGCCTCACCTCGCTTCATGTGGTCGGCGATCTGGTGGACGACGCGCTCGACCTCGGAGAGGGCCTTGGTCGTGCGGGTCTTGATGACGCTGTAGAAGACCACGCAGAGGATCGCGACCCCCAGGCCGAAGAAGGTCGCGCTCATCGCCCCGCCGATCGACTGGGCGAGCAGCTTGCTGTGCAGCCCGGTCGACTGCGAGGGGCTGACCTCGAAGGCCTGGATCATCCCCAGCACGGTGCCCAGCAGCCCGAGCATCGGGGCGATGTTGGAGAGGTCGAGCAGGTAGCTCACGCGGTTCCAGACCAGCTCGGCGCGGCGCTTGCCCTCGGCGTCGATGATGTTGAGCAGCGTGGCGTGGCTCTTGTCGGAGTTCTCCACGCAGCGCTGGATGATGCTCGCGGCGAAGATCCGCCGGTGCCGGCGGCAATACTCCGCGGCGTCGGCGTAGCGCCTCGAGGCGACCAGCCGCGTCACGTCGTCGCCGAAGTCCGAGGGCATCATTCGTCCGGTGTGGAGCGTGAAGAGGAAGACCAGGAAGAAGGCGACCGCGATGACCGAGAGGCCCGCGATGATCGAGTTGATGATCGGGTTGGTCTTGAAGAACTCCTCGAAGGTCGGAAGCTGGCCGGTGTCGGGGTTGATGCCGGCAGGGCCGGGCGCGGGCGCGACGGTGCGCGGGGCGGGGGTGGCCGAGACGGGGGCCGGAGCCGGGGCGGGCGGAGCGGATTGGGCCCACAGGGTCGTGGAGACCAGGACGGCGGCGAGGGCGGCTGTGACGCCGAGCCGGCCGAAGTGTCGGAAGAAGCCGAGATGACCTGTGGGCACGAGAGGCACTCCTGATCGGGAGGTTGGGATTGTGCGAGGCGCCGGAAGCGGGCTGGGGGCGGGCGGGCGGAGGCGTCTGGGGCGAAGGCGGGCGTCGAGCGGGGCGGCCCGGATCGTCCGGGCATTCTAACCAATCACTCGTCGGCTGTTCATCCGCGCGGCGACCTCGCCTGGAACATCCGACCTCGTGCCCGCGCTCCTCGGCGGGCGTGGCATAGCCTAGGCTGAGCAATGATCAATGGCCAGCGGCGGCCAGCCGCTAGTGTTGCGTTGCGGACCGGAAATATCGGACGTAGCGGCTGGGAAAAGTTTCACTCAGGCCCGCCAGGCGGGTTTTTCATGCGAGTCGGACGCGCCAGTGACGGAGTCTTGTCCCCCACGCCCCGCGCGAGTACTCTCCCGGGCGGTGCTCGGCAGGCCTCCTGGGCCGCCGAAGGTCTGCGCGACCCCGTCGTCGCCTCTCATCGGTGTGGGCCATGGCCGACTCTTCATCTCGTGAGCTTGATCGCGCGACCTCCGCGCCTTCCCCCATGCCTTCGCCCAAGCTCCACCATCGCCTCCTCGCCCGGCTCTCCATCCGCTTCACCATCCCCGCGCTGCTCGCCACGCCCACCATCCTCGCCTGCATCCTCCTGATCTACCTCAGCGTCAGCCGGGCCCGCACCGCGGTCGACCGGCTCGTGGTCGACACCTTCGACGCCACGCACGACCGCGTCGCCGAGCGCATCAACGAGATCGTCGGCATGCCCCAGCGGCTCAACGAGCTCAACCTCCGCCTGTTGCGCCTGGGCAAGCTCGATGCGGCCGACCTCGCCTCCTGGCGGCCTCTGCTCCACCAACAAGCCCGCGTCTTCGACTTCATCAGCTGCATGAGCTGGGACGGCGCCGACGGCCGGCACGCCTGGATCACCCGCTACCCCGGCGGGCCCGACCTCTACTTCGCGGTCAACAACCAGGCCGGCTCGCGGCAGGTCGTCGAACGCCGCTGCCTGCCCGACGGCTCGCTCGAGGAGGGCGCCCCGCGCACCTACGACATCGACCCGCGCGAGTTCGCCCCGTTTAAGGCCGGCGCCAAGGCCGACTCCTTCGCGTGGTCCGAGCCGTTTGACTGGGTCAGCGAGGACGGCTCGATCCTCACCCGCGCGCTCGCCAACGTCGTGCCTGTGCGCGACGAAGCGGGCAAGCTCGAGGGCGTGCTCACCGCCCAGTTCACCTTGCACGACATCAGCACGTTCCTCAGCGGCCAGGGCCTCAGCCCGGGCGGGCGGATCTTCATCCTCGACACGCAGGGGCATCTCCTGGCCGACTCCCGGCTCTACCCCGCGCTCGACCTCAACCGCAAGCCGGTGCTCGCCACCGAGGCGAAGGACGGCGTGATCGTCGCCGCGACGGCCGCCGCCAAGCTCGACCCCGCCAACCCCACCTCCTTCCTCGTCCGCCAGCAGAAGATCTTCTCCTTCGAGGGCAAGCCGTGGATCCTCGTCGCCACGCCCTTCCACCACCCCTCGGGCCTGCGCTGGATCACCGTCACCGCAGCCCCGGAGAGCGATTTCCTGGGCGACGTGAACAAGACCCGCCGCGACGGCGCGCTGATCGCTCTGGCGATCGCACTGGGCACGATCCTCTTCGGCATCCTTCTGGCCTTCTTCGTCCTGCGCCCGATGATCGCGCTGACCAACTACCTCCGCCTCCTGGGCGAGGGCGAGCTCGACGCCCGCATCGACCTGCCCTACGCCCGCGAGTTCCGCCAGATCGCCGACGCGCTCAACCGCACCGCCGCGAGCTTGAAGGAGCACCTCAAGCTCACGCACGACGTCAACATCGCCGACGAGATCCAGCGGAGCCTGCTGCCCGCCTCGACGCCCGACTTCCCCGGGCTGGAGCTGGCCGCGTTCGGGCGGTTCTGCGACAAGACCGGCGGCGACTACTACGACTTCTTCCTCCGCCGCGAGGGCGACGCGCATGAGATGGTGATCGCCATCGGCGACGTGGTCGGGCACGGGCTCCCCTCGGCGATGATGATGGCGACCACGCGCGGGCTGCTCCGCTCTCGCTCGGAGGTGACCAACTCCGTCGCCGACATGCTCATCCACGCCAACCGCCACCTGCTCGGCGAGGGCGAGATGACCACCGGGCGCTTCATGACGCTGCTGCTGCTCCACATCGACGCAGGGGCGCGCACGCTCCGCTTCGCCTCCGCCGGGCACGACAGCCCCATCGCCTACGACGCCGCAACGAAGACCTTCCCCGAGATCGACGGCGGCGACCTCCCGCTGGGCATCCTCGCGAACACGAAATACCTCGACCACCCGATGCCCGAGCTCTCGCCCGGCTCGGTCCTGCTCCTGGGGACCGACGGGCTCTGGGAGGCCCGCAGCCCCGCGGGGCAGATGCTCGGGAAGGAGCGGCTGCGCGAGGTGATCGCCGCGAACGCCTCGCGCCCCGCGAAGGAGATCGTCGCCGCGCTGTGGGAGCTCTCGGAGCGCCACCGCGGGGGGATCCCGCTCAAGGACGACCTGACGATCGTGCTGGCGAAGTTGAGTTTATTGGGAACGAAATCGGTGGATTTGCCGTGCCACACCGCAGCCGAAGGCTGCTGTGGGAGAAGACCTGTCCCGGTTTCTTCCTTGGTAGAATCCTTCCCGATTAGGCCGCCATGGACATACTTTGGGATATCGATATGGATCATCCTGCATTGCAAAGGCTCGCCGGCTTCTGGTCCAAATTGGCCCAATGGGAAGCCGGCATGATTGAATTGTCAAAGCGCTTGGAAGACGGTCTGGTCGATGAGGCCGCTTACCGAAACCGTGTCGTTGCGGGAAAAAATGACCTGATGGCAATATACGCCACATTCTGCGACGCCGGGGAAAAAGCGTCAAGATTCAAAGACCAAGGGCTTAGCTGGCTTGGCGAAATAGAGCATGCGCCCGGCGGTGAAGTTGTAGAATCCTGCAAACTCGTTCGCCATAAGATGGTAATTGAAACGCGGCAGACGATAGCTCTTATGCATAGGCGAAGATACGAGGTGATTGAGCGTGATGGAGTGTGGAAACTGCGAGATGTCTTGTACTACTCGACCTTGGGCAATCCTGAAAAACGGCGCAAAGAGATGCTGTGAAGAAGAAAAAATGGTGGCGGAATCAAGTTTGAGCCCGCCTACCGCCCGTTCCCCGGCCCCATGTCGGGTTTGGGAGGCTCGGCCTTGGGCTGCGACCGGGCGATCACGAAGTCGACCAGCTCCTGGCAGTGGAAGAAGCCTTCCCAGACGTTGTGCCCCTGCCCCGGGGCGATATTGAGCGTCATCGTCCCGCCGAAGGTTTTGTATCGCTTCGCGACCTCGCCCGCGTTCTTCTCCAGCGGGACGAGCTTGTCGGCGTCGCCCTGGATGAAGTAGATCGGCACGCCCGCCTTGGCGAGGGGCTCGAGGCGCTCGATGGGGTTTTGCTTCGACTCCTGGGCGGCGAGCTCCCGGTCGGTCATCTCGTAGGCGCGCGAGGCTCCGCCCAGCCCGGGGTAGCTGCGCAGGTCGCAGACGGGGTAGATGCCCGCGATGCCCGCGACGCGCGCGGGGTTGTCGGCCGCCCAGTTGAGGATCTGCAGCCCGCCCCGGCTGCGCCCCAGGACGCAGGGCGTCTGCGACATGCCGCGGTGGTCGACCAGCTCGTTGTAGAGGGCAGTGAAGAGCGCGCGCCCGCGCGGGCTGCCGTACGACTCGCCGACGTCGATGCCGGCGATGGCGATGCCCGCGTCGAGCCATTGCTTGAACATCCAATCCTCGCCGCCGGGCAGGCCCGGGAGCGTCGGAGCGTAGATGACCCAGGGCGTGCGCGGGCTGGGGGCGGCCTTGGGGAGGTTCTTGGGGAGCATGAGGAAGGCGACATGCCCCTGCACGAGGAATACCTCGCCGGGGAAGGGGAGCTTCTTCGCGAGCGGGTTCGGGGCGGGCTGCGTCGTGGCGGGCTTGGTGGCCGGTTTGGTGGCCGGCGCAGCGGCGGGCTTCGTGGCGGTGGGGGGCGGAGCGTCCTCCGCGCGGGCGGGCGGCGTCGGGCCCGTCGAGAGGATCAGGGCGGAGGCCATCGCCACGATCGTGATCCCGCGCCGCGTGAGGTGGTGTTTCATGGTGCCATGATCTTCGCATATCGGCGCGAAGACGCGGCAAGGCGGCACTTGGCTCGTAGTTCCGCCTTCAGGCGGTCTTCGTTTTTTCTGCCGCGGGCCTGAGCAGTGTCGACGTCGAAGTTGGCGTCGATCGCGACGACTTCGGGCTCGCCGCCGCAACCCGCTCGGGCGGGACCGGCACGGGGGCGAAGGCGTCGGTGGGCACGAAGAGCAGGATCACCAGCAGCGGGAGGCTGGTCCCGGGGATGGAGGCGGCGACGACGGAGACGAGCATGAACGGGCCGTGGACGCCGGTGTCGCGCAGGCGGGGGAAGAGGATGCTGCCGTACTGGAGGATGACGAAGGGGGCGATGAGGATGAACCAGGGGATCCGCGCGAGGAAGAGCAGGGCGTTGTTGGGCGAATCGCCCTGCACGAAGAGCCAGAGGGCGATGACGAAGGTCGCGGCCATGAACGCGGCGAGGCGGATGGCGTAGCTCCTCCGGCCGAGGCGTTTGGGGAAGAGGAGGCGGAGTGCGGCGAGCATGGGGAGTTCCCGGCGGGCGAGGTGCGTGATACGCCTTGGGGTTATCGGCGGGCGGACGGCACGTCGCGCGGCGGAGTCGGGCGATGGGGCTGGATTCCCGGCCGGCGCGTGATGCGCATGGCGGCTGGACCGGTTGGGAGGGCCGGTGCCTCGATTCGTCACGGCCCCGGTCTACCCACTATGATTTTGTTCCCTCCCGCGGGTTGATGTTCCCGATCCCGCGATGCCGCCGACGGAGACTGGATTCCCATGCGATACGCGATGATGACCTGCAGCCTGGTCCGCGCCTTTCCCAAGGGCGGGCCGATCGACATGAAGGCGGTCCTCGACCTCGTCGCCGACATGAAACTCGCGGGGCTCGAGCAGGACACGCTCCACGGCTACGCCCCGCGCGACCTGAAGGCCATGGCCCACGACCGCGGCGTGACGATCTTCAACTACACCGAGAACGCCCCCTTCGCCTGCCCGCCGGGCGAGCGGCGCACCGCGGCGATGGACCGCTTCAAGCAGGTGCTCGACGACGCGCTGGCGCTCGGCTCGCCGCGGCTGATGCTCCCCGTCCCCGGCCACGCCGACGTGCCCCGCGCCCAGTCGCGGGCCTGGGCGATCGAGTGTCTCGCGGAGGCCGTCCCGCTCGGATTGGCCGCGGGCGTGGCGGTGAGCACCGAGCACTTCGCCGCGCACACCTCGCCCTTCATCGTCTCGGACGACATCGAGGAGGCCGTGCGGGCGATCCCCGACCTGCGCGTGACTTTCGACAACGGGAACGTCTTCACCGCGGGCGAGGACCCGGTGCACGCGTTCAATCGGCACAAGGAGCGGATCGACATCGTCCACCTCAAGGACTGGGACCGCACGGAGCAAGGCTGGGTGCAGGGCCTGAGCGGCAAGTCGTTCCGCCCCGCGCTGATCGGGCAGGGCGTCATCGACTACCCCGCGATGATGCGGGCCCTGCTCGACGCGAAATTCGCCGGCTACGTCAACCTCGAATACGAGGACTCGCGCATCCCGCCGATGCAGGCGGTCCGCCAAGCCCATGCGTTCCTGCTCAACCTCGAACAAGAGCTCGCCGCCGCGCGGGCCTGAGCCGCCGGCCGCCGCCGACGCATCCTGTTCATTCGCCGCAGACCGAAGGAGAAGTCCACGATGGCATTCACGCTCGACGACTCGATGATCAACCACTATTGGAGCCAAGGCTACCTGATCTTCCGCGGGATCGTTCCGCCGACGCTGCTGCGCGACTTGCGAGCCGAGTCCGACAAGGCCCGCGAACTGGTCCGGGCCCGCTCGGGCCCACAGGTGCTGCGCACGCCGCTGGTCAAGACCCTCGACGGGCAGATCAGCATGAAGCCGTTCCAGGACTACCTCGACCTGCCCGAACTGGTCGGGGCGCTGGAACGCCTGTTCGGGCCGGGGTCGAGGCCCGGGAGCTTCGACCTCCTGCAGGTGCTGCTCGAGCCCAAGAACCGCCCGGTGATGGGCGGATGGCACCGCGACGGCGTGGTGGGCCTGCCGATGAGCGAGCAGCACAAGCCCGAGCAACTCGCCAAGCGGGCCGAGGTGTGGCACCGCCCGCGTTCGGGGAACCAGGTGAACTGCGCGATCTACTCCGACTCGTGCCTCTGGTACGTCCCGGGGAGCCACCTGCGGATGCGCGACCTCGCGGGCGAGCGGCAGAGCTGGTGCTTCATGACGGAGAAGTATCCGTACGCCGATTCGAAGCTGAGCGACGTGGAACTGGAACGGACGTTCATCGACATCTGCCGGGCGTTCCCGGGGGCGATGCAGGCGCACCTCGCGCCGGGGGACTACATGGTCTACCGCAGCCAGGCGTGGCACACGGGGGTCTACGCGCCGACGCAGCCCCGGGCGACGATCCACGACATCCCGACGTACGACTGGTCGGAGGGGCGCGGGCTGGGGGCGCCGTGAGGGCGGCGGAAAGCTGGGTGACACGCGCTGATCCGAGCCGGACAGGCTCTGATCAGCCGTGCCGTTGCCCGCCGCCCGCCATTCACTTCTTCAACCGATCCACCTCCGCTTGCGCCGCGGCATGGAGCGCGGAGTCTGCCGCCGTGTCCTCCAGTGCGGTGGTGAAGAGCCGCCGGGCGTCGGCGGTCTGGCCGAGCTTGAGCAGGCGGAAACCCAGCGCGTAGGCCGCGGGGGCGCGGAGGTCGGGAGGAAGGCCTCTCGCCGCGCCGTCCCAGCCCAGGCTGTTGGTCAGCCCCTTCCACGTCATGAGGAACTGCATCGGGTTCGCGGCCGAGAAGCGGTTGTCCAGCCAGGCGCCCAGGAGCGTGTGGGAGGCGGCGGCGAGCTGGTCGTCGCGCTGGGGCGTGACGTCGGCGGGGTCGATGCTGAGCAGGAAGAGCCCGTCGAGCAGCGTGGCGAGCGGTCGGCGGTTGGCGTCGATGTATGAGCAGTCGCCCATGACGACCTGGCGCGCGACCTCGTGCCCGCGCGGGGACTGGAACGCGCGCCGGATCACCGTCGCGGCGACTCCGTTGAACGCCGAGGCGCCAAGAGCCAGAGGCGTGACTCCCTTCCCATACGCCTCCGCCTGATGCAGCAGGTGTCTCGCATGGTCGTCGGTTAGGTCATCGCTCAACACGCCGGCGATGCCGACGTTGAGCAGGCCCAAGGCGGCGCTCTGGAGATGCAGTTCGTCGTCCCCCCCCTCGGGCTTCGCGAATTGCGAGGCGGCGATCGCGTAGCTCGCCCGCCAAGCCGCGCGGGCACCGGCAGGATCTCCCCTCTTCTCGAACACGAACCCGCGGATGAGGCCCGCCTCGATGCGGTCCCGCATGGACGTGCCGCTGCGGGCCTCCACGGCGTCGAGGTCGCGCAGGGCGTCGTCCAGCCGGCCCATCGCCGCCCAATCGCGGGCGCGCTCGACGAGCAGGGACTCGAGGCCGGGGCGATAGGTCTCGCTGGGCTCGCGGCTGGTTTGGTTCTTGGGCGGTTTTTCGAGAAGGTGCTGGTTCACGCGGGCCAGCGCCTGCTCGGGCTTGCCCGCGACGCGCAGCACACGGCCAAGGTGGCGGTTGGCGTCGAGGACGAGCGCGTTGTAGGCGGGGCCTTCGCAGAGCTTGAAGACCTGCTCAGCCATGTCCACGGCCTCGGTGGGCCGGTTCGCCAACTGGTAGGCCCGCAACAGCCACTGCCGGGTCATGATCCGGCGCATCAGGTTGTCGTCGAAGAGGTCCTCGATCTGCAAAAGGTTCTCGAACGCCGGGATCTTCACGCCCGCCCCGCCCCCGAAGAGCAGCCCAACGCCCATGCCCGTCGAGGCCAGGCTGTCGAAGATCTGCGTGTGGACGTATTGAGGGACGATGCGGGAGAAGTCTTGGCGGGAGAAACGGGTGCGGAAGGCGGTGACGACGGCCTCGGTCTCGACCATGCGGCGCTCGGGCTGGTAGATGAGCCAGAGCTGGCAGCCCGCGAGGAGGGACCAACGGTCGCTCGAGTCGATGAACACGGCCTCAAGGCGCGGGACCGCCTCCGAGGCGCGGTTGAGGCGCAGGAGGCAAATTCCCTGCTTGTATCCCGCGGCCCGCGCCGCCGCCGGATCCTTGGAGCCCACCGCCTGCGCCGCATAGAGCGGAAGCGCCTCCTCGTATTGTCCGCGAGAGAGGAGGTCGTCGGCCCGCTCAAGCGGCGAAGGGGCCCGCGCGAGCGTCTGCCGCTGGGCCGTCAGCCTCAGCATCCTGCTCCGCGGGAGCGAGATGTCGAAGCACCCGCGCGGCGGAAGCGGGAGCACATCGGTGATCTCGATCGGCTCCAGGTCATTGACCTGGAGCTCCAGCCGGTCGTCCTGCCGCGTGGCGCGCAGGCGCAGGCCGTCGGAGGGCAGGTCGGCGAGGGCGACGACGCGGCTGCGCATGAGGCCCTGCGGACCGTCGACGTAGAGGCGGGCGGAGCCGCCCGCGGTTCGGGCTCCGGCGAAGGTCGTGGCCGGGGCGCCCTGCGGCTGTACAACCTCAAGAATGAATCGGTAGCAGTGCACGGCGCCGTCAAGGACCCGGCCGGTGGGCCGATTGAGGTAAAGCACCAGGATCGTGTCCTCGTCCCAGCCGGGTCCCAGTCGGGCCTCGATCTGTACGGAACCGTTGCAGGGACCACCGTCCGCCACCGGAAGAGGCTTCGACGAGACAGGCTCGGCAACGGGCGAGGTCGCGGTCGGCACCTCTCCGACGGGCGGGCCTCCAAGGGCGGCCTCCAACCCGGCGAAGGGCGGCTTCAAGTCAAAGATCGGCTGCCAGGCGCGGGAGCGCTCCGCCAAGGCCTGCCTCAGTGCGGGGACCTGCGCCTTGTCCCGCGTCTCGAGGCCCGCGAGCAGCGCCTCGACGCGCATCATGTCGGCGGGCGTGAGCTGCGGCACGCGCAGGGCCTCGGCGATCGCGCCCGCCAGCGCGGCGGCGACCTGCTGCCGCCCGGCCTTGCCCAGCGCGGGGTCGATCGCGGCGATGTCGTCGACCTGCGCGTCGAGCGCCTTCAAGTCCGCGGCCGACCATGTGGTGGTCTTGAGGTCCTCCTGCAGCGTCCGTGTGGCCTCGCGCTTCCGCTCCGAGCGCAGGGCCTCGGCGCGGAAGTGGCTCGCGGCCGCGAGCAGCGAAACGACGGTGAGCAGGATCGCGCCGGTGAGGAGGATCGCGCGGCGGTGCTTGCGGCTCTTGCGGGCCAGGATGTAGCGCAGCGTCGGCGCACGGGCGGCGAGCGGGTTGCCCGCGAGGTAATTCTCCAGGTCTTGGGCCATCTCGGCGGCGGAGGGGTAGCGCTGCGCGGGGTCGTGGGCGAGGGCCTTGCCCAGCAGCGCGTCGAGCTCGTGGTCGATCGCGGGGCAGACGCGGCGGGCGCGGGGCGCCTCCTCCTTGGCGATCCGGCTGAGGATCTCCAGGTGCGAGCCGGTCATCGCGTGCGGGAGGCAGCCGGCGAGGAGTTCGAAGAGGATCACGCCCAGCGAGTAGACGTCGGAGCGGGTGTCGATCTGGTCCTTCTTCCCGGCCGCCTGCTCGGGCGACATGTAGGCGAGCGTGCCGGCGACCTCGCCCTCGATGGAGATGGTGTTGCCGCGGTCGGATTCGAGCAGCGTCTTGGCGAGCCCGAAGTCGAGCACATGCGGCTGGGCGCTGAGTGGGTCGTCGCCTCCCCCCGGCGCGGTTCCGGGGGTGACGAGGATGTTGGAGGGCTTGAGGTCGCGGTGGATCACGCCCTTTTGGTGGGCGTGCTGCACGGCCCGGCAGACCAGGGCGAGGATGCGGACGATCTCGCGCTGCGGGAGGCGGTGGCGGAGGATGAACTCGTCGAGGCGCAGGCCCGGGACAAGTTCCATGGCGTAGTACGGGATTCCGCGGTGCGAGCCGCTGGCGTAGACACGGGCGATGTTGGGGTGCTCGAGGCGGGCGCAGAGCTCGATCTCCCGCTGGAAGCGCGAGCGGGCCCGCTCGCTGCTGAACCGGCCGGAGGTCATGAGCTTGAGGGCGACGAGCCGGCGGGCGCTGACCTGCTCGGCCCGCCAGACCACGCCCATGCCGCCCTCGCCGAGTTGGTCGAGCAGGCGGTAGCCGTCGATCTCCGCGGGCCCGGCGTCGCGCGAGCCGGGTTGGTTGTCGAGCGGGCCGAGACCATCGGAATCGGAGAGGTGGCCGAGGCTGGGCGCAGGGGAGGAGGGCGTGCGCGAGGAGGGCGTCCGCTCGACGGTCATGCTGGAGAAGTGCGGCGGATTCGCGGGCGGGGGCGTGGCGGGCGGTTTGGGCGCCGGCGAGGTCGGCGCGCCGCCTTGCGTGATCGACTCGCCGCTGAGCCGGGAGAGTTCGTGCGTGAGCCGCGGGGCGAGCTGCGGGTGGAGGGCGAGGATCGAGGAATCGGGCAGGTATTCGCCGGACTGCCTGCGGCGCACGACGTCGTCGAGCACGCCGCGAAGCTGGGCGTCGAGCTTCGCGTGGTCGTCGGCGTCGGGCTTGTCGGGCGTCGATTTCACGAGAGGCCCCGGGGATTGTCGCGGATGGAATCGATGACCGGCCCATTGTACCGGCGCACGCCGGCGCGGAGTGCGCGAGGCGAGGGGCTATAATCCGCGCCGCGAAGCGCTGAAATGCCGCGCAGGGATCATGCCATGCCCGTGGACACGAAAAACGTCGCGAACCGCCGCGAACTCGCCTTCGCCGACTTCGACGCGCTGCTGGCCGACGTCGACCGTGTCGAGCTCGCGGCCCGCGGGGGCAAGGCCCGGACGCTGGGCAACTGGAGCGTCGCGGAGATCCTCGACCACTTGGCGATCGCGATGGAATTCGCCTACGCCGCGCCACCCTTCAAGATCGCGCTGCCGTTCAAGGTCGTCGGGCGCGTGGGCAAGACGCTCTTTTTCCGCGGGTTCGTGCGGAGCATGCTCAAGCCGGGCTTCAAGCTCCCGAAGGCCGCGCGGGCCATGGAGCCCGCGCCGGGGACGGACCTCGACAAGTCCGCCGCCCGCTTCCGCGCCGCGGCCAAGCGCCTGCGCGACCGCGAGCCCACAAGCGTCCCCAACCAGATGCTCGGCCGGCTGACCATGGACCAACTCCATTTCCTCCACCTCCGCCACGCGGAGATGCACCTGGGCTTCGTCCGGCTGGACTGACGCGGGGATGCTTCCGGCATCTTTCCGGCGGGCGACCATCAACCCATGCAACTCACCGCGGCCGAGATCACGTGGACCGGGCCCGTCCGTCCGGACAACCAGGACGCCGTGGGCTTCTGGATCCCCGAGTCGCCCGAAGAGCGCCGCGAGCGCGGCATCATCGCCGCCATCGCCGACGGCGTGGGCGGCCAGGCCCGCGGCGACCTCGCCAGCCACGTCGCGGTCGAGATCGCGCTGCGCTCCTTCCGCCTCGCCCGCCCCGGGCTCGCCCCGGCGGCCGTCATGCGCCAGGTCTTCAGCGCCGCCATCCACGCCGTCCACCACGCCTCCGTCGACCCCTCCGCCGCCGGCACCGCCACCACCCTGAGCATCTGCATCCTCCACCAAGACCAGCTCACCGTCGGCCACATCGGCGACGCCCGGATCTACCTCCTCCGCGCCGGCTCGCTCCGCCGCCTCACCGCCGACCACAACTACGCCGGCGTCCAGCTCCAGATGGGCCTGATCAACGACGAGGAGGCCGCCCGCAGCCCGATGCGCCATGTGCTCACGCGCTCGCTGGGGCGCGACGCCCACGTCAGCCCCGACATCCGCCAGATGACCTTCGTCGAGGGCGACCGGATCATCCTTTGCACCGACGGCCTGCACGCCTGCGTCTCCGAGGCCGACATGATCGACGTCGTCGGCCGGCTCGAGCCCCAGGACGCCTGCGAAGAACTGATCGACCTCACCTCCCGGGCCGACCCGCAGGACAACGCCTCCGCCGTGGTCCTGCGCGTCGACGTCATCGAGCGGCTGGGCATGTATCGCGGCGTGCCGATCTTCCACGACACGCCCTCCGCCGCCATGAGCGACGAGATCGAGCCCGGGCAGACGCTCGACGAGCGCTTCGCCGTCTCCGAGCTCATCGCCCGCTCGGGCATGGCCTCGATCTACCGCGCGATCGACCTCGCCAACGACACGCCCGTCGCGATCAAGGTGCCGTTCCTCCAGTTCCAGAACGATCCCGCCTTCCTCCGCCGCTTCCAGCAGGAGGAGCTGATCGGGCGCTCGCTCAACCACCCCTCGATCCTCCGCGTCCTGCCCGTCGACGGCCCCAAGAGCCGGCCGTACGTCGTGATGGAATTCCTCGAATCGCCTCCGAGGCGCCCGCGCGCCCGGCCGTCCGGCGGGCCGAGAGCGCGACGATCATGGGCACGCCCGACTACATCGCCCCCGAGCAGGTCCGCGGCTCGCCCGGCGACGAGCGGACCGACATCTACAGCCTCGGCGCGATGCTCTACGAGATGGCGGTGGGGCGGCCGCCCTTCGAGGGGCCCACCGCCTTCAAGATCATGCAGGCCCGCCTGCGCTCCGATCCGCCCGCGCCGCGGAAGATGAACCCCGAGGTCTCGCCCCAGGTCGAGGAGATCATCCTCCGGGCCATGGCCTTCGAGGCGAAGGACCGCTACCCCTCCGCCGCGGCGCTCGCGGCCGACCTCGACAACTCCCAGCGCGTCCCCGTGACGGGGCGCGCCGCCCGCCTGCGCCGGCGCGGCCCCCTGCGCCTCCACTCGCTGCACAGCCGCCCCATGCGGGCCGCGGTCGTGCTGCTGATCCTCCTGGCGGTGACGGCGGTCCTCATGCTGCGGGCGATGCGGAAAATCTGACTGAAAACGCGGTTTTTCAAAGATATGCACCGTCCCCGGCGCCCTTGATTTGCGGTGGGGGGCCGGAGTGATACGCTGATTCCCGTCGGTGGGACCTTCGCGACTCCGCGACGTCTCTGCCGCTACCCCAAACAACTTGTTCCCTTCCCCCGGGAGATGGGCCGAGGACCGTTCAGGTCGCTCGGCACGCGGCCCTGCGCAGTCCCGGTCCCCCCTGTTCAAGGCGATCCATCGCCTGAGGAGTCTCCATGCCTCCGTTTGAAGTGATCCTGGTCCTGTTCATCGCCGTGGTTTTCCTGCCGCTGGGGCTCTGGATGGTCAAGGAGATCATCGGCATCCAGTACATCGCCAACGACCGCGTGGGCGTGGTCGAGAAGCTCTGGGGCGGGTCGATCAAGGACGGGCGCATCATCGCGCTCGACAACGAGGCCGGCTTCCAGTGCGACATCAAGCGCGGCGGGCTTCACTTCGGGCTCCCGCGCTGGAAATACCGCATCCACCGCGTGCCGCTCGTGACGATCTCCCAAGGCGAGATCGGCTACGTCTACGCCCGCGACGGCGACTCGCTCTCGCCGATGCAGACCCTCGCCCGCTTCGTCTTCTGCGACAACTTCCAGAACGCCCGCGGGTTCCTCATCGGCGCCAACGCCGTCAGCGGGAAGCTCTCCAACCGCGGGCAGCGAGGCCGGCAACGCGCGATCCTGCGCGAAGGCGTCTACGCCATCAACCTCGCGCTCTTCGTGGTCATCACCAAGGGCCGCGTCTACGGCCTCCGCGCCTCGCGCGAGGAGGAGGTGCAGTACGCCATCTGGCAGAAGGAGCTCGCCGACATCCGCGCCTACGCCCCGATCGTCATCGGCGGCGCGCACGACGACATCGGCATCGTCACCGTGCAGGACGGCCCGCCGCTGCCCACCGGGGAGATCATCGCCCCCGAGGCCAAGGGGCACAGCAACTTCCAGGACCCCGAGACCTTCCTCGCCAACGACGGTTTCCGCGGCAAGCAGTACGCCGTGCTCACCGACGGCACCTACTTCATCAACCGCTGGTTCGCCACCGTCGAGTCGGTCCCCAAGATCGTCGTGCCCATCGGCAGCGTCGGCGTGGTCATCAGCTACTACGGCAAGAAGGGCACCGACATCTCGGGCAGCGCCTTCCGCCACGGCGAGCGCGTCGCCCAGGGCGAGCGCGGCGTGTGGGACCAGGCCCTGCCCCCGGGCAAGTACGCCTTCAACACCTACGCGGGCGTCATCGTTCAGGTGCCCACCACCAACTTCGTGCTCCACTGGATCACCGGGCGCTCGGAGAGCCACCACTACGACGACAACTTGAAGAGCATCGACCTGGTCACCCGCGATGCCTACGAGCCCGAGCTCCCGCTCTCGCTGGTGGTCCACATCGACTACCAGAAGGCTCCGGGCGTCATCCAGCGCTTCGGCGACGTCAAGCGCCTGATCACGCAGACCATCGACCCGATGCTCTCGGCCTACTTCCGCGACGTCTCCCACAAGCGCTCGATGCTCGAGCTGCTGCAGAGCCGCGACGAGATCCAGGCCGAGGCGCGCAAGAACCTCCGCGAGCGCTTCACCGAGTTCGACATCGAGTGCGTCGACGTGCTGATCGGCAAGCCCGAGTCGGGCCCGAACGACGGCGGGAAGATCGAGACCTTGCTCGAACAGCTCCGCCAGCGGCAGCTCTCCGTCGAGCAGGTGCAGACGTTCGAGCAGCAGCGCATCGCCGCCGACAAGCGCCGCACGCTTGAGGAGGCGACGGCGGTGGCGAACAAGCAGAAGGATTTGACCAACTCGTCGGTCGACATCCGCATCGTCGAGAACCAGGCCAACGCGCAGCTCGCCAAGGCCGAGATGGGCAAGAAGCAGACGATCGTCGAGGCCGAGGCGGCCCTGGAGCAGGCCCGCCGGCAAGCGGAGCAGACGGTCGTGAAGGCCGAGGCCGAGGGCAAGCGCATGGTCATCGCCGCCAAGGCCCAGAGCGAGCAGGAGCAGTTGCTCGGCAAGGGCGAGGGCATCAAGGCCCTGCAGGTCGGCTTGGCCCAGGCGGAGGCCCTGCGCAAGCAGGTCATGGCCTACGGCGACCCGCGGCTGTACGCGCTGGTCATGGCGTCGCAGGCCTTGTCGAAGAGCGAGCAGCCCCTCGTCCCCGAGCGCGTCTTCGTGACGGGCGGCGGGGCGAATGGCGACGGGAAGGCCGGCGGCGGCGCCGACAACCCGCTGCAGACGCTGCTCAACCTCCTGCTCGCGAAGGAGACCGCCTTCGCCGCGAAGAATGCTGAGGAAGGCTCGCAGATGCAGGCGATGTCCGACCGCGTGGTGAAGGACCTGATGGATGGCATGGCGGGCGTGGTTTCGGCGACGCCCGCCGCGCCGCCTCCGGCGGCGCCGAAGAAATGAGTGAACCGCAGGAATCGCTGGCGCGTCCGGCCAACAAGACCCGGGCGCGCCAGCGGGATTGCAGGGTCGCTCCCTGCCCACCCGGGCGAAGGCGGGTCACGCCTTGCCTTCGTAGCGCAGGAAGACGCCGCAGGCGCGGCCGCCGTTGGTGTCGAGGGCGATGGCGACGCGGTTGTGCCCGTGTTGGAACTCCACGGGGATCGAGGTCTGGTCGACCTTCGCGGGGTTGGTGCCCGGGCCGGCGAAGACCTCGCGGCCGTTGAGCCAGATCCGCACCGGGCCGTCATAGCCCACATGCATCGCCCCGCGCCCCGTCGGGCCGAGCTCGAGGTCGGTCACGAAGTAGAGCACGCCTGGCTTGTTGGCGATCCACTTGGTCGCGTCGACGAAGCCGGTCTCGCCGCGTTGCTCCTTGGGGCGGGCCTGCATCGCCTGCCAGCGCAGCGGCGAATTCCCCGGGTCGGGCGGCTGGGCGGCGCTGAGCCCGCCGACTAGGGGCGTGACCTCCGAGACTTGCCAGTCGCGCACGAAGGGGCGTTCGTAGAGCGCGTCGACGAGGTAGATCGCCGGGTGCGACCATTGGTCGACCTTCGGGTCGTCGGGCGCGGTGTGGTTGGAGTAGTACGAGAGGGCGAAGCGCGAGGAGTTGAGTGGGTGGCGGGCGACGCCCATGTAGCTGAAGTCGAAGCCCGGGCCGGCGGGGAGGACCATCTGCAAAACAGGCTTCCCCCCGGAATTGCCAGCCTCGAGGCGAAAGACGCCCATCTGCGCGACGCTGGGCTTCAAGAACCATCGCCCGGCGAACCAGATCTCGTCGCCGACCAGCCACATCGCGAGGCCGACGATGGGGACTTCGATCTCCTGCGTGGTCCACTCGCGGTAGGGGGGCTTGCTGGTCATGAGGAGGGGCCACATCTGGCCGCCCTCGCGGCGGACGAGGAGGAGGGCCTCGCCGTTGTCGCGGAAGACGAGATTGGTCTCGCTGGGGATTTCGCTGCCTTGGCGGAGGATGGCGATTTTTCTCCAGGCGATGCCGTCGTCGCTCTCGAACCAGGCGATGGCGTCGATGCCCAAGCCGTTGGTGGAGCTGGCCCAGGTGTAGCCGACGGCGTAGTGCTTGCCGTCGCGGCATTCGGGGTGCCAGAGCCACCAGCCGTCGGCGCCGGTGTAGCGTGTGTAGGGGGACCAGGTCAGGCCGTCCTCGGTCCAGGCGGTGCCGGTGATGCAGGTGGGGACGGTCTCGAAGCAGACGCAGTGGAGGTGCTTCTCGCCGACCTTGTAGAGGTGTGCGTCGCGCGTGTCGACCTGGCCGCGGAGGAGCGCGACGTGCTCGAAGCTGACGCCTTCGTCGCGGCTGCGCAGGACGATGACCTTGCCGTTGGGCGAGACGTGGGCGTCGCCCTGGCGGAAGCCGACGAAGAGGGCGCCGGCGAACCAGGCGGCGCCGGTGCACATGTTGTGGTTGGAGTCGGCGTAGATCCGGCGGATCGAGCGGACGATCATCGGGAGTCCTTGGGCGCGTCAAGGGCGTGGTGCGCGCGACGGGATTGTACCGGACACACAGTCGCCGGCTGATCAGGCGAAGCTCGGATCAGCTCGGATGGTCAAAGCCCCCACGCCGCCCGCTGTTCGAGTCGCGGGCCTGCGAGCCAGTGCATGATGTTCGACATCATGTCGCCGCGCATCGAGGGGTGGTGGCCGACTTCGTTCCAGTTCAGGAGGCCGACCATGGCGACCCGCCCCTTGCCGAATTGGCCGGCGGTGACGACGGGCATGCGTCCGGGGCGGAGCGGGGTGTTGAGCGGGAGGATGGGCATGACCAGGTCGTCCTTGGCGACGAGGACCTGTGCCTTGGCGGGGTCGGGCCAGAAGACCATGCCGCAGCCGCTGACGGGCATGGCGTCGCCGGGCGCGAGGCCGGGGATGATCGGGTGGGCGCGGAGGACGGAGGCGCCCATCGGCCGGCCGCAGACGCCGGGGGTGTGGTACTCGGAGATCGCGTCGGTGAGCAGGAGGCGACAGACGCGCGGGTCGCGCCGGCCGGGGGACTGCGCGCCGACGACGCCCTTGTGGAACAGGCCCACGCCGGAGGCGACGGCCTGGGCGACGGCGTCGAGCACGGAGTTGGGGAGGCAGGCGATGGTGCCGCAGTAGATCACGTCGAGCGTCTGCAGGGCGCGGGCGTCGGTGGCGTCGATCATGCCGGCGAGGAGGTTGTGCTTTCGGACGGCGGCCTCGACGGGGCCGAGCTCGCCGCTGCCGGGCTCGACGACGCTCAGGAGGCGGAAGGCGGGGTCGAGCATCAGGGGCGTGCCGATGAGCTGGTGCTCGGCGGGGAGGTAGAGGCCCTGGAAATTGGGCGTGGTGAGCGTGAGGTAGCTGATCATCACGCCGATGCGGATGGGGCGGCGGCCCGCGTGGAGGAGGTGGCCGTTACTGCCACGGGCGGCCTGCTGTTCCCAGAGGATGCCCGATTCGGCGGCTGCTTCGGCTGCGACTGCGGCGCCCAGGCCCGGACGGCCGAGCCCGCCGGGGCGGTCGAGGTCGCGCGCGGCGGCGGCGGCGTCCTCGGGACGCTCGAAGCCCAGGTCGGCGAGCCGGTCGCGCAGGCGGGCGAGGGCTTGGCGCACGCGCCGGCAGGCGGTGGGCGTGGAGACGCCCATGTCGGCGGCGATCTCCTGCAGGGGCGTCTGGCTGAGGAACCGCGCGGCGATCAGGTTGCGCGTCGGCGCGTCGAGCCCCGCCAGGGCCTCGGCGAGGCAGGCGTCGATCGCCTCCCACGGCACGCCCGGCCCGCGCCGCGGAGGACTGCGTCGCCCAGGCCCGGCTGTGCTTGCGCTGCGCGAGCGTCCGTCGGGCGGAGTCGATCGCGGCGTGGGTCGCGGTGGATTTCAGCCAGGAGGTCAGCCCCGTGTCGATCGCGGGGGCCTCGCGGGCGAGCTTGACGAAGGTCTCCTGCACCACGTCGTCGAGGCTGCCGGGGTCGACCATGTGGCGCCGGCAGGCGGCGGTGACCATCGCTCGGTAGCGCGAGACCAGCTCGGCGAAAGCGCCGGCGTCGTCTTGCCGGTGGAACCGTTCGAGGAGCGTGAACTCGTGGGATAGCGTCAAGGCATGCCTCGCGGGGACTCACGCGTCGGGGGCGAAACGAACCGGCGCCGGCCGGGGGTTTGGCCATTATCGCGGCGCGCAACGCGCGTACCAATACCCCTGGCCGGAGAACCGTCCCCGGAATGGACGCTTGAGGAGCGGAAGGTTTTCAGGAATTCCGCGCCGGGGGGCGAAATTTTCGTCGATGGTCGCCGCGGCGATCGTCGAGGGCACGTCGGCTTTGTCGCGACCCTTGAAGGAATCCGGACGTGCCACACCGCAGCCGCAGGCTGCTGTGTGCCGGTCAACCGGAGGCGCGGGGACTGCGCGACGTTGATGTCCACGCGCGTCGATGGGGGAGGAAAGAGGTCTCCCGCGAATCCTGGGCTTTTTGTTGACTCGCACATAGCAGCCTTCGGCTGCGATGTGGCACGCCTCTTGTGATGTTTCGCGCGGCTCAGGCGACGGTGTCGACCGCGGAGCCGGGCGGGATGGTCTCGGCGAGGCTGGCGTCGCTGCCGCCCTTGACCTGCTTGAGGGCGGCGAGGAAGTCGGCGCGGAACTGCGAGTCGTCGACGCCGAAGGACTTGAGCAGCGACTGGAAAGCCTCGCGCGAGGATGAGGCGTTCGCGCCTTGGGCGGAGGGATCGCCCGCCCCCGGAGGCGGCGTGGAGCCGTCTGCGGGGGGCTGGCCGCCGGGGCCGTCCTTGAGGACCTTGGCGATGGCGTCCTGGATCACCTTGTTAGGGTCGGCCGAGGGATCGTTGGAGGAGTCCTGCAGCGCGCTGGTGACGGCCGCCTCGATCTTCTTGAAGAGCCCGCCGCCGTGGTGGCCGTGATGCCCGTGGGCGCGGCCGGCGCCTTGGGCCTCACTGGACGCATCACTGTCGCCGTCGCTGTCCGCGCCTTGGACGCCGCCGGTCTGCGGAGTCTGCGGGGCGGAGGCCTGCTGGCCCGCGACCTGTCGGAGGAACTGGTAGAGGCCCGAATCGCCGCTGGTTGAACTGATGCTGGACATGGGTGCAACTCCTTGGGGAGAAAAGAGGACATCTCTGTCCCCGGAGCACCGAGTCCACTGAACCACCGTGGAAGGGGAGATCGGCGATTTATTCCCACGGACTTGGGTAATTCGTTTTGGACTCGAACAGGCGCGAAATTTATCGGACGCGGTGGTATGGTTTCCCGCGCGTTCCGGCATTTCGGCCGCACTTCCCGGATCAATCCCATGTACGCCAAATCGACCACACCCGGGCAACGCGTCTTCACCTGTGCCCACAGCTTCCATGAATTCGTGCCGGGGATCCTCGACGAGATCGCTGCGGCTGCGGGCATCGCGGGGCACGCGACCGTCGGGCTCTCCTCGATCGGCGGGTCGCGCGTCGTCCAGCATTGGGACGTGCCCGACGATCAAAACGAGGCGAAGCGGTTGCTGCGCGCGGGCGGCGTCGATGTGCTGACCCTCTCGCCGATCTGGCTGCCCGACGCGGGTATGGAGAAGTTCGCCGCCCTCGCGGCGGAGCACAACCCCAACGTGCGCGTGACGCTCCAGGAATATTGGCTGCCCAACGACGAGTACGAGCCGGCCTACCCGCTGAACACCGGCAAGCAGGTCGACCACGACGCCGCGACGGGGGCGGGGCTGCGGCGGCATCACGAGGCCTATTTCCGCGACTTCGACGGTGTCGCCCGCGGCATCAACAAGGCGATCGGGCGCGAGGTGGTCTTCATCGCGCCGGTGGGGCAGGCCGTGATCCCGCTGCGCGAGATGATCATCCGCGGCGAGGCGCCGGGGCTGAAGACGCAGGCGGAGCTGTTCACCGATTCGTGGGGGCACGTGACGCAGCCGATCCAGGTCCTCGCGGCCTACTGCCACTTCGCGGTGATCTACCGCCGCAGCCCGACGGGGTTGCCGGCGCCGTCGATGCTGGCGAACGCGGGCCGGCCGGGGTGGGACCGGCTCAACCGCGTGCTGCAGGACCTGGCGTGGGAGGCGGCGAAGGGGCACGCGCTGAGCGGGGTGGGGTGAGCGAGGGCGCAAGCTCTGTTGCGATCCGCGAAAGATCTTGGATCGTGCCACACCGCAGCCGGAGGCTGCTGTGTGCCGGTCAACTGGGAACGCGGAGATTGCGCGACGTCGAGTTCCACGCGCGCCGACGCGTGAGAGGAAATGTCTCTGGCGAATCCTGAGTCTCTTGTTGACTCGCACATAGCAGCCTTCGGCTGCGATGTGGCACGGGTCATGTGATGCCTCGCGTGGATTTGGCTTCGCCTGATGAGAAAGCGAACCTCCGTCGCTGGCGCGTCCGGCTAACAAATCAAATGCGGCGACGCCGCGCGGCTCAGGCGACGGTGTCGACCGACGCGGTGGTCGGGACGGGCTGCGGGGTGGGCGTGGGGGTTGCGGTCGGCGCAGGTGTGGAACTTGCGGCGGGCGTCGCGGAACTGTTGCCGAAGACTTCGCGGAGGGCGGCAAGGAAGTCGGCGCGGAACTGCTGGGCGTCGACGCCGACGGATTTCAGCAGGCGCTGGAACTCGTGCGGGCGGGAGTGCGACGAGGCGTGCGACGATTCGTCGGAATGGTGGTGATGCCCGTGATGGCGATGGCGCCGGCGGCCGACAGGGGCGGCGTCGTCATCATCATCGGTGGCGGCGGGGGCGTCGGTGGGGATCGACGGGGTGGTCGTCGTCGTGGGCGTGGTGGTCTGCGTAGGCGTCGGGGGCTGCGCGGACGACTCGGTCGGGGTCGTGTTGGTGGTGGTCGTCGTAGTCGGGGTGGTCGTCGTCGCGTCGCCCGTGGTGGCGGGCGTCGTGCCGGCGGGAGTCGTCGCCGTGGGGGTCGTGCCGCCGGTGGCCGCGGGCGTGCTTGAGGTGTTCGTGGGGGTCGGCGTCGTGGTGGCGGCGGGGGTCGTGGAAGTCGGAGTCGTGGTCGTGGGAGTCGTCGGCGTGGTAGGCGTCGTCGGCGCGGGGAGGTTGAAGCGCTGGCGCAGCACGGCGACGATCGCGTCCTGGATCACCTTGTTGGGGTCGGAGATGGGATTGGCGTTGGAGTCGGAGGAGGCGTCGTTGCCGGGGTTTTGTTTCGCGGCCTTGAGGGCCTCCGTCACGGCCGACGCGATCTGCTTGAAGAGCCCGCCGAAGCCGTCGCCGCCGTCATGGTGATGGTGGTGGCCGTGGGCGCGATGGCTGCCGAAGTGGTGGCCGCGTTCGAAGCGGTCGCCGTCGGGGGAGGTGGTCGTCGGGGTGTTCGTGTTGGTGTTGGTGTTGGTGTTGGTGTTGGTCGGGGTCGTGCCGTCGGTCGGCGTGGGCGACTGCTGCGTGCCCTGCTGCTGAACGGTCACGCGGGTGTAGGAGAAGCTGAAGCTCTGATAGGTGTACGAGGTGTTGACGGTGGACATTGCAACAGCTTCCTTTGGAGGGACTTAAGTTCTCCTGCAAAGGGTGCCATCGGACGATTGCCCCGCGGTCTCGCCAGAATCCGGAGGTCTCTCCGCAAGGTTTTTTTATAGGGCGGGGGAAAGGGCGATGGAGGGGCTGGGAGGAGGGGTGGGGGTTCGAATCGATGGACTTGGCTTTGGTGATGCGGCGGTTCGTGCGGACTCAAATGGATTCCCACGCGGCGGCGACAGTTCCATCTGAATCAGAGCCGGCGACTGTGTCGCCGAAGATCGGGCGAGGCGGTACTCCGCCCGCGCGACGTGCCGGCGTCGATGACGCCACCAAGAGGGGGGAGACGTTCGGCAACAAGCCTTTTGGCGCAGGCCTCGCGTGAAGCCAAGCAGTTCATGGCGGCCGGCGATTCGCGCGGGCGGGGTACCGCCTCGCCCGGTCTTCGGACACACAGTGTCCGTCTCGGATCAGGCTGCGCCTGATGGGAGAAAGCGAACGTTTCAACAAAGCACTTGGCCCCGGACCACGG
>JAPLMQ010000133.1 GCA_026386955.1 Planctomycetota bacterium
GGCATGTTCGATCATGGGAAAAAAGGTCGTTGGAAGAAATTACGGGCGTAGTTATTACGCGAATCAATGGCTCTTGATTTTGGCGCCTACGGCTTCCAATAAGTCTGCCCTGATAACCGTTAGCCAATTGCTCGACGATGTTATCTATATCCATTGCGACACGAGCCCGGTATCGCTTATCTCAAGCCGTTTCACAAGAGCGTATTCTTACAGCGAATTGGGTGGGGTTGTCCCCATGAAAGAATGGGCGAAGTTGAGCGAGCCTGAGAAGATGCAGAAGAAACAAGAGATTAAGGACAACTGCAAGAAACTAAAAGGCAAGCTATCAATATCGGATGAGTTCACCCACACCTTTGGGGATTTGCTGCAAAGCGGCGGACAGTCTGGCGATAGGGACTACGGGTTTATACTGCAACTTGCTGATTCAGGTTCTAAAATTGAAATCCCAACCGCCACGGACGGCTATAGAGCGATATTCGATACATGCTTTTCCATAATCGGTTACTCACAGCCTGAGACATGGCATAACAGCTATGGAGCGTCCGTCAATCTTGACAGCGGATTGATTGGAAGATTTTTCATCGCCAACGCCAAAGACTACAGGCTCAGAATCGGCAAGCTGGATATTGACAGTCTGACATGCGAGCAACGAATACGGGATTGCTTTCAGAGAATGATTGAGCGAGTAGAAGCCATTAGCGGTTCTATTGAATGCGATTTTATTATGAAGGGATCAGATATCCCCCGACTTGCCTTTGATGAATTGATGGCTCTTGAGAAGTTCAAGGTGTTCCAGGATCGCGGCTTGGTTCCATTCATGGATAACGGCAATCCCGGAAAGATCGCGGGAAAGCTTATGGTGCAAGCTATTAAGTATTGCATGATGGATAGGTTTTTTGCTCAGGATAAAGTAGTGGACGGCTCTACCCTTGCCGATGGCGATACCTTTAAGCGATATCTTGGATTATCAATGGATACCGCCATTAAGCTGTTCGTAGCCGACGAGTTCAAATCCGAGAATGAATTGATCGAAGATAAAATCTTTAAGCTGGTGATTAGCGGTAAAGCCAAAACCGCCCGCGATATCCAAAGAGCCAACTTAAAGCGGGGTAATTACCCGCTGAAATCATGGAAAGGCATGGCGGAGCAGGGAAGACTTGCAATCGTTGAGAGCAAGCGAAAGGATAGCCTTACCCTTAAGCCAGGGCTCCGAGTGTCTGTCGAACGAGTGTCGAAAACTGCCCAATCGTCGAGCCAAGGATAAGAAAAGCGGTTCAAAACGATCGACAGTTGACAGTTGAATGACAGACACTAGCCAGCCGTAAAAACCGCATTCTGACTCTAATAATGAAGATATCTATATAAGAGAGAGTAAGTGTCGAAAGTGTCGAAGAGATAGTAATTCAATCATTAAAAGACTGATTGGGTACTGGTAGAGTAGTTTTCATCGACACTCGACAGTTGATAGAAAAGAGAGCTATTTGATTCGATCTTAATAGCCTGTATTTCTGTCTGATATCAGCTTCTGCTCGTTTGCCCGCCAGACGCCCAGGATTGGCTAGGATCGCTTCTCTTATTTGCCCCGTCGATCATAGGGGTGGTAGGCTCAGAGCGTTCCTAGCCTTACCCTGAGCTTTTCGACCCCACTTTAGGTACTCCATAGGGGTTTTGAAACGGGTATGGTTAGGGGGCATCGCTTGTCTACATAATTGGAAACATAAATCCTATTGTTTCGTTCGTAGTTAAGGTAGGTTCAGATTGAATAAGGCTTCAAGCTTATCTATTGCCCCGTCCAGCTTTGTAGAGTCTGCCTTATCGCCATCAAGATAGAACCGGGCGACCCTATGATCGGCATGAGCCAAAAACAGATCGGTCAACGTCCTATCCATTCTCTCGACAGCCGTAGCCGAAGTGTCGCGAAGATTGGAGAAGCTAAAGCCCTTAACCCCTGCCTTACGAACCAATCGCCAAAAGGTAGACGCTACTGCATCAATGCGGCAACCCTTATCGAGATTGCCGCGATTCAAGGCATTGCCCTTTCTTCCCATTAGCAAGTATTCGCCTTCTCCGGCTTCCTGCTATAGCAGCTTCTTTGTTACATCCCAAAGCTTGTGCTTGCTTGGCACTCCCGTTTTGTTACGTTCCCTGATGATGTAATCGCCCTTAACGTGTTCGCTCTTGAGCGTTGCGATATCGCTTGAGTAATAGCCGAGATTCAAGCCAAGAGCGATATAAAGACGTTCGCGGCTGTTGGCGATCTTCCATAGCGTATTGATGTGCTCGACGCTCATAGCCTTCGCGGTAGACTGTAGCTCATATTTAGAGCAAAGGGCTTTCATGTTACGCGGCAAAGAATCAAGCTTATAGTTATCGTAAGCCCATTGGACGAATTGCCGAGAGAAGCCGATAAGATCGTTGAAGTAGCGGGGGGATATCTTATTTTTGAGCAATGCGGATTCGTAATGATTGCGAAACGTCTTGATTAGAAGAGCCGCGAAAGCTTCATCTTTCTTCCAAGTCAAAGACCCGACAACTTCGCGAAAGCTCTTGATATGGTAGCGAACCGTAAGCAAACGATTAGACGAAATGCGGGTGCCTTTTGGAGCGGAAATCATCCTTTGTCCGCGTTGAAACTTTGTCTCTTGCTCTTGCAAAAACTCATCAATAACCAAAGCCGTAATTGATTGCGGTTCGCTCTGCTCTTTGGCTTTGACGATTGGAGCTGCAATCGCTTTTGCCGCAATCTCGACTTTCGCCTGAGTCTCTGCCTTAGCTTCGCCCTGCTCTTGAATCTGACGCCATTTCGCCAGGGCTCGCCCGTAGCTCTCGGAATCGTCGATCCCGTCTCCCTTGCCGAGATAAAAAGTTTTCCCGTCGATCCGCTTCCGCCATTGCTTCAAGCTTGGAACGAAACTCAATTCAAGCCCTGTTGCCGTTGCCCTTGCCATCGCTTCGCCTTTCTAAAAACCGTTCGGCTTGCCGCAATTTCTGGAAATTTGCTCTATTCCGCCTGCTAACCCCAACTAACCCCAACTAACCCCGAGATTTGACTAGGCAGGGGGCTTTCTTTAGACTCCTGCTCACCACTAACCCCAAAATTGGGGTTAGCAAATCGGCTTAGAGTAAGATCCGGGTTTAGGGTAAGGCAGCGGAAATAGAGTAAACAGCAGCGTTTACAGCAATCGACGGGGTGTAGCTCAGCTTGGCTAGAGCGCTACGTTCGGGACGTAGAGGCCGCAGGTTCAAATCCTGTCACCCCGATATCGAGGCCCGTGAGCACCATGCTTGCGGGCCTTTTTCGTTGACGCCTGGCAGCGGCGGGGCCGATCGGGCCCCCCAGGCGCGCATCCGGATCTGCGTGGGGCGATCGAGCGCCGTAGACTGTTCGTCCAGTGGCCGGCTTCCTCCCCGGCTCATCGCCGACTCCTCAACCCATCCCCATGAACCTGCTCGACTGGCTGCTCGATTCCGATCCCGCGATCCGCTGGCAGGCGCTGCGCGACTTGGCGCAGGCGCCGGCCGAGGCCGTCGCGGCCGAGCGGGCCCGCGTCGCCGTTGAGGGCTGGGGGGCCGCGCTCCTCGCGCTGCAGGGCGAGGACGGCCAATGGGCGGGCGGAGCCTGCTTCCCCGCCAAGAGCTCCAACTGGCGCGCGGAGAACCGCGGCCAGCCCTGGACCGCCACGCTGCCGACGCTCCATCTGCTGCACGACTTCGGGATTGATCCTTCCTCCGAGCCGGTGCGCGAAGCGGTGGGGCGGGTCCGCGACGGTTGCCGCTGGGAGCACGCCGGCCAGCCGTTCTTCAGCGGCGAGGTCGAACCGTGCATCAACGGCCGGACCGTCACGCTCGGCGTCTACTTTGGCTAGGAGGTGGACGGCGTCGTCGCCCGTCTCTTGAACGAGCAACTCGACGACGGCGGATGGAACTGCGAGGCGGAGAACGGCTCCGTCCGCTCCTCGTTCGCCACGACGATCAACGTGCTCGAGGGATTGCTGGCGCAGGAGCGCGCGATGGGCGGCTCCGCAAAGTTGGCCGCGGCGCGCCGCCGGGGCGAGGAGTATCTCCTTGAACGGAGGCTCTTCCGGCGCAGGAGCACCGGCGAGGTGGTCCGCCCCGATTGGCTGCGATTCTCGTATCCGACGCGCTGGCGCTACGACGTGCTCCGCGCCCTCGATTATTTCCGCGAGGCGGGGAACGAGCCCGACCCCCGGCTGGAGGAGGCGATTGACCTGCTCCGCTCCCGGCCATTGCCCGACGGCCGCTGGCCCTTGGAGAACACGCATCCCGGCCAAGTGCACTTCTCGCTCGAGGAGGGCGACGGCCAACCCAGCCGCTGGAACACGCTGCGGGCCCTGCGCGTCCTGCGCTGGTGCGAGCGGCAGGCGACGTGAGCGCGGCTCTGGGGTTCGGAGTTCCGCGTTTACGCGGTCTTCATTGGAAATCAAATGCCCGCCTAAAGGCGGAACTCCGAACCCCAGAGTCGCTCGCGCGGCGCGTTCCGGGGGCCGGGGGCGCGGAAATTTTCCGGCCGAATTCAAAAAAATATTTACTACCCATTTCCGAAACGGGTTGGATCGCCAACCCCTCCGGAAACGCTCAGAACGAATCCCGCGAGGCTGGGTTAACCTGCGGGTGGCGCGCGCCGGGACGAGAGCGGGACATTTTGACGCTCCGTTTCGCTCAACGAGCGTCCTCGCCCACGCCCGGCCGGCATCGCCCTGAACAGCCAAAACGGCAGCAAAAGACGCAACGAACGAAGCCGCCGTCGCTTACAGGAATTCGCCCCAAAACCGCTCACGGGCTCGTGCGTCCAGGGCACGCGAGCAGCGGCGCGTCAGGCCTCGAATCGATCCCGAAGAGGCATCGGACCGGGGTCGATGCGCCACCGGAGTGGAACCACAATGGAGCAGGAGCGGCACGTTTTAGAGCATTTTCGACGCCCGATTTCCCGCGCCAAACATAGGTACCAGCGTCCGGAAAAATCCGGACGAACGCCCAAACCCGGAATTTGAAATAAGGACTTGCGCGCTTTTGTCCGGATTCCGCCGGACACGTGTGCGGGTCTTACAGGGGGGACGCTCTTTTTTTGGAACCCAGGGCGCGTCGATGCCTGGTCGAATGCCCCAAGGATGGACAACTTCAGTTGCCGATCCTCGCGCCCGAGTCAGGCCTCGCATCGCCGGCGCGCCCCGCCCCTTGCCGCCGCGGCGCCGAAGGGCTATTCTTTGCATGGGGCAACTATTAGTCAAGACAACTATATGCCGACACCCGCTCTCCAATGCGCCCAGTCGATCCTCGCCGGCCTGCCTTCGGTGATGTGGTCCATCCGCCAGAACATGCGCCGGCACCGCCAGGCGGGGCTCTCCGTCCCGCAGTTCCGCATCCTGGGCCTGCTCGACCACTACCCCCGCGCCAGCCTCGCCTGCGTCTGCGAGCACCTGGGCTGCACCGCGCCCACCGGCTCGCGCCTCGTCACGCGGCTGATCGCCAAGAAACTCGTGGTGAGCAGGCAGGGCGAGAAGGACCGCAGGCAGGTCTCCCTCCTCCTCACGCCACGCGGGGCGCAGGTGCTCGAGAAGGCTCGCATGAACGCCCGCGAACTGCTGGCGACGAAGGTGGAACACCTCTCCGACGCCGAGCTAAAGTCGATCGAGGAGGCGATGGGTCTGCTCGGGCGGATCTTCACCGCCCAGGTCGACGCCTCGAAGAACCCCGCCCCCAAGCGACAAACCCGCCCCCGCTGAACCCCGCCCCGCCCGCCATCCCTGACCGCTGAAGTTGTATTGGAGGGATCGAAGCATGTGGATCGTCCGCCTCGCACTCCGCCGGCCGTACACCTTCGTGGTCGCCTCGATCCTCGTGGCGATCCTGGGCGGAGTCTCCATCCTCCGCATGCCGACGGACATCTTTCCGAACATCGACATCCCCGTCATCTCCCTGATCTTCAACTACGGCGGGATGACCCCCGACGACATGGAGACCCGCGTCGTCGGGCAGATCGAGCGCTTCCTCACCACCACCGTCAACGACATCGAGCACATCGAGAGCCTCTCGCTCAACGGCGTGGGCGTCATCAAGGTCTACCTCCAGCCGGGGGCGAAGGTCGAGGCGGCGACCGCGCAGCTCACCGCCGTCTCGCAGACGGCGATCCGCAACATGCCCCCGGGCTCGCAGCCCCCGCTGATCATCCGCTACAGCGCCTCCAACGTGCCCATCGTGCAGATCTCCCTCGGGAGCGACACGCTCTCGGAGCAGCAGGTCTTCGACGCCGCGGTCAACGCCCTGCGCCCGCAGCTCGTCACCATCCCCGGCGTGCAGATCCCCTTCCCCTACGGCGGGAAGCAGCGCAACATCATGGTCGACATCGACCCCGAAAAGCTCTACGCCTGGGGCATCTCCCCCTCCGAGGTCTCCGACGCCATCAACGCCCAGAACGTCATCCTCCCCTCGGGCACGAGCAAGATCGGGGACCAGGAATACGCGATCCGCTTCAACGGCAGCCCCGCAGTGCCCGCGGACCTCAACAACGTGCCGCTCAAGACCGTCCGCGGCACGGTCATCTACGTGCGCGACGTCGCCCACGTCCGCGACGGATTCTCCGTGCAGACCAATGTCGTCCACGTCGGCGGGAAGCCGGGCGTGCTGCTCTCGGTGCTCAAGTCGGGCGGGGCCTCGACGCTCGACGTGATCAGCGCCCTGCGGGCCAAGCTCGAGTTCCTCAAGAACGACCCCAAGCTCGCGGGCGTGAAGATCGACCTGCTCTTCGACCAGTCGATCTTCGTCCGCGCCGCCGTCGAGGGCGTCGTGAAGGAGGCGCTCATCGCCGCGGGGCTCACCGGGCTGATGATCCTGCTCTTCCTGGGCTCCTGGCGGAGCACGATCATCGTCATGATCTCCATCCCGCTCTCGATCCTGGTCTCGATCATCACGCTCTACATGCTGGGCGAGACGCTCAACGTGATGACGCTGGGCGGGATGGCGCTCGCGGTGGGCATCCTGGTCGACGACGCGACGGTGGAGATCGAGAACATCCACCGCAACCTGCACCAGCGCAAGCGGCTGGTGCAGGCGATCCTCGACGGCGCGCAGCAGATCGCCGTGCCCGCCTTCGTCTCCACGCTCTGCATCTGCATCGTCTTCGTGCCGGTGGTCTTCATCAGCGGGGCGGCGCGGTACCTCTTCACGCCGCTGGCGATGTCGGTGGTCTTCGCGATGATGACCAGCTACCTGCTCAGCCGGACGCTCGTGCCGACGATGGTGCACTACCTGCTCGCCCCCGAGGTGGAGATGTACGGCGGGCAACTCGACCCCAACGACCCGCACGCCGCGAAGGCGATCGCCGCCCATGAGGGCAAGGCTGCGGAGCAGGGCCGCGCCGGGCGGTTCATGTCGACGCGAGCGGGCAAGTCGATCATCGCGATCGTCACCGCGGTGGTGGTGGGCGGGCTCTACGGGCTCGACCTCAAGACCGGCTGGCTGGGCGGCTACGCGGCCGTCCTCCGCGCTTGGGTCGTCGGCCATCCGCGCGAGGCCGTCGCGTTGCTGCTGGCGCTGGTCGCCTCGGCGCTGCTGCTCCACCTGATCGCGCGCTACCAGCTGATCTGGCGCGTCCATGCGATCTTCAACCGCGGCTTCGAGAAGCTCCGCCGCGGCTACGGCGGCGTGCTGGTCTGGGCCCTCGCCCACCGCCTCGCGATCGTCGGCGGGTTCGCGGTGCTCGTGGTCGGCAGCTGCTTCCTCCTGCCCTACGTCGGGCGCGACTTCTTCCCCTCCGTCGACGCGGGCAAGATCCGCCTCCACGTCCGCGCCCCGCCCGGCACGCGCATCGAGAAGACCCAGCACGAATTCGCCGCCGTCGCCCAGGCGATCCGCGCCACCATCCCCGCCGACCAGATCGACACCATGCTCGACAACATCGGCATCCCCTACAGCGGCCTCAACCTCTCGCTCAGCGACGGCACCGCCATCTCCCCCGCCGACGGCGAGATCCTCGTCTCCCTCACGCCCGAGCACACCTCCACGCCCGAGCACGTCCGCAAACTCCGCAAGGTGCTCACCAAGCAGTTTCCGCACCTGATCTTCTTCTTCCAGCCGCCCGACATCGTCACCCAGGTGCTCAACTTCGGTCTGCCCGCGCCGATCGACATCCAGGTCGCGGGCAACAACCGCGAGAAGAATTACGCGCTGGCGTTGAAGATCAAGGACGACCTCGCCGCCGTCCCGGGCGCCGTCGACATGCGACTCCAGCAAGTGGCTCGCACGCCCGACATCCGCCTCGAGATCGACCGCACCATGGCCCGCCAGGTCGGCGTCACCGCCCGCGACATCGCCGGCGACGTGCTCATCTCGCTGAGCTCCTCGGGCCAGACCGCCCCCAACTTCTGGCTCGACCCGCGCAGCGGCGTGACCTACAACGTCCTGGTCCAGACGCCCCAATACAAGATGGACTCGATCTCCGACCTCGAGACCAGCCCCGTCCGCGCCGTCACCGCCGGCGGCGGGCCCGCCCAGTACCAGCTCCTGGGCAACCTCACCACGCTCTCCCGCGGCTACAGCATCACCAACGCCACCCACTACGACATCAGCCCCACCTTCGACGTCCACTTGGGCGTCCAAGGCACCGACCTGGGCTCCGTCTCAAAGGGCGTCAACGAGATCGTCGCGAAGTACAACAACCCCCAGAGCCTCGCCCCCGGCTCGCGCATCACCGTCCGCGGCCAGGCCGAGAGCATGCGCACCTCCTTCATCGGCCTGGGCTACGGGCTGATCTTCGCCATCGTGCTCGTCTACCTGCTCATGGTCGTCAACTTCCAGTCCTGGCTCGACCCGTTGATCATCCTCATGGCCCTGCCCGGCGCGCTGGTGGGCATCATCTGGATGCTCTACGCCACCTGCACCACCATCAGCGTGCCCGCCTTGATGGGCGCGACGATGAGCATCGGCGTCGCCACCGCCAACAGCATCCTGATGATCACCTTCGCCAACGACCAGCGCAAGCTGGGCATGAACGCCCGCGACGCCGCCCTCGCCGCCGGCCTCACGCGCCTCCGCCCCGTCGTCATGACCGCCCTCGCGATGATCATCGGCATGCTCCCCATGTCGCTGGGCCTGGGCGAGGGCGGCGAGCAGAACGCCCCGCTCGGGCGGGCCGTCATCGGCGGCCTCGCCTTCGCCACCTTCGCCACGCTGCTTTTCGTGCCCGTCGTCTACAGCGCCCTGCGCGGCCAGGCCCCGCAAACGCAGGTCGAAGAGGAACTCAAGTGATGACCCAGCCCAGCCACCAGCCTCCCGCGCCGGCGCCCACGCCCGCGCCCGCCCGCGCCCACGGCGAGGAGCACTCCGGGCCCGACGAGGCGTCGCTCCCGCGCATCCGCACGCCCGCCATCCTCGGCCTCGTGCTCGTCCTCCTCCTCTTCCTCGGCGCGCTCTTCCTCCTGGGCTGGCTCCCGCGGCAGGAGCAGGACAAGCTCCTCAAGGAGGACCTCGCCCACGCCAAGTCCGCACTCCCGCTGGTCGACATCGCCAAGCCCGTGCCGCAGGGCGCCTCCTCCGAGCTGCTCCTCCCCGGCGACACCACCGCGATGCAGGAGACGGCCGTCTTCACCCGCGCCAACGGCTACCTCAAGAGCCAGACCGTCGACATCGGCGACCACGTGAAGGAAGGCGACCTCCTCGCCGAGATCGACTCCCCCGAGGTCGACGCCGACGTCAACCAGTCCAACGCCGCGCTCGCCCAGGCCAAGGCTGCGGTGGCGCAGGCGCAGGCGAGCGTGACCAAGGCCGCGTCGGACCGCCAGCTCGCGCAGGACACGTTCGACCGCTACGCCAGCTACGCCAAGTCAGGCGGCGTGACCAAGCAGGTGCTCGACGAGCGCAAGGCCGCAGTCGACCAGGCGAAGGCGGCCTACGACGTCGCCCAGGCCGCCGCGACCGCCGCCGAGGCCTCCGTCGGCGCGGCGCAGGCGTTGGTCAAGCGCGCCGCCGACCTGCAGGGCTTCGAGAAGGTCTCCGCGCCGTTCTCCGGCACGATCACCGCGCGGAACTACGACAAGGGCTCGCTCCTCTCCGCGGCCAACACCGGCGCGGGGCGCGAGATGTTCCGCATCGTGCAGGACGACCCGCTGCGCGTCTTCGTCAACGTGCCCCAAGCCCACATGGCCATGGTCGCGCCCGGCATGCCCGCCGACCTGACCGTCCGCAACTTCCCCGGACGGACCTTCCCCGGCAAGGTCGTGCGGTCGACGCGGCAGGTCGACACCGCGACGCGCACCGTGCGCTTCGAGATCCACGTCGACAACAAGGACCACGCCCTCATCGCGGGGATGTACGGCCAAGTCCGCTTCCGGCTCTCGCAGGAGCGCCCGCTGTTGACCGTGCCCAGCAGCGCCCTGATGTTCGAGCCCGACGGCATGAAGGTCGCCGTGGTGCAGGAGGGCAAGGCCCGCTTCAAGCGCGTCGACATCGGGCGCGACCTGGGCGCGCGGGTCGAGATCGCCGAGGGCTTGTGCGGCGACGACGACGTGGTGGTCAACCCCGGCCAGCGCTTGGCCGACGGCGTCGCGGTGGAGATCGTGACCAAGCCCCCGCCTGCGCTCTCCAACGCAACGCCGCCCGTCGGCCCGACGGCGCCCACCGCGCCGACCCGCATCGCCGAAAGCAAGGCACCCGCCATGCCCGAGGAAGCCCGGCGGTGATTGCTCGTCGAAGCCTTTCGCCGAAACCCCCGAACGCTTGAGAACCCCATGAAGCCCACGGCCGCCGATTCATTGTCTCCCCAGTGGACGCGAGGTGTCGCCGCCGCGCTCACGGCCGTCCTGTTCGCGCTCTCGCTCGCGGGCTGCGCCGTCGACCAGAAGAAGGAGGTCGCCCTCTACCGCGACCTGCTCAACAAAAACGTCCCCGCCTCGCAACCCTACGCGCCCGGCTCGCCGCTCTCCCTCACGCAGGCCCTTGCCCTCGCCAACGCCAACAACGAGCAACTCGGCCTGCAGGGCGAGGCCTACGTCCAATCGCTCATCAACAAGAACCGGGCCGTCTCCGCCTTCCTGCCCACCGTCAACATGGTCCCGTCCTACAGCCTCCGCCGGGACTCCAGTGCCGGCGGCGCGATCCGCAACAGCAAGTCGGACGACCGCTTCCAGGTCCCCGTCGTCGGCGCGATCAACGTCTTCCGCGGCTTCGGCGACCGCGCCAACCTCCGCGCCGCCGAGGCCGTCATCGCCCAGCGCCGCGACCTCCTGCTCGACCTGCAGCAGACCGTCCTGCTCAACGTCGCCCAGACCTACTACCAAGTCCTCCGCTCCGAGCGGCAGGTCGGCGTGCTGGTCAACTCGCTGCAGTTGCAGGAGGCCCGGGCCAAGGACATCCAGGACCGCTTCGACCACGGCCTGGCGACCTCGCTCGAAGTGGCGCAGAGCCGGGCCCAGGCCGACGCGACCGGCGCGACGCTCGTCGACGCCCGTAACGACGTCGCCAACGCCCGCACCCTGCTCGCCAACCTGATCGCCCTGCCCAAGGCCGACGGCCCGTTCATCGACGACTACCCCGTGCCCGACGCCCCGCCCGATCTCGCGGCCGCGCAGGCGCAGGCCTTGCAGGACCGCCTCGACCTGCGCTCGACCCGCGCCGCCGTCGCCGCCGCCCGCGCCGCCGTCGACGCAGCGTTCGCGCAGTACTACCCCTCCGTCTCGCTCAACGTCGTCGGCTTCGTGAAGCCCGAGGCCTACGCCAGCCCCGACAAGTGGAACGCCATCCTCGTCGCCAATATCCCGATCTTCTCCGCGGGGATCATCCACGCCGACGTCCGCAACGCCTGGTCGCGCTGGCGGCAGGCGCTGCTCTCGGAGTCGCAGACCCACCGGCAGGTGGAGACCGACGTCGAGATCGCCTACGAGAACTTCACCTCGAACCGCCAGCGCATCGAGCGCCTGCAAAGCCAGGTGAAGGCCGCCTCCGATGCGGTCCAGCTCTCCAAGACCGCCTACGAACTCGGGCTCGCGATTAACCTCGACGTGCTCACGTCGCAGGACCAGTTGCTCACCGCCGAGCTCAACCTCGCCAGCGCGACCTTCGACCGCACGGTCTTCCACCTCGACCTGCTCCGCGCGACCGGCAGGCTGATCGTCCCGCCCGCCCCCGCCCCCGGGGCCGCGATGGCGCCGGCAACTGAGCCCGCCACCGCTCCCGCCACGAAGCCCAGCGATTCCTGATCCTCAGTAACCCTGCAGGATCGCCCACGCCTCGTCGAAGCGCTTGGCCTCGATCGCCTCCTGCCGCGCCCAGAAATAGATTCGCCCTGCATCTCCCCACATCCAATTCAACCGATCATCCGAATCGACTTGGAGCAGAAGCCTCCACTCGTCGGCCCCTTTCGCCAACTCCTCGGCACGGGGATTCTTGTATCCCTGTGAATCTCCGCAATAGAGTCCGTTGGTCACGAGTTGGCACTCAAGCTGCATCGAACCTTGCACTTCCTCTGGATGGCCGGCGCAACGATGGACTGGCGATTTGTCGTCCTGACCCGTCGCCGCCCTCAACCGCTCAAACAATCCACGGAGCGGTTTGCAGTTCCAGATCGACAGACGACCATTCTCCAACCTGATCGAGTGCGGCAAGGTCCAGTCCAACGCAAACGCACATGGCAGCTCCGGCGCGTTCGCCTCCTCGGGCAGGTCGACCGGAGCCGGGGTCGGGACCAGCTCGGCCGCCTCAGAGAAATGAATCACGCGATGTCCGCGGTGCAGCGGATCGAATCCCGACGATGACAGTGTCGGGTCGTAGAAGAACGCGAGCGATCCTTCCCGCGGCCAACCGGGAAGCGGCGTCGCCGCGTGGAGTTCGCTCAGGCGCAATTGAGCGATGAACTGAAGCGCAAGAGGTGCGGACGACAGATCCTTTTGGAGCGAGGCTATTCTTTCCGTGCCGAACTTCGTACCCCATGCTTTTGCCTTGATCCTCGCTTCCGTACGCGTGATCTCCGACGCCAGGAATTCGCGCCGGTCCCACCGCGGCCAGGCAAACCCTTTCGGCAACCACGGGACACCGCCGAAGTGGGACTGGACTGATCCACCATTCCCGCCCGCCTTTCGCTCTTCGCCCAACACGACTCGGGCTGAAGGCAAGAGAAGGCTGATGAGCAACTCCGCATGCTCCGACACGCCTGACTCGCGGATCAACTCGATGGCCTTTTCCTTTTTCATGCCGGCATTTTATCGCTGCCGCCCCTGTTGACCCATCACATTCGTCGTCACCCGCCGAAGCGCCTCGCCGCGAGGGCAATCCTCGCCATCTCCGAACGCATGGACTATCGTGGACTCCATGCCAACCCCCTCCACCGTCATCCCCTGCCTGCGTTACTGCGACGCCAAAGCCGCGGTCGGCTGGCTCTGCGGCGTCCTGGGCCTCGAGGAGCAACTGGTCGTCCCCGGCCCGGGCGGAACGATCGCCCACGCGCAGCTTCGGCTCGGCGGCGGGATGGTCATGCTCGGGTCGGCCGTGGAATCCGCGTATGGCCGACTGCTCAAGCAGCCCGACGAGGTGGGCGGGTTCGCGACGATGTCGACCTACGTAGCCGTGCCCGACGCCGACGCGGTCTACGCCCGCGCGAAGAAAGCCGGCTGGCGGATCCTGCTCGACATCAAGGACGAGGACTACGGCGGCCGCGGCTTCACCTGCGCCGACCCCGAGGGGCACATCTGGTCCGTCGGCACGTATGACCCGTGGGCGTGAACCGCGGCTCCGGATCGCCGCGCTCATCGCCTCGCCTTGGATTCCTCCAGCGCCGCCCGCACCAAGGCGCGGGTCGCCCAGCTCTTGACCTTCCGCGCCGTCTTCGGGTCGACGCCCAGCACGTCGCTGAAGACGATCATCGATTCCGTGCCGAAGAGGACCGCGAGCGCCGCGGCGAGCCTCTCGTACGTCGCGGGCGTGAAGCGCTTGCGGGCCGGCGCCAGCGCGGCGTCGATCAGCCCGGCCCGCCGGTTCTGGCGCACAGGAATCCCGTCCTCCGCTGGTCCCTTCGACGTGCGCTCAAGACTCGCCGCGAGCATCACGCGGAGCTGCGCCTCGTTGCGGTAGACCATCTCGTGCAGCGCGGCCTCGGCCATGTCGACGCGGACCTCCGGGTCGGTCTCCGTTTCGTCCTTGAAGACCTCCTCCGCGCCGGGCACCGCGCCGTCCAACGGGGCCTCGACCAGCAGCGCCTCGACGCGCGGGAAATAGCGGTAGGCCGTCGCCCGCGAGACCATCGCCTCCGCGGCCACCTCGTCCATCCCCGGCGTCTTGCCCGCCTTGAGCAGCCGGCCCGCCGCCGCGAGCAGGTCCTTGCGCGTCCGCCGGCGCTGGTTGGCCCGTCTTGATTCAATGGGTTTGGCCATGGGTCGCTCGCATTCGGGGTTGGGAATTGATTCGCGCGATCAGCCCTGGATCGAAGGCAGCGACGGCCCGGGCAACGGCGTGAAGGCCTCGAGCGACATGCAATTGAGCACCTTCGCGACGCGGAAGCCCGCCTCGAGCGCCGAACTGAACAACGACGCCTGGCTCATCGGCACGATCACCACCGACATCGGCGGGGGCAGTTGTCGCGCGGTCTGCGCCGCCAGCGCCAGCAAATCCTCGTTGGTCTCGCCTGAGGCGTGGCCAAAGAGCGTGGCGAGCTGGTAGCCCACGGGCTTGCCGCCGCGGACGCGCAGAAAGCCCGGCACGCCCATCTTCAGCAGGGCGGCGGCGTCGTTGGCCCGCGAGCTGCCGTAGTGCTTCGCGGAGAGCCGTTCGACGTGAGGCAAGTCCTCTGCGGCCAGGGGGCGGATGGAGGGATCGTCGCCCGCCGCGGGGCGGGGCTGCATCAGAGCCGCGGCGTCGCGCCAGCGGAACCCGACGCGCGTGTAGAGCGACAGCGAAGCGGCGTTGATCGCTTCCTGGAAGAGGCGGACCTGCGCCCGCGGCCCGCGCCGGCGGCGGGCCTCGTCGACGACCCACTGCATGAGCAGCCGGCCGACGCCGCGCGACTGCACGTTGGGGTCGACCGTGATCGGCCCGACGCCGCAGACCTCGTCGGCGAAGAGGAGGAAGTTCGACCCGACGATGCGCCCATCCTCGACGGCGACCACGCCGACGTAGTCCGAGCGATTGAGGACCGCGCCGATGATCATGCGCCCGACCTCCTCGTTGGGCACGTCGGGCGGGACGCGGTGCCGCTCGTGCAGCGTGTTGAAGGCGAGGTGGCAGATGCGGGCGAGGTCGGCCACGTGCTCGGGGCGGGCGGGGATGAGTTCGACGGCCATGGTTGTTCGCTCCTGATGCGGGAAGAAGGATGGACGCTCAATCCTGCTGCAGTTGGCGGAGGATCGCGCCCATGTCGAGCCAGACGTTCTCGCGCTGGATCTGCCCGGCCTCGGTGAACTCCAGCACGTGGAGGATGCGGAAGGCCAGGGCGCGGCCGCGCCCCTCGATGCCGAAGGGCCTGCCCGGGGCCCGACCCTCCCAGAGCGATTCGTCGACCAGGAAATTCCGGCCATAAAGCCGCTTCACGGGCGTCACCTTGCTCTCCGTGAGGTCGGCGAAGAGGTGCTCGTAGAACCCGCGGGCGCTTTCGCGTCCATGCGTCGGCCCGGTGGGCGAGCCGACGATGTCGTGGGTCACGTCGGGCGCGAGCGTGGCGAGGACGCCCTCGATGTCGTCGCTGGCCTCGTGGCCGAAGTCGGTGTCGATGGTGCGGTCCATCTGCTCGGGGGTGAGGGGCATGGGAGCGCTCCGGTTGAGATAGATGAATATATCGTAATGAGACGATTGTCTCACGTCAATGCTGGCGGGCGACGGCGGCGTCACCCATGCGCGGGATTCAATGGAGGCCTGCAGCGACCCTCACCCCGTCGGCGGGATCCGCCCGAAGGCAATCTTGTCGTCCATCGTGTGCCGGTAGCGGTGGATCGCGCCGATGTAGACCGCCGCCTTCCCCCAGCGCTGGTTGATCTTGTCGATCGCCGCGGAGACCCGTTGCGGGCGCTCGGCCTCGTCGAAGAGCGGGCGGGCCGACTGCGCCGCCAGCTCCAGGCCCGAGACCTCGACGCCGACCTGCAGCGGCCGCTCGCCGCGGGGGAGGCGTCGCCGCCAGAGCCTTTGGAAATGATCGAGCAGCGTGGGCGTGTCCTGCACGCCGGGCAGGACGATCTCGTCGTGCCATCCGCCGCCCGCGACGTTCTTCACGTACGCGCTGAGGCGGTGGGCGAGGTATTGGTCGCTCCGCAGGCGGACCCCCAGCCGGCAGAGCAGGCGGAGCATGATGCCGTAGGCCCCCTCCTCGTTGCGGAATCGCGGGTCGAGCACGCTGGCGTGGCTCATCGACCGGCGTTTGGTGGGGCGCTCGGGCAGGTCGTGGCCGTGGAAGCCGTCCCACCAGTCGCCGCCGGTGGCCGCGCCCCAGACCTGGATCGACCGTCGGCGGTCGATCGCCCAGAGGTCGCGCACGCTGTGGATGCCGTGGGCGTTGAGCCGGGCGACCATCCCGCCGCCGATCCCGCAGAGGTCCTTGAGCGTGAAGTGCTCGAGCCGGCCCGGGAGGTCGCCGGGCACGAGCACGGTCAGGCCGTCGGGCTTCTGCAGGTCGCTGGCGATCTTCGCGAGCAGGCGCGAGGGGGCGACGCCGATGGAGCAGGTCAGCCACGGGCTGAAGTCGCGCAGGAGCTGTTGCTTGATCCGCCCGCCCAGCTCGATCGCCTTTGCCGCCGTACGCTCCTCGCCGAGCAGTTGGATCGCCCATTCGTCGATCGAGTAGACCTTGTGGACGGGGACGCAGAGGTCGACGCTGCGCAGGATCGAGTGGTGCACCTCGACGTAGAGGCTCGGGCGGGCCTTCACCAGCACGATCTCCGGGCACATCCGCCGGGCGTCGCCCACGCGCGTGCCGGTGCGCACGCCGAAGCGTTTCGCCTCCCGGCTGGCGGCGATGACGGAGGTGTTCTCCGACTCCACCGGCACCACCGCGACCCGCCGCCCGCGCAGCTCCGGCTTGAAGTGCTGCTCGACGGAGGCGAAGTAGCTGTTCATGTCCATCAACATCCAATTCAGCGGGGGATTGGATGGGGAGGCGGATGGCGGCGGGGGTTCCGGAGGCGCTAGGATTCCCGGGGGTGCCGGAGCTTGTTTGCCCGTGTTGCTGGATGCTTCGCTCACGACACGCCCCTCCCCGGTCGCGGCTCGTTCAGACACTCGATTTCAAGTCCCCGCCTAAAACAAGCTCATCTGCCCGTCCCTCTCCGGCCGGCGGAAATGGGCCGCGGAGAGCGGACGCACGTCGCGGTTCAAGCCGTGCTTCCGCGTGAAGACGTCGAAGACCTGCGCGAGCTGCTCCGCCATCGGCCCGCGCCCGCGCCTTCGCTGGGGATAGCCTGCGTCGTAGAGCTTGCCCCCGCTCGCCTGCCGGATGAGCGATTCCACCTTCTTCGCCCGGTCCGGATGCACCGAGCGCTGCAGCCAATCCAGGAAGAGCTCCTTGATCTGGTAGGGCAGCCGGAGCAGGACCCACGCCACGCGCTTCGCCCCCGCCTCCGCCACCGCCTCCAAGATCCGCGGCAGCTCCGTGTCGGTCAGCCCCGGGATGATCGGGGCGATGTTGACCGAGACGGGCACGCCCGCCGCCGAGAGTTCGCGGATCGCCCGCAATCGTCCCGACGGCGCCGACGCCCTCGGCTCGAGCTTCTGCGCCAGCTCCGCGTCGAGCGTCACCAGCGTGATCGTCACCCGCCCCGCGTTCATCTCCGCCAGGCGCTTCCACAAGTCCACGTCGCGCAGCACCAGCGCGCTCTTGGTCATCGTCGTCACCGGCTGCCCGCAATCGGCCATCACCTCCAGGCATTGCCGCGCGATCCGCATCTTGTGCTCGATCGGCTGGTAGATGTCCGTGCTGGCCGACATCACGATCGGCTCCGCCTTCCACGAAGGCGACGCCAGCTCCTGCTTGAGCAGCTTCGCCGCCTCGGGCTTGGCCATCAGCTTGGTCTCGAAATCCAGCCCGAGGTTGAAGCCGAGGTACTCGTGGTACTGCCGGGCGAAGCAATAGATGCACCCGTGCTCGCACCCGCGGTAGGGGTTGACCGTCCAATCGAAGGGCACGTCCGACGTCTTGGCGACTTGGTTGATGATGGTCTGCGTGCGGTCGACGAAGACCTGCCTCTCGACCCGCGCGAGCGAGCCGTCGTCGTTCTCGCGCTCGACCCACTGCCGATCGAGCTCCTCCCCCAGGACGTGAAGCCGGACCGACTCGAAGCGGTTGCCGGGATTGAGCCCCGCCCCGCGCCGGTGGGCGGGGCCTTGGGGGATCGCGTCGCGGTAGGAAAAATCGTCTGCGGACATGCCGTACAAATTACTAACAAATTGACCTGTAGTCAATCGGGACCTCTGAATAACCCAGTACTAAATCTCCCCACCTGGCGCTGAATCGGCAAAGGAGCCCGCGATGGAACGCCAGACGCAAGAGCCGATGCTGATCGATGCGGTGATCCACGACATCGGCGACCCCAGGATGACGGCC
>JAPLMQ010000147.1 GCA_026386955.1 Planctomycetota bacterium
GCTCCTGCCCAAGCACCCCGTGGCCCAGGCCATCGGCTACGCCCTCAACCAGTGGGAGCCGCTTTGCGTCTTCGCCGCCGACGGAGCCGTGGCCATCGACAACAACCTGGCCGAGCGCGAGATGAAACGCCAGGCGATCAATCGGAAGAACTCCCTGTTCGTCGGAAACCCGCGCGGCGGCCGCACCGCGGCGGTCCTCTCCTCGATCACCAGCACCTGCCGACGCCACGACATCGATCCCCAGCTCTACCTCACGCAGCTGCTGGCCAACCTGCCGAGCACCCCGCTGAGTGAACTCGACGCCTGGCTTCCCGATCAATGGAAGCAACGCCAAGTCACGACTTGAGCCCCCGTCGCGGTGGGGTGTGGTTCACTCAACGGACACGGAAGATTGCCGTTGATCGGAATGCTCCCATTGGCGGCACCTTGAGGGGCCGGGTCAGGCCAGCCAATCGCCGCCGTCTGCTCCAGCACTTTGAGCAGCAGGTTTCGGCACGCATCGGCATGGGAGACTTCAGGCTGGTCCGCCCCGGAGGGCCCTCCCAGCGCCAACGCCAGAAGTTGCCGCAATCGCTGGGGTTCGACCTGCCATGCTGAGTCACGGTTCATCGGGGTGTCCTTACGCGGTCAAGGAAACAGACGGGCCTCCAATCCAATATTCGCAATTCGAGGGTCTATCTTGCGCCGCGGCGCGACAAAGTCTGCATTAGCGCCTTGATCTCGTCGTCGACATCAGCGTCCTGGCTCACCAGCGGCCGGAGTCGGCGAAAGAGCATGGCCCTGAACCGGCGCTTGGCCGTGGCGATCATGTTCGAGGCCCGTTGCTCCTGATCGATGCCGAATTGCTCACAAAGGCGACCAAGGGGCGGGGGGGCCACCCCGTGGAGGATCGGATCAACCACTTTGGCCTCAAAGACGCTCCAGTAGTTGGATCGCCCTTCTTTCTGGTATCCATCGCGAAGTTCTGCGAGCACATCATCCAGGAGCTGCGCCGCCCAGACCCGATCAAACGCCTCTTCGGGCGTTTCCGGCGCGCCTTTCAGCGAGTAGTCCAGCCGTTCCACGGCCTCCAGTGGCAATGTCCAGGTCCCGGCATGTCGTTTCTGGGCGTTCTGGGCGCGGTAATCACTCACGGCGAACCGCTGCAGCGCCGCCAGCAGGAATGTTCGGAATCGTCCTTGGGCACGGTCGGCATGCTCGATCAACTTCCGATCCAGCACCACCTCGCAAATGAAGCCCTGCACGAGGTCGCGGGCCTGCTCCGGTGGCAGGCGTTTCTGCCGCAGGAACACGTAGATCGGTCGCCAGTATCTCTGGACGATCTTTTCAAGCGCCTCGCGGGACTTCTCGGCATCGCCGCCTTGGCACTGAAGGATGACGGTCCAGTCGGTTGATCCGAAACCAGCCGATCTGGAGCGATGGGACGCGGTGGGTGGTGGAATCATGAATCGCCCTCTTTGGCCGCGGCGTGGGGTTGAAGGGCAGGGATTTCAGGAACCGAAAAGCCATGGGGAGCACCCATCCAAAGCGTGCCGAAATGGCTGGAGTTTCGGTTTCCCTGGCCATACGTGTACGACCATTGGCTGTGCCGGTTGTGAACGGCATGGTATCGGAAGAAATTGAACCGCAACGGGTCGCCGATTCCGAGAGATCGATCGGGGCACGCAACATCGACAAGCAACTCAGCCGTCCAATCGTCCTCGCCTAGCCGAGTCGCCGCATGGCACGGACCGGCCCCTTGCGCAGGCCCGACACCGCGTCCGTGACGGGTGTGGAATTGGCTTCCAAGCAGACTCAGGGCGTATTGGTCGAAGTCGCCGCTGGTCGCCCCCTGCACAAACACCTCGACGCATTCGCCGCGCCAAATCTCGCCGCCGACCTTTTGGGGCAGCAGTGCCAGGCGGTCCATCGCCGGCTCGTGGCAAACCACGCAGAGATAGAGGTACCGGCCAAGACAAAGGGCCGCATGGAAATCCGTTGGATGCGGGGCAGGCCCTTCCCCCAAGCCGCTGACCAAGCTCTGGCCGCGGGCCAGGCGGCTCATGATCTCCGGCTTCGCGTGGCCGTCGATCGTCGGGAGGAAATCAAGTCGCGGCACGATGAGGGTGCGGTAGGGCGGCAGGCGAAAATCGCCTTTCCGTTCGGGTCCGGATTGGGCCGACCGCCGAAAGTAGGGCAGGGGCAAGGGCAGCGGCTCGCCGTCGCAGCGCAGGTTGCCGCGCCACGCCACACGGCCCTCCGGTGCCGTCGTTGTCTGTGAGAGAACCGGGTCGGCTGACCAGGATGTGCCGGCGGTTTCCCAACGCAGCCAGCGGGTGTCGAGGAAGGGCTCGGAGGGCATGCTTGCCTTCACCCCGACCCACCGGCCCGGCTCGAACGCCTCCTGCCATTCGGCTTCAAGGATCGTCCGGCGCTCCGGCCCCACGGCCGACCAGAGCCGCACCGTGCCGTCATGCGACGCCGAGAGGACGGTTGTCCCCGCCGGATTGAAGAGCGCGGCGACGACACTGCCGGTGTGGCCGCGCAGCGACAGGATTTCGGCGCCGGTGGCCGCGTCCCACACCTTGACCTGGTGATCATCGCCGACGGAGAGCAGACGCTGCTGGTCAGGGCTGAAGGCCACGGCGCGGATGCTGTATTTTTGCCCGACCAATTGCAGTAGCGGCCGCCCCGTGTCCAAGTCCCAGGTGAAGACCTCCTTGTAGCCCCCCGAGACGAGCTGCCGCCCGTCCCTGCTGAACGCCAGGGAAAGCACCTCAAAGCCGTGGCCGGCGAGCGTCTGCAACGGCGCTCCGGTAGCGGCGTCCCACAGACGCACACTGTGGTCTTCAGATGCGGTGGCCAAGCTGTGAGAGCCCGGCCGAAAAGCCATGGCATGCACCACCTCGGCATGCGCTCGCCAACGCCGCTCCGACCGGTCCGCCGCCAAGTCCCAGACGCACACGGTTCCATCGGCGTGGCCAGAGGCCAGCCAACGCCCGTCATCGCTCGCGGCCACGCAACGCACGGCCCCACCCCGGCCGTCCACACGGTGCACCGGCTCCCCGGTCCGCGCGTCCCAGATCCGGACGGCCCCGTCCTCGCCCCCGCTGACCAGTTGGTTGCCCTCGCCGATGAACGCCACCGCATTCACGGCCCCAACATGTGCGGAGACCGTCCGTACCAACTCCTGTCGGTGCGTGTCCCACCATTGCAGCGTGCCGTCGTCGACGGCAGTCACCAAGGTGACCTCATCCGGCCCCAACGCCATGGCGCGGATGCCGCCTGATTCCCCGCGGAGGATCACGGCGTCCCGGCCGTGGCCGATCGGCCACAGGAGGATCTTGAGGTCCTGGCTTCCCGACGCCAAATGCCCTCCGTCGGGGCTGAACGCCACGCTATAAACCTCGTGGACGTGTTCCCGCAGGACCGATTGCACCGCGCCGCGATCGGCGTCCCAGAGCAGGATCTCCTCCCACCCGGCCGAGGCCAGTTGACGTCCGTCGGGGCTGAACACCACCGCGTTCACGCAGCGTTGGTGACCCCGCAAGAGCATGATTTCACGACCGGCCTCGACGTTCCAGATGCGAAGCGAACTGTCCGCCGTGGTGACTCGGCAGTCGCCGCTGCCCGAGGCGAGCCGGCGGCCGTCGGGGCTGAAGGCCACGCAACGGACCGGAGCTTGATGGCCGGCCAGCCTCGCGATCTCCTCCCCGTTGCGGCGATCCCAGATCCGCACCATTCCGTCGTGGCAGGCCGCGGCGATCCGTGCCGAGCCGGGAGCGACGGCGAGGCCGTGAACCTCCGTCTCCCCAGTGGTCAGAACCGTCAGGCAGGCCAAGCTCTCGGCGTTCCAGAGCCGCACCGCGCCGTCCGCACCCGCCGACGCGATCGTGGCCCCGTCATCGCACCAGGCCACGGCGTGGACAGGGCCCTTGTGCCCTGCGAGAAGCCGGCCGGGGCTCGGTTTGGCGGCGTTCCACAAGCGCACCGACCCATCCTTGTGCCCGGAGGCGACGAGCTTGCCATCGGGGCTGAAAGACAAGGTCAGGGCCGGGGCTCCATCGGCCACGTACTCGACCAGCTTCACGCCGGTTGCCGGAAACCAGATCGTGACCTGGTCGCCGCTGGCGGAGGCCAGACGCTGGCCGTCCGGGCTGAAGGCCACGCAGCGAACACCCTTGGAATTGGGGTTCATCTCGCGGACCCATTGCTTGGTGATCCGGCGGAGGTAGTGCCACTCCCAATGCCTTAGGTCCTCCGGACAGGCGTTGAGAAGACGAGGGTCATTGACCCAGTTGTCCCGGGATTTGGCCTCGGCCAGGGCGATGCGGTTGAAATACAAGGCCCGCCGGCTGGTTTCGGACTCGGCCTGGGCCCGGTGCGATTCGCGGTCGGCGCGCCCCGCGTGCTCCACCGCCATCCTCCGTTGCCGCTCCGTCGCCTGCTGTGCCTCCGCCACATGGCGCAGCTCCTGCTCGACGCGGGCTCGTTGGCGCTCCGCTTCCCCACGGGATTGGATCGCCCGGTTGCGGTCCCTCATGACGCGGGCGTAGGCGTAACCCACCACCGTCGCCACCAGCGCCGTCAACCCAAGATTCAGCGTCATCGGCAGTCGCGCCACGCCCACCAGCAGAAGCAAGCCGGCCATCGCCAGGGCGACTCGATGCTTGACCAAGCGCCGGGAGACGACGTGGATCACCGATTGCCGCCTCGCCTCGATCGGCTCGCCTTCCAGGTGCCTGGCAAGGTCGTCGCCAAGGCCGCCGGCCGATGGGTAGCGCCGGCTCGGGTCTCGTGCCAAGGCCTTGAGCAGGACCGCCTCGAGGTCGCGGTGCAGTCGTGGCCGGACTCGTCGCGGCGGCGTGGGCTCCTCGTCGACGATGCGCCGGAGCACCTGCGCGTGCGTGCCCCCCATGTCGTGGGGAAACTGGCCGACCAAGAGCCGGTAGAGGATGACCCCCAGGCTGTAGACGTCGCTGCTTGCGCCCATCAGTTTGGCCTGCCCCCCGGCCTGCTCGGGCGACATGTAGGCGGGCGTGCCCACCACGCCGCCTTCCCGCGAGACCGACAGCAGGGGATCGCTTCCCTCCATCGCCTTGGCCAGGCCGAAATCGACGATGACCGGCCGGCCGTCGTCGGTCACCAGGATGTTCGAGGGCTTGAGGTCGCGGTGCACCACCCCGCGCTGATGCGCGTGCTCCGCCGCCACGCAGACCTGCCGCAGGATCGCCAGCGTCTGGCCGTCCTGCAGCGCATGCCCGGCGGCGTATTGATCGAGCGGAACGCCGTCGACCAGTTCCATGGCGTAGTAGCAGAGCCCGTGGTACAGGCCGCTGTCATACACCCTCGCGATGCCCGGGTGCGACAGCCGGGAGGTCAACTCCACCTCGCGCTTGAAGCGGAGCATGGTGCGGTCCGAGGCGAAGGACCACGCGGTCATGACCTTCAGCGCCACCGTCCGCCCGGTGCTCAGTTGCACCGCCCGCCAGACGGCGCCCATCCCGCCCGCCCCCAGCCGGGCCAGCAGTTCGTAGCCGTCGATGTCCGGCGGGGCTTCCGCCCTCGCGGTCAGGTTGCCCGCGCCGTCCGCAGTCGAGGCCTCGCTAATCGGATGAAGGATTCGCCCCATGGCCGCTCGGCTAACGCGTCTCCCAGCCCACTTCGGATCAACCCAGCACAGAGACGAGCGGCTCGGAGCCGCCCTACGTCAACCGCGCCGATGAACGCCAATCGATGTGGTCAAGCTTACCCGCGTCCGCTGGAAGTGTGCGGGTTTTGCCAGTAGGCGGGAAGAAATTACGGAAAAAGATGAAACACCGCGCAAGATCGGACCCCGCTTTGCGAATAGTCAGGTGACGGCTTGGCGCTTAGCCATTTCCGGGGAGGCCGTCCGCAGTCAAGGGGACATCGGTTCTTTTGCGTGAGCAGTTCCAGCAATGGGGTAAGGGGTTTAACCACGGGCTGATTTGGGGTTCCGGGGCTCATTTCATTGTTGATTGCTGGGCTTCACTGGAAGCGGGATCACAGTGGCCAAGGCCACCCAGGGTCCAAGGGATTGGGATGAGCATGGAAATCCGACTCGCCACCGAAACGTCTGAACTTGAGGCCGTCTACAGGTTCCGCTACGCCATTTATGTCGAGGAGATGCAGCGCACGCAAAAGTATGCCGACCACCGAGGCAAACGCATCTGCGACCCCCTTGACCACGGATCGCATGTGCTGGGTGCGTGGGAGGGCGATGAACTCGTCGGAACCCTGCGATGCAATTTTCTTCGTGACACCAGCTTTGGTGAGTATTACGAGATGTATCACATCGACAGATTGCCGGAGCACGTTCAAAAGAGAACGTCCATTACGACGCGGCTGATGATTCACCAGCGATTCAGGAAGGGCACGCTAGGAGTGCGTTTGTCCAAGGCGATTTACAGCATCGCCTTGGAACGAGGCATCACCACCGACCTGATCGACTGCAATGGCCACTTGGTCCCCTTTTCACGGGATTGGGCCATCGGTTGTACCGCGACGACTTGGTTCATTCCGAATACGGCGCGGTCACGGTGTTGAAGCTTGATCTTCACGACCACGACCATCTCCAACAGATTCGTTCCCCGTTCCTCCCAATCTTGCAGCGTTGGACTTCCCAAGCGCGAAGCCCAGAAGGAAGCGTGTGACTCCATGGCCTCAGAAACTGCGACACATCAGCCCGAGCCGTCTCCAGCCGCGGACCATGCGCCAAGGCATGAGATCCTTCCGTGGCTTCAAAACCGGATTGAATCGCTTCTCGTGCGGGTTCAGGCCGAGGAGTTCTGGCGGGTCCTGATGGATCCGGGCACTTCGCCTGCTCTGGTTCAGGCGATCATGCGGGAGATTTACCTTGAGATCGCCGGCTACCAACCCCACGTGATCGAGGCCGCGATCGCCTCGATCGGCCAGATGCCGCGTGCGATGGACGCGCGCATGGTGCGGTCGATGTTGTTGCACCAAAGCGAGGAGTTCGATCACGGCGAAATGGCGATCCGCGATTTCGTCGGCCTGGGGGGAAGCGCCGAGCTCGCGCGCACGCAACGGATGAGTCCGCCTTCTTTCGCCGTTGCGGGGATGTGGTGGATGATTGCCCATCAACGTGACCCGTTCGCCTATGTCGGAGCGCTGTACCTGTTCGAGGGGTTGACGCCGACGGTCACGGGATTGGTCAAGGCGCGTCTGCGGGAGAAGGGGTTCAAGAAGGATTCGCTTGAGTATGTCGAGTTTCATTCCACGGAGGACATCAAGCACGCCAACCTGGTGAACCATTTGATCACGGAGGCGGCCAGGGTCTTTCCCGAAGCCCTCGAATCGATCAAGCACGGCTACGACTGCTTCGAAGCTGTTTATCCAATCCCTGTTTGGCGCTGCGCGTATGAGCGAGCCGTTGCGTCCGTGTCGCCTGGGCGCCAAGCCTGAGCGCCGCCGGCGGCTGGCCGATTCGGTTGTGGGAGGGGGGGTAAGAAGACGCGGCGTACAAGAACGCCGCATTTGATGTTTCTGTTGATCTCTTGCCGCGTCGGCAGGAGGGGAGTGTTCCTGCTGAATCGGAATCCTGGAGAGGCGTTCTTTTGAAGAATCTCAAATCGGTGCGGCTCGTCTTGGCCTCGTTGGCAATCGGCCTGTTCGCCGCCCGCGCGTCGGCGGTGGTGGTCTTGCCGGGTGGACTTGTTCATGCGCATGGCACGAACTTGGCCGCTCGGCCCGAACTGGACGGCGTGATCGTGGCTGACGTCTTGCGGCCATTTTCGGTCAACAACCTCGCCTTCGACATTTCGGGCACCTTGCAGGACCAAGTGGTCCGAACCACGGATGGCACATTGTCCTTCTACACGCGGATCTTTGGAGTCCAAGTGGTCAGATCGAGCGGCTCCGTCCCCGGGGTCCGTCTTCCGGTCTAGCGGCTCGGGCGGAGATGTTAGTTTCTGGCCTCAAACAAAGCGGGTGCAGCCCGACTACGACTCCCCCTTCCTCTTCGTTCGAACCGACGCCAAGACCTTCGATGACCAAGGCAGTTACGAGGTGAGGGTGATGCAGGGCTTTTTTTCTCCCGGCGACGGCACCGCATTTGAAGATGTCGTCATGCCCGGATTCCGCCCGACGGTCCCCGAGCCCGCCAGCATCGCCCTCCTGGGCCTGCCGGCTCTGGCCCTGCTCCGTCGCCGCCGACGGTGACCAGCGTCCGCCGTCGAGGCCTGAGTCTTTGTCTGCACCCGACGCAGAGAAAGAAGAATTTATTCGGACCCGGCGCAAGATGTCGGCCCACACTGCGAATATTCAATTGAGGGGTTCAGGCATTTCGCGCCCGGAGCGAGAGCCAATTCGACGTCAAGGAGCGGTCGCTTCAGATTGGCCGGGGAAGGCGACCATCGCTGCGGGTTTGCACGGCATCACCCGGGGTTAGGGT
>JAPLMQ010000087.1 GCA_026386955.1 Planctomycetota bacterium
GTGAGGCGCGGGACGCACGCCGTCTTGTTAGCCGGACGCGCAAGCGACGGAGGTTTGCCTTGTTCGTGCGGTTTGGCGTGCGAACGAATCCAACATCCGTCGCTTGCGCGTCCGGCTAACAAATCATCACTTCCCCTCGCCCTGCCGCTCGCGGATCCACTTGCGGATGGCGGTGCGCTGGCTCGCCCAGGAGCCAGAGACGCGGGCCTTGAGGAAGACGCCGTAGAGCGCGTCGAGCGTCTCGGCGAGCCCGCGGGTGAGGTCGAGCCGGGCCTCGATGAGCTCGCGCGTCGACTGCGCCTCGGGCACCTCGGGCAGCATCGCCCCCGAGACCAGCCAGCGGTCGCCCTGGAGCGTGATCTCCCATTGCCGCCCGCCCGTGGAGTCGGCCAGGATCAGCCCCGCCTTGCGCGGCCACTTCCCGTTCATCAGCGCCCGCCCCGCCTCCGCCAGCCGCGTGGGCCCCTCGGCCTTGAGCGACTGCTTGCCCAGCAACCCCCAGGCGCACTCGGCGTCGAGCGTCTTGTCGAACGCGATGGCGATGTCGACCTTGCCCCGCCCCGTGGCCGACGGCGCCTCGACCAATCCCTCGGCCGTCTCGGTGACCCACCAGAGCCAGATGAGGAATTCGTTGCCCAAAAAGTCCTTCAGGTCGATCGACGAGGCGACCCACGGCACCACCGGCATCGCCCGCGACGTCGCCGACGGCTCCTCGCCGGACTCGCCCTCCTCGTCGTGCCCGCCCTCGGGCGGCTTGGTGAAGGCGCTGGGGTGGAGGTCCTCGTAGTCGCGCCCCTTGCCCGTGTCGCGCAGCATGCGCCCCGCGACGGAGCCGGCGCTCAGTGCCTCGAGCCGGAGGTTGAAGCTCTTGAGGAAGTTCGCGGCCAACTCCTCGGTGACGGTGTTGCCCGACGCGCCGCAGTAGAGCATCCCGTTGGGCAAATCCCAGAGGATCGCGACCGATTTGCTCCGGCGGTATTTCCCCGAGGCGAGGTCCTCATGCACCTGCCGCGCGGCGGTGTCGGCCGCCTCGCGCTTCTGGGCCTTGCTCGCGAAGCCCGAGGGGTTCTCGGCCGCGAGGGCCTGCTCGTTCATGCGCTTGTAGGCGTGCTTGAGCTCGGCGGGGACGGAGTGCGTGTCGATGCGCAGGGCGAAGAGCAGCATCGTGCCGCCCGCCCCGTAGCCGTTCTTCTCGTAGCTGAACTGGGTGTCGAGCAGGTGCTCGCCGGTGATCCAGCCGGACTCGACGATGTCGGGCGCGCCGATCTCGCTCTCGCGGAAGGAGTGCTCGGCGAGGGTGGCGAGGGTGGTGGCGTCGGCGGTCTTGGGCCCATCGCCCTCGACGCGGAAACGGCAGAAGCTCACGCGGCCAGACTGGAAGGGCATCGGTTGGGTTCCGGTTCCGGGTTCCGTGTCCCGGGTGATCGGGCGGGAAAAGCGGAGCGGGATTGTAGCCCAAGCGGGGAGACGAACGTGACGAGCCGCGGCGATGTTGAAATCGTGTCGGCAGAGCGGAAGTGGATGCAGGGAGTCTGTTTCTGATCAGAGCCGGACACTGTGTGTCCGTTTTTCGGGCGAAAGCGGTGCTCCGCTCGCACGGCTCGCCGGGAGGTTTCGGGACGCGAAAAACCGATGCCGCCATCGGCGGGCGCTGTCGATGTGGCGGCGATGTGATTTGTGGCGCCCCCGCGCGTGCGGCACGTCGCGCGCGGCGGAGTACCGCCTGGCGCCTGAGAAACGGACACACAGTGTCCGGCTCTGATCAGACGAAGATCGATTGCACCTCAACCTTGTCGCTCTCCCCGCGCTCCTCAGCCCCTCACCGGATCGCCTTCTGCAGTGCCTGCAGCGCGTAGACCGTCGTGAGGTTCGCGTCGCCCTCCATCCAGCGGTCGGCCGTGTTCTTCCACGAGCCGTCCTTCTCCTGCAGCCCCGCGAGCTTGTCGATCAGGTCGTTCGCCCAGTCGCGCGCCTCGGGCTTGTCGCTGCTCTTGCTGGGCACGGCGATCGTGCTCGAGCCCCAGATCGAGAGGGCCCGGCTGAAGGTCAGCACGTAGTAGTAATAGCCCTGCATCTTCGCCTCCTCGGGCATGCCGGGGTTCTGCTCGAGCGTGTAGTTCGTGCAGATCCACTTGTAGGCGTCGACGACGCGCGGGTCGTCGCGGTCGAGGTTGGCGTAGAGGTAGCTCTTGAAGCCCGAGTAGGTGATCGAGCCGTAGGTGCGCAGGACGCTCGTGGGCCCCTTGCCGGGGATGTCGAGCGTCTCCTCGCCGGCCTTGGTCTCGGGGATGCCGATCTTCTCCTTGCCCTGGCTGGTGGAGTAGATGAAGCCGCCGTCGGGCTTGATCTTGTCGCCGAACTCCTTGTTGGCCTTCGTGCCCTGGCAGCGGGTGATGAAGACCAGCGCGCGCTGGAAGGCGGGGTCCTTGCAGTCGAGGCCCGAGTCGTAGAGGCCCTGGATCATCTGCTGGGTGTTGGAGAGGTCGGGCCTGCCCTCGCGCCCGTAGCCGGCCCCGCCGTAGAACGGATGGCTGGGGTCGATGGTCTTGCCCGCGGGGTCCTGCTGCCCGCTCCACTGCAGATTGCGCAGGTAGTCCTGGGCCTTCTTGATGACTTGGGGGACGCCCGGGCGGTCGTTCACGCGGGCGAGGGCGGAGAGGCAGATCGCGGTGTTGTAGTTCTCGAGGATGGTGTCGTAGATCCCGCCGTCGGGCTTGGCCTTGCTGAGCACGAAGTCGAGCGCCTTCTTCGCAGCAGGGTCGGTCGCGCGGATGTCGGGCTGGTCGAGCAGCACGCGCAGCGCCATCGCCGTCACCGCCGGCCCGGGCTTGGCCGTCCAGCTCCCGTCCTCGGCCTGCGTGGTGCGCAGGAAGGCGATGCCCTTCTCGATCGCGGCGTTGGCCTTCTTCCAGTGGGCGTCGTCGAGGGCGAGGCAGGGCGACGCCGTCACGAAGACGAGGGCCGCGGCGACCGAGGCGACGACGACGGCGGAGAGGATGCGGGGACGTGCCATGGGGCGGACTCCGGAGGGGCTGCGTGAAAGATTGTAGGAGAGCGTAAAGCCTCGCGGCTTGGCCGTGCAAGAACTGCAGAAGCGTCGCCGGGCCTCACGCCTCCGGCTCGTTCCACGGGTCGGTCTCAAGATCGTCGTCCATGCCCGGGGCGCGGAGGATGGTCACCAGCAGGACGACCAGGACGCCCAGCGCGACGAGCATGCCCCCGCCCATGGCCGCCGACGTCGCCAGCGAGCCCATGTCGCCCGCGGCCAACGAGCCGAGCACCATGACGAACACGCCCATGGCCATCACCGCCGCCTGCGACGCCGAGACCGCCAGCGCGGCGATCGTCGGCCCGCGCAGCCCCGCCCGCACCGGGAAGCCCAGCACGATGTAGGCCACGCCCGGGAAGAACCCCACCAGCAGCACCCCCACCGCCACGGGGATCAGGAACGGGTGGGCCGCGGCCGTGCCGGGCGGCAGCACCTCGCCGGGGGGAAGCAGCTTCTGGATCTCCTCCATGCTCCGGAACCCGAAGGCTCCCAACACGAACGAGCAGCACCCGAAGCAGACGACCTGCACGCCCCCCAGCGCCCAGAGCAGCAGGGCGGCGCGGCGGCGGAGCGACTCGGGCGAAGGCCCGGGGGCGGAACCCCAGGGCGTGGGCGGGAGGGCGGGACTCATGGGGCGAGGTTATACCAGCTTAAGCCCACGGATCCCGCAGCAGCGGGTTCCGTGGGGTTCTTTGGACGTCAAGCGCGAGGCCCACCCCACCGAACCCGACGGCCTACCGTCGGGATCAGTGGGCTTGTGATCTTGTGATGATGGATTCCTCCGCCGTGGCAACGCCCCCGAACCGGCGGTACGATAGAGCGTTAGTCACCCAGCCCGTCTTATGCGCAAAAAGATCTCCCTCATCCTCCGCATCATCCTCGCCATCGCCGGCATGGGCTACATCGCCTGGTCGATGGATTGGGTCGACAAGGTCGAGGTCAAGCCCGGCGTCACGCTCTCCGATGGCCGCGTCGTCAACGCCGTCACCCTCCTGCGCGTCGTCGCGGGCGAGGTGAACCCCACCAAGCAGGCCAACGACCTCACGCTCGAGGACATGAAGCCCGGGGCGCCGGGGGCACCGGGGGCTCCGGGGGCGACCAACCCGCGCGTCACCGTCACCGCCGCCGAGTTGGCCGACTCCAAGCAATTCCTCCTCCGCCCCAGCTTCATCACCACGCTCCGCCACGCCAACCACCGCATGCTGCTCGCCGGGCTGCTGCTGATCTCCGTGATCTACCCGCTGCAGACCTACCGCTGGCTGATCCTCCTCCGCGCCCGCGGCCTCGACGTCACCTTCATGCAGGCCCTCCGCCTCACGCTGGTCGGCTGCTTCTTCAACTACTGCATGCCCGGCTCGACCGGCGGCGACGTCGCCAAGGCCTACTACGCCGCCAAGAAGAGCGACCGCCGGACCGACGCGGTGATGAGCGTCCTCTTCGACCGCCTCGCGGGCCTCATCGGCCTCGCCCTCCTGGGCGGCTTCGCCTCGCTGACGATGCTCGACCTCCCGCTCACGCGCCAGATCGCGATCTACCTCTGGGGCGGCATGGCCCTGGGCTGCCTGGGCGCGATGGTCTATTACTCCCGCCGGATCCGCCGGGCGACCGGGCTCGACTGGGTCATCCGCCGCCTGCCCGCGCAGGCGCTGATCAGTAAGGTCGACGCCGCCGCCGTCGCCTACCGCGACCACAAGGGCGCCGTCCTCGCGACCGTCCTGATCAGCCTCCCCGTCCACCTGGCGATCACCTCCTCGACCGCGATCGCCGGCTACGCCCTGGGCATGGACACCCGCCTGGGCCTGCTCATGACCGTCGTGCCCGTCATCTTCCTCTCGGGCATCATCCCCATCACACCCCAGGGCGCCGGTGTCTGGGAACTCATCGGCTGGGCGATGCTCTACGACCCCCCGCGCGTCACCATGAACCAGATCGTCGCGATGCTGATCATGGTCCGGCTCTACCAGCTCGGCTACTCGCTGCTGGGCTCGATCTACCTGCTCAAGGGGGACATCCACCTGCCCTCATCCGACAAGGCCGCGGAGATCGACGCGGAAACCGAACCCGCGCCGAAGGTCGATCCGACGGCCTGACGAGCGCACAATCGGCGACAACACCCCAAAGCCCAGACACTGCGTGCCTGGGTTTTCGGTTTCACATCAACGCAACATCAATTGACGAATCGCACGTGGACCCTCACGCACTGAACGCCGCGTGCTCCCACGCCGCCCGCGCCGCCACCGCGCCTGCCATCGGGTTCTCGATCCCGCGCAGGTCGAGCACCACCGGGCCCGTCCGTCCCGGCGCGAGGTCGACCGCGACGCGGTAGCCGTCGAGGTCCAAGTCGCCCTCGCCGAGATAGCTGCGGACGCCCGCCCCCTTCGCGTCGGGATCATCATTCTCCACGCCCGGCTCCGAGCTGGTCATCGCCAGGTCGTCCACCCGCGCCACCGCGAGGCGCTTGCCGATCCGGTGCACCGTCGCCGCCGGGTCGGTCCCGCGCGAGAGCAACGCCGCGGGGTCGATCGCCGCCCCCAACGACCAGACGTCCACCGCCTGCACCCACGCGAGCAGTTCCTCCAACTGGTCCTCGGCATGCACCGCCAGCCTGATCCCGCGCCCGTCGGCCGCCTCGACCAGCGTCTTGCGCGTGTCGTCCGTCAGTGACTTCACCGGCAGCGCGACGCTCAGCGGGACCTTGCCCAGGTCGGCCGCCAGTTCCGCCGCCGCCAGCATCGCGGAGATCGCGCGGTCGAGATGCTCGCCCTGGATGAAATGCCGGCGGGGGATGAAGAGGTCGATCCCCGCGATGGTCATGCTCGAGCGCCCGAGCATCGCGACCAGGTCATGCCGGGCCCGGCGGTCCAAATCGCGAGGCCGGATGCCCGGCAGCGCGGCGTCGAGCTGCACCGAGGTGAAGCCCGCCTCGCCCAGCGCCTTGAGCGCATCGCGGATCGCGCCGCCCGCCTGGCGCACGATCGGCCGGATCATCGGGGCAAGCTTCAGGTCGGAGCCGTGGGTCAGGATGGGCATGGTCGGCCTTCTTGTTAGCCGGAAGCGCAAGCGACGGAGGCTGGTCTTCGCATTGTTGGCCGGACGCGCAAGCGACGGATGTTAGCCTTCGCATTGCTCGCGGGGCTCGCAAGCGATGAATGGTTTCATCTCATCAGGCGAAGCCTGATCAGAGCCGGACACTGTGTGTCCGAAGTTCGGGCGAAAGCGGTACTCCGCTCGCACGTCTTCGCGAATGCCTTGGAAGACCCGGAAATCACGAAAGCATCGGCGCAGACGCGATGTTCTTTCATTGGATCGTCCCGGCGAGTGCGGCACGTCGCGCGAGGCGGAGTACCGCCTTTCGCCCGAAGGTCGGGGACACAGTCCCCGGCTCTGATCTGATTCAGATCAGACTTCGTCTGATGGGAACACCACCTCACTCCTCCACATGCTGCCCCATGTTCCTTAGCCGCTCCATCCGCTTGGCCTGCAGCGCCTCGGGCTTCAAACGCTTGAGCTCCTTGAGCGACCCGACGATCCACTTCTTCAGCCGGTCGGCCGCGGTGTCCGGGTCGCGGTGGGCGGCCCCCAGCGGCTCCTCCAGCACATCGTCCACCGTGCCCAACAAAAGGTTCTGGTCGGCCGTGAGCTTCAATGACTCCGCCGCCTGGCTCGCCGCCTCGCCGGTCTTCCAGAGGATCGCCGCGCAGCCCTCGGGGCTGATCACGCTGTACCAAGCGTACTGCATCATCGCCACGCGGTCGGCCACCGCGATGCCCAGCGCGCCGCCCGAGCCGCCCTCGCTGATGATCACCGAGACGATCGGCACGCGGATCATGCTCATCTCGAGCAGGTTCACCGCGATCGCCTGCGCCTGCCCGCGCTCCTCGGCCCCGATCCCCGGGTAGGCCCCGGGCGTGTCGACCAGCGTGACGATCGGCACGCCGAACTTCTCGGCCATCTTCATCTTCAAGAGCGCCTTGCGGTACCCCTCGGGATGGGCCATCCCGAAATGGCAGGCGATGCGCTCCTTGGTGTCCTTGCCCTTGTTCGACGCGACGATCATGCACTTGTGCGGGCCGATGCGCCCCAGCCCGGTGACGATCGCGGGGTCGTCGCCGAAGGCGCGGTCGCCGTGCAGCTCCATGAAGTCCTGCACGAAGCTGCGGACGTAGTCCATCGGCTGCGGGCGGGCCGGGTGGCGCGCGACCTTGACGGTGTTCCACGCCGTGAGGTTGGCGTATATCTTCTTGAGCATCGCCGTGTGCGACTGGCGGAGGTTGCGCAGCTCCGGGGCGATGTCGACGCCTTGGTCGCCCGCGTGCGACTGCAGTTCGGCGATCTGCTTCTCGAGTTGGATCAGGGGCCGCTCGAATTCGAGCTCGTAGAGGCCCGTGTAGGTGCTCATGCGTGTGTGACCTCTGTCATGGGAGGAGCCCTCAGGGGCCCCGTGCGGCGGATGCGCCGGGCCGAAACCCGGGCTTGGAAACGTGCTATTCTAATCCGCGATGGGCGGCGTGGATAGACACCTTTCCGACTTGCGCGGGATCGCGATCGTGGGCACGGGCCTGCTCGGCGGCAGCATTGGCCTGGGCCTCAAGGCCGCGGGCTTCGCCGGGAAACGCATCGGCGTCGGCCGGCGGATCGAGACGCCCCGCCGGGCCCTCGAGCTCGGCTGCGTCGACGAGGCGACGACCGACCTCCTCGCCGCCGCCGGCCAATGCGACTTGGTCATCCTCGCCACGCCGCTCCGCCATTTCGCGGGGCTGCTCACCACGCTCGCGGGCGTCGCAACCTCCTCCGCCGCCTCCGCGAAAAACCCGATCATCACCGACGTCGGCTCGACCAAGCAGCAGGTCTGCGCCGACGCACTGCGCATCCTCCCCGCGCATCTCCGCAATCGTTTCATCGGCGCCCATCCGATGGCGGGCTCTGAGCACCACGGCCCCGACAACGCCCGGGCCGACCTCTGCGCCGGCCGCCCCTGCATCCTCACCCCTATGCCCGACGCCGACCCCGGCGCGCTCGCCGTCGTCGAAGCCCTCTGGCGCACGCTCCGCATGCGCCTCGTGCGCATGGCCCCGCGCGAGCACGACCACGCCGTCGCCCGCATCAGCCACCTGCCCCACGCCCTCGCCGCCACGCTCGTCGGCGCGGCCGAGCAGTCCGGCAGCCTCGACATCGCCTCCAGCGGCTTCGCCAGCACCACCCGCGTCGCCAGCGGCGACCCGGAGGTGTGGGTCGACATCTTCCGCTCCAACCGCGAGGAGGTCGTCGGCGCGATCGACGAATACATGGCCGCGCTCACGCGCTTCCGCGAGCTGGTCGCCACCGACCGCGAACTCGACCTCGCCGCGTTCCTTCGGCAAAGCCAGGCCGGCCGCGACCGCTGGCTGCAGAGCCACCGGCCGCCGGCGGAGCCGCACTGACACCGCGGGCCTCGGGCTCCCCAGCCTCAACGTCGCCGCGATTCGTCTAGGATTCCCGTCCCGTATTCGTCCCGCATCCGCCTCGCCCCGTTTCTGGAAGGACTTCCTCATGCAGTACCGACTCGGCTTCCTCGGCGCCGGCAACATGGCCGAGGCCATCGCCACCGCCGCCATCCGCAAGAACGTGCTCGCCCCCGGGCAGATGATCGCCTCCGACCCCACCGACGCCCGCCGCGAACTCTTCAACAAGATGGGCATCGCCACCACGACCAACAACCAGGACGTCATCCAGAACGCCGCGCAGATCCTCATCGCGGTCAAGCCGCAGGTGATGCAGCAGGCGGCCGCGGACCTGGGGGCAAGCGCCACGAGCGAGCAGATCGTCATCTCGATCATGGCGGGCGTGAGCAGCGCCAAGCTTGGGGCCGCGATCGCCGCGGGTGGATCGAAGAACGCGACGCCGCGCGTCATCCGCGTCATGCCCAACACGCCCCTGATGGTCGGCAAGGGCATGGCCGGCGTCTGCCTCGGGGCCCACGCCCGCCCCGGCGACGAGGCCCTCACCCTCGAGCTCTTCGGCGCGGGAGGCGAGGTCGTCGTCGTCGACGAGGCCAAGATCGACGCCATCACCGCCGTCTCGGGCTCGGGTCCCGCCTACGTCTTCTACCTGGCCGAGGCGATGGAGCGGGCCGCCAAGGAGCTGGGCCTCACCCGCGAGGCCACGCTGCTGGTGCGCCAGACGATCCTGGGCTCGGCCATGCTGCTCGCGGAATCGAGCGACTCCGCCGCCGAGCTGCGCCGCAAGGTCACCAGCCCCGGCGGGACGACCGAGGCCGCGATCAAGCACTTCGACGGGAACAAGAGCACCGAGGTGATCGTCAACGCCATCAAGGCGGCCGAGAAGCGCAGCAAGGAGCTGGGGGCGTGAGCCCACTCGGGCTCGACGCGCCCTCGGCGCACCCACGATGTATCCATCCCTCCGCGAACTCATCGACGCGCTCGACAAGGCCGGGGAGCTCCACCGGGTCAAGGCCCGCGTCTCGCCCTTGCTCGAGATCACCCAGATCGCCGACCGCGTGAGCAAGAGCCCCGCGGCCACGATCAGCGAATGGGCCAAGAAGTTCGACCCCGCCCACGCCGGGCTCGGCGGCAAGGCGCTGCTCTTCGAGAACGTCGAAGGCGCGTCGATGCCGCTCGCCATCAACGTCTACGGCTCCTACCACCGCATGGAGATGGCCTTCGGCGTCGCGGGTCCGCTCACTTCCGGGGGCGGGGGCGGCGGCGGCTTTGAGGCCCTCGCCGAAAAAATCGCCAAGCTCGTCAAGCCTGAGCCGCCCGTCACGCTGCTCGACAAGCTCAAGAAATTGCCCGAACTCGCGAAGATCGCCTCCTATCCGCCCAAGCTCGTGCGCTCAGGCCTCTGCCAGGAGGTCGTGAAGACCGGCGAGCAGATCAACCTCTTCGAGCTGCCCATCATCAAGTGCTGGCCCGACGACGGCGACCCCCGCCGCTTCGGCTACCCCGTCGACATGCCCCGCCCCGGCGACGGCCGCTACATCACCTTCGGCGGCGTCCACACCATCCACCCCGACGACGCCGGCGTCGACGGCCCGCGCCCCAGCCGCAACATCGGCATGTACCGCGCCCAGCTCCTCGACCGCAATCACACCGCCATGCACTGGCACATGCACCACGACGGCGCCCGCCACTGGCGCGCGTGGAAGCAGGCGGGCAAGCCCATGCCCCTCGCCATCGCCCTCGGCGGCCCCTCCGTCATGCCCTACGCCGCCACCGCCCCGCTCCCGCCCGGCGTCTCCGAGTGGCTCATGGCCGGGTTCCTCAACGACGGCGGCGTCGAGATGGTCGCCTGCAAGACCGTCGACCTCCACGTCCCCGCCAACTCCGAGATCGTCATCGAGGGCTTCGTCTCCGAGAAGGCGGGGCCCATCGGCTACGACCCGCGCGCCACCGGCCGCGACGGGCAGCCGCTCCCGCTCGGCGAAGGAGCCGCGTTCGAAGGCCCCTTCGGCGACCACACCGGCTTCTACTCCCTCCCCGACCGCTACCCGATCTTCACCGTCACCGCGATCACCCATCGCCGCGACCCGATCTACCCCGCCACCATCGTCGGCCTGCCCCCGCAGGAGGACTACTACCTCGGCAAGGCGACCGAGCGCCTGTTTTTGCCGCTCCTCAAGACGCTCATCCCCGACGTCGTCGACTACCACCTGCCGATGTTCGGCTGCTTCCACAACTGCGCGTTCATCAAGATCAGGAAGGAATACCCGCTCCAGGCCCGCCGCGTGATGCACGCGATCTGGGGCGCGGGGCAGATGGCGTGGACCAAGGTGATCATCGTGGTCGACCACGACGTGAACGTGCACGACCAGGAGGCCGTGCTTTTCCACCTCTGCGCCAACTGCGACCCCGGGCGCGACGTGGAGATCGTAAACGGCCCGCTCGACATCCTCGACCACGCCGCCCCGCGACTCGGCGCGGGCCACAAGATCGGCTTCGACGCCACCGCGAAGATCCCCGGCGAGGAGGTCAACGGCCACCCCGTGCGCGATTGGCCGCGCATCCTCTCGATGGACGAGGCGACGCGCACGCTCGTCGAACGCCGCTGGCGCGAGTACGGGTTTTGAGATTTGTAGGGTGGGTAGAGCGGTAACCCGCGAAACCCACCATCGACCTCGCGGGGACGATCCGGACTCGCATCCCCCGCGCTGCCCAAACGCTTTCGTGATCCGTGGTGGGTTTCGCGGGTTACCGCTCTACCCACCCTACTTCAGAGGATCTTCACCACCTCAAACCGCTTGGTCCCGCGCGGCAGGTCCACCTTGATCTCGTCCCCCACCCGCGCCTTCATCAGCGACTCGCCCATCGGGCTGGTCGTCGTCACCTCGATCTCGTCAGCGTCGAAGTTCCCGCTCGCCTCGCCCACGAGCTTGTAGAGGTCCTCCTTGCCCGAGGCCTTGTCGCGCAGCTTCACGATCGCGCCCAAAAACACGATGTCGGCCGGCACCTGCGAATGGTCCGCCACCTGCACGTTCTTGAGCCGCTCCTCCAGCCGGCGGATCTCCGCCTCGTTCATCCCCTGGTCCTCGCGGGCGGCGTGGTAGTCGGCGTTCTCCTTCAAATCGCCCAGGGCCCGGGCCTCGGCGATGCGCTTCGAGAGGATCGGCCGGTTGGCCTTGAGCTCCTCGACGCGGGCCTCGATGCCCTGCTTTTCCTCCGCCGTGATGAAATCCATTCGCCGTCTCCTTGGAGATTCGGGTTCGCTTGTTTCACTTCGCCGCGGCCCGCCACGATGCACCGTCGCGGGGCCCACGCGGGGTTCCGGGGGAATCGCTCGACGCCGCTGCCCGCCCGTCGCCTTCGCGCGGGTCGGCCGGGTCGCCGGTTCCACAAACCGATTGTCTGGCGCATCGCGGCCTCTGTCCAGCGATTGCACCAGTGATTGCGCGGCACGATGTTGACCCATGCCCGTGCCACATCGCAGCCGAAGGCTGCTATGTGCGAGTGAACAGCAAACTCAAGCATCTCGCGGATCGTGCGCTTCCGGTCGACCGGCACACAGCAGCCTTCGGCTGCGGTGTGGCACGATCGTCTCGCACCCCGCGCCGATGGTCCGCAATTCCCCTCACCCCGCCCGCCGCCGCCCCAACAACCCCGTCAGCCCCACCAGCGCCCACGCCGCCACCGCGACGATCGCCACGCTCACCACCTGCGGCCGCCAGACCTTCGGGGCCCAGTTCGCCGGCGAATCGGTCATCTCCCAGAACGCCTGGATCGGGCTGACCACCATCCGCCAGGTCGAGCCCGCCGCCGGCATCGCGTGGGCGTTCGCCAACGCCATCACCGCCGGCTCGCCCAAAAACAGCAACGCACAGGCCGCCATCGCCATCATGCGCACGCTCGACTTCCGCGAGCGAGCCCCCACCGCCACGATCGCCCCCGTCAGCAGCGACCAGCTCGCCAGCGCCGCCAAGACCCACGCCGTCTGCTCCTGGCTCCACGGCGCGACCTGGCTCCACGTCAGCGTCAGCCGCAGGGGCCAGACGAGGATCTGCATGATCAGCATCAAACACAGCCAGTCGAAGAGCACGGCACTCGCGGGGCGGACGCGCTCGTCGAGCGTCGCATCAGGCGCAGGCGGCCCCAGCGCGCTCGCCAAGCGGAACGCGGGCCAGAGCAGCATCGCCCCCAGCCCCGCCGCGAGGATCACCCAGCGCACCGCCGGCACCGTCGACTCCACGCTCAGCGTCGTCGCCCAGTTGCCCAGCAGCCAGAGAAGCCAGAGCAGGACCAGCCCGCCCGGGCCGTTGTCGGGCGGTCGGCTCGCAGGAACGCGCGAAGGCACACGCGGTGGAGGCACGCGCGGCGGACGCACGGCCTCGATCGGTCGCCCGGGCCTCGTGTCGACCTCCGCGTCGACCGTCTCCGTCGGCACGGAATAGACCGCCGACGTCTCGCCCGGGGCGCTCTCACGCGACGCAGCCGGATCAGGACGTGCGACATCGTCGCCCGCCGGAGTTCCAGGCGTCTGCGCGGGCGGATTCGGCTGTGAATCGGATGAATCGTTCACCGAGACCAAGTGTAGCCGACGTTCACCGTTCGGTCCTGAGGCTGGTCCTGAACCCGCTCCTGAGGCGCAAGTGTCGCCTCTGGCAACGGGTTCTCCGTCTCGGTGGTCTGCGTGACCGCCTCCTGCGGCGCCGCCGACTGCGGCGAACTGTCGAGCACGAAGAAGGTCGCCGGGCCGTCGATCTCGATGGTGCGCCCGCCCGCGTCGATCGCCCCCGCCGCGTTGCGCGTCCCGCGGATCTCGTTGAGCCGGCGCTTCTTCTCCTTCGCGTCGGGCTCCATCGCCAGCTCCTGCCCCGGGGGCGAGCCCCAGAAGACCAGGCCGCGTCGCGTCTTGATCGCCAGGCGGATGCGGTCCCGCGCGTAGCGCTGCCCCACATCAAAGGCCGTGATCTGCGGCATGTACGGCTCGTTGTGCAGCAGACGGATCAGCGTCAGCCCCGCCTTCACGTCGTCGCCCGGCCAAATCTCCCCGTCCACGCCCGGCGGCTGGCGCACGCCCACGATCCGCGGCAATCCCACCGCGCCCAACTGCTCCTCCTGATAAACCCCGGGCAAACGCACGCCCTTCAGGTCGACCAGATGGAACCCCTCGGGCGTCTGCACCGTCGCGACCGGTTCGCGGTAATCCGCCAAGATCCGCAGCCGCCCCTCGGGCAACCGCTGCACGCGGCGGACCTGCTCGACCCACGGGTCGCGCGAAAGCCGCTGCACCACGCGCTCCAGCGAGTCCATGTCGAGCGGATCGCCCGACGCCACGTCCGCCACGCTCATCTGGATTTCCGTCCGCAGCCGCGGGCTCATCCAGGCCGGGGCGTCGGCCAACTCGACCTGCTTCCCGCCGATGCGGGGCATCTCGCGCTTGTGCACGTAGTCGACCAGCCTGCCTTGGGCGAACTGCCAGCCGATCGCGATGCCCGCCAGCAGCACCACCGCCGCCAAGGCCTCGATGTTCGCCAGCGTGCGCGCGGGGTTCCACGGCTTGGGGTCGATCGCCGCGCCGGCGTTCCGGCGGACGGTCGGCTTGCTCCTCTTCTTCCTCAGCAGCCAGCCCATGGCGCACTCCGAGCGCGGTTCGTGGGGACCCAACGATTGATGATTATCGGCCAGACCCCATGAACGGGGCCAATTCTCGCGGGCACGCCCGGTCCCGCGGTTCTGGGGTACGTAGTTCCGCGTTTACGCGGTCTTCGGAAAACGAAAACCCCCCGCCCTCGCGACTCCGAGGTTCGGAGTTCCGCCTTTAGGCGGGTATTTGGTAAACAGGATCGCCTCGATCGCGCGACTCTGAGGTTCGGAGTTCCGCGTTTACGCGGCTCTTCGATTGACGAATACCGCCGCGCGTTCTTGCGACTCAAAAGAAAACAAATGCCCGCCTAAAGGCGGAACTCCGAACCCCAGACCCGCTCGCGCGGCGCCTCCAGCTTCAACCGTCGAACAACTCACTCCCCCTCGATCGTGAGATGAACCCCGCCCTCGTCGTGCTTCGCGAGTTCCGGGGGCTCCCCCTTCTCCACATGCAGCCTCTTCATCCGATGCTCCGACCAATCCTTCACCCGCAGGTCCGGCGACCCCACCCCCTCATGCAGCTTCAACACGTTGTACCGATTGTCCCGCTGCGCCGGCGTGAACCCCGCGTCGCGGATCAAATGACACAGCACCGCCTCGTTCAGGCAATAGGTCGTCCCCGCCGCCGAGACCACGTTCTCCTCCATCATCACGCTGCCCATGTCGCTCGCGCCGTAGAAGAGCCCGAGCTGCCCGATCTTGGGCCCCATCGTCACCCATGACGAGCCGATGGAGTGGAAGTTGTCGAGGAACAGCCGAGAGACCGCCTGTGAGCGCAGATAGTCGACCGCCCCCGCCATGCGCAGCCGCTTGCCCGCCAGCGCCGCCCGCGGGTCGAGCAACGCCTGCTGCTCCGTCTTGCCTTCGAGGATCAAGTCCGCCAACACATCGCCGGGAAACAACTCTCCAGATGCAGCCGGCTCCCACTCCCTTAGCCTTCCCAGCGGCGTGTTCTCGCGCTGGAACGGCCAGGAGATGAACGAGACATACCGCCCCGGCCAGTTGTTCGCGATCGCCAAATCCTGCGCCTCGCGCAGCCGGGCCATGTGGTCGATCCGGTCGGCGATGCCCTCGATGTGCCCGAACATCATCGTGCCGCTGGTGAAGAGCCCCAGCCGGTGGGCCGTCGACATCACGTCCAGCCACTGCCGCGCGCTGGCCTTTCCGATCCCGATCCGCCTCCGCACCGCCTCGGCGAAGATCTCTCCGCCCCCGCCCGGCACCGACGCCAGCCCCGCGTCGATCAGCCGGCGCATGATCGCCTCGAGCTTCGCCAGCCAAACCTCGCGCGGCAGCGTGTGGCTCTCCCCCGCCGGCGTCGTCGGGAACCCCTCGAGCTTGAAGACCGCGACGAACTCCACGAACTCCGGAGGCGAGAACCCATGCACATGCACGCCCGGGAACTCGCGCCTCAAGTCGCGCAGCATCGTCTCGTAGAACTCGATGGGCAGCTCGGGGTGCATCCCGCCTTGGAGGAGGATCTGCGTCCCGCCGATGGCGACCAGCTCGCGCACCTTCGCGTGGAGTTGGTCCCGCGTGAGCGTGTAGGCCTCGGCGTCGCCCAGGTCGCGCTTGAAGGCGCAGAAGGTGCAGTTGGCCGAGCAGACGTTGGTGTAGTTGATGTTGCGGTCGATGACGTAGGTGCGGATGTTTTTGCCGTGGATGCGCTCGGCGACGGCCGTCGCCCACCGCCCCAGGTCGGGCAGCGGCGCCTCGCGGTAGAGCCGGACCGCCTGCGCGGCCGACAGCCGCGCCTTCCCCGCCACGACGGCGTCGATGTCGAGTTCGAGTGCGAGGGAGGAGGAGGAGGCCATCACGATTGATCCGGGGAGCGGAATTCCGTCGATTTCCGCGACAACAACTATAGAGGATCAAACCCCGCCAAGCGACGCGAAGAGCCTCTTGTAGGGTGGGTTGAGCGTACTCGCGAAGCCCACCGGAGAAGCGCGTGCGGCCGTGAACCACCAAAACCACCAACGCGGCCACCGTCGGCCCTCCGGAGAATCGCTTGCCCCACGCCTTGCGACAGAGCAACATGGGAACGCTATTTGGCGACCCTTGACGGAAAGGCGACTCCATGTCGACCAACAACAATCGCAATGAGGCGATCCACGACGTGATCCGTCTGCTGTCGCACCTGGCATCGCACGGGAACGCGGAGGCGCGATACTGGCTGGGGCGCATCCATATTGAAGGCCCCAAGGAGGTGCGGAACCTGCGCCGGGGATTCCGTCATCTGACAGCCGCCGCGAAAGCGGGGTGTGTGCCGGCGATGCTTGACGTCGGCGAAATGCACGATGACGGGGTGGGTGTCCACAAAAATGGCCAGATGGCCAACCATTGGTGGTCGCGGGCCTGCAAGGCCGGCGACTCCAGAGCCTGCTTCAATCTGAGCTTGAACTGCCGCGATGGGATAGGGACCAAGCGGGACGAGAGGAAATCCGTCGCGCTGCTCAAGAGATCCGCCCGATTGGGCAATTCGGCCGCCCAATTCAATTTGGGGGCCTGCTATGAGCATGGCACGCTCGTCAAGAGGAACGCGAAGCTCGCGATGAAATGGTATTCCGAGGGAGCGAAGGGCGGGCATCGCGACGCTCAATTCAATTTGGCGGCGGGATACCAAGAGGGGCTTGCCGGCCCCAAGAATCCCCGCGCCGCCTTGAAATGGTTCAAACGGGCCGCCCTAGGGGAGATGCCCGAGGCGCAGTTCAACCTGGCGTTGATGCTTGATCATGGGATCGGGACCAAGCCAGACAAGGCCTCCGCCGTCGAGTGGTACAGGAGAGCGGCGGCCCAAGGCGACGTGAAGGCTCAAAACAACCTGGGCTGCTCGCTCTGGAACGGCGAGGGCGTGGCCCGGAATGCGAAGGAGGCGATCCGATGGTATCGCATGGCCGCGGGCGCAGGAGACGAGTTGGCGAAGAAGGCGTTGGCCGGCGTTCAAGCCGGCAAACGAAAACCGAAAGGCGCTCGAACCGGCGTCAGACGCCGATCCGCTCCTCTTGTCGGCCGGACCCACTCAGCATCGACCTCGACCCGTTTCGCTTGAACGCCCGCCCGTCACAGACCCCTCACGTCCACGCAGCTCCGAGGTTCGGAGTTCCGCGTTTACGCGGCTCTTCGGAAAACGGAAACGCCGCGCACGATCGAGCGAAAGCAAATGCCCGCCTAAAGGCGGAACTCCGAACCTCAGACCCGGACGCGCGGCGCGTTCCCGCGGCGAAAAAATTCCGTCCGATTTCGAAAAATATTTACCACCCATTTCCCAAACGGGTTGGAACGCCCACCCCTCCGGAAACGCTCAGAACGAGCCCCGCGCGGCCAGGTTAACCTGCGGGCGGCGCGCGCCGGCACGAGAGCGGGACATTTTGTCGCCCCGTTTCGCTCAACAGGCACCGTCGACCACGTCCGGCCGGAACGGCCCCGAACAGCCAAAACGGCACCAAAAGACGCAATGCATGGAACGCTCATCGCTTACAGCAATTCGCCCATAAGCCGCCTCCAAGCCCGCACGCCCAAGGAGCGCGAACAGTGGCGCGTCAGCCCTCGAATCGATCCCGAAGAATCAAAATAAGGACTTGCGCGCCGGTGTCCGGATTCCGCCGGACACTTGTGCGGGTCTTACGGGGGCGCACTCTTTTTTCGGGCACGAGAGCCCATCGAATGCCCGAAGGATCGACAACTTCAGTTGTCCATCCTCCCGGCGTCGGGTTTTGCTCGACGGACCCACGGACGTAAAATCGTCTTCATGTCGCTCCACGATCTACGCAAGGAATACGTCCGCTCCGGGCTGCTCGAGCGCGACGTCGACCCCGACCCGCTGCGGCAGTTCGCGCTCTGGTTCGACGAGGCCCTGGCCGCGGGCGTCGAAGAGCCCAACGCGATGACCCTCGCGACGGCGACGCCCGACGGGCAGCCCGACGCGCGCATCGTGCTGCTCAAGGCCATCGACCCGCGCGGCTTCGCCTTCTTCACCAACTACGAGAGCGCCAAGGGCGGGCAGCTCGCCGCCAACCCGCGGGCGGCCCTGGTCTTCTTCTGGCACAAGCTCGAGCGGCAGGTGCGGATCAGCGGGAGCGTCGAGCGCGTCTCGCGGGCCGAATCCTCGGCCTATTTCCACACGCGCCCCCTGGGCAGCCAGCTCGGCGCGTGGGTCTCGCGGCAGAGCCGGGTGATCCCCGGGCGCAAGGTGCTCGAGGCGAAGTTGAAGGCCCTCGAGCACCGCTACGCGAAGAAGGCCGTGCCGCTCCCGCCGTTCTGGGGCGGCTACCTGCTCACGCCGACGGCGATCGAGTTTTGGCAAGGCCGGCCCAAGCGGCTGCACGACCGCCTGCGCTACACCCGCACCGACGCGGGTTGGAAGGTCGAGCGGTTGTCGCCGTGAGGTTGAAGGCCTTTGTCTGGTGCCACATGAACGCCTCAATCAAGCCCACTGATCCCGACGGTACGCCGTCGGGTTCGGTGGGGTTGGGCGCAGGGTTGTTCCGAGGACTGATTTCGTTGGACGTGCCACATCGCAGCCGAAGGCTGCTATGTGCGAGTGAACAGTTCGCGCAGGACTCTCGCGAAGGATTTGCTTCACGTCCTCCGGAGATCCTCAGGCCGAAGTTCTTGCAGACCCGAGGCTCCGGTTGACCGGCACACAGCAGCCTTCGGCTGCGGTGTGGCACGGTTCGCGCAAGGACCCGACTCACCCTACAAGCCCCATCGCCTCACCTCGTACGAACCATCCTCCAACCCCGCGGCGTATAGTGGCCGCGTGCGGTTCGGCCCCCATCCGTTTCGGCGGCCGTTTTCCGTCCTCTTCCTCTCTCGCAAAGGGATCATCCATGACCCATCAAACCCATCGCCGCGCGTCGGCTTGGTCCATCGCCTCCGCGGTTTCGTCCGTCCTCCTCTCCGCGTCACTCTTCGCGGGCCTCGCCGCCCCCGCCCTCGCCGGCGAATTCGAGCAGCTCGCCGCCAAGGCCCCCGTCTACCGCGGCGACGCGCCGGTGACCGCGATGCCCGACGGAAACATCGTCGCGGAGGCCGAGGAATTCCAGGTCAAAGGCGGCGACGCGAAACCGGCCGCCGCTGGAATTTCCGGGGGCTGGCAGGCCCGCGACTGGGGCGAGAACTATTACGCCGCGACCTTCGCCAACTCCTTCCTCTCGCGCAAGGCCTTCCTGCAGGCGCCGCCGCAGGCCAAGGCGAGCGAGGCGTCGATCGAGGTGGAGATCCCCGCCGCGGGGAAGTATGCCGTGTTGGCGCGCTACGAGGCGACGTACCGCTTCGAGACGCAGTTCAAGCTGCGCGTGGAGCAAAACGGCAAGGTCGTCCTCGACCGCCTCTACGGCGCGCGGAACAATCTCAAGCTCTGGGCCTTCCGCGGCGAGGGCGGGCTCAAGACCGAGGTCGCCTGGTATTGGGGCGCGGTCGAGAACGTGGTGTGGGAAGGGCATGACGTCGCCGTCGATCTCCAGCCGGGGCGGGCGAAGATCACGCTCGTCGCCGACGCCCAGCCCGAGCCCGCGGCCAACCGCAACGTCGACTGCGTCGTCCTCACCCGCAACATCGACGACGTCAACAAGCGCATCGCCACCGAGGCCTATCTCCCGCTCGACGGCCTGCTCACGCAGGGCGGCGACGTCTGGGTCCGCCTGCAAAACAAGGGAAAAGCCGAGACGAAACTCGTCGTGAGTTCCGGCACGGAGCACTCGCCTTACTGGGTCCACATCCGCCATTGGGAGCCCGTGACCGTCACCGCGCTGCCCAACGCGAGCTCGGAGTGGGTCGAGGTCGGCAGCCTGCTCGACTCGCTCAACGACGGGCAATGGTCGATGAAGGCCGGCCTGATCGGCAAGCTCCCGCCCGCGGAGAACACCACCGCCGGCGGGAACACCTCGCTCGCGGAGGAGTTCCTGAATTACCGCGTCGAGGTCGGCGTGCGCGACGCGAAGGGCAAGATCGAGCCGATCGCGCACTTCGACTCCAAGAAGGAGTCGCTCTTCCTCGCGTACGACGCCAACACGCGCTGGTCGCGCCGCGTGCGCGCGGCCGACCAGGTGCTCTTCGACCTGATGGCCTACCTGAAGAAAAACCCCGTGCCCGGCAGCGCGCCCAAGCGCACCATCGTCTACGGCTACACCTTCAACCCCCTGCCGGACAACAACACCTACGAGGAGGCCCGCAAGGGGTTCATCAAGTACATCGGGCTGACCACCAGCGAGGGCTCGACCGACATCGAGGCCTCCGGCCCGCCGATCGCCTACACCGACGTCTGCGCGATGCCGCTCAAGGACCTCGAGGCTCGGCTGGCGAAGTACCGCGACGACGGCGTGGCGGCCCGCATCCGCACGGTCAGCCTCGGCGACGAGATCGGCCTCGCCTAGGCCGCGCCCGACGCCCACGACTCCTTCCGCGCCTGGGCCAAGGAGCGAGGCCTCAAGCCCTCGCAGATCGTCTCCGGCGCGGGCGACGACTGGCAGAAGGTGGTGATCCCCGTGATCCCCCCCGCCCCGGCCGACCGCGCCGCGTGGATCAAGGCCAACCCCGGGACGTACTACTATTCGAGCCTCTTCAGCCAGGCCGTCGGCGTGCGGGCCCTCAAGGTCCAGACCGACCTGATCCGCAAGTACCTCCCCAACGCCGACGCGGG
>JAPLMQ010000053.1 GCA_026386955.1 Planctomycetota bacterium
GGGCGGGTCTATCGCCTGCGCGACGGCGCCGCGCACACCATCGATCCCGCCGCCTTCCCGGGCTTCGCCCCGCAGCGCCTCTCGACCGGCGAGCCCGTGAGCTACGTCGATCCCGACATGCTTCGCATCGGCGAAGGGGACGCCGCGCGGCAAGTCCCCATCGACTATCAGACCCGCGGCGCGCCGATCTTCCACATCGCCCCCGGCCCGGACTCCACGGGCCGCCCCGTGCTCTACGGCAGCTCGATCATGCCGCTCTACCTCTTCCGCCACAACCCCGCCTCCGGCGAGACCGTCACACTTGGCCGGGGCGCGCCAGAGACTGGCGAAATCTACTCCTTCGGCCAGCGCGACGGGAAGCTCTACTACGCCACCTACGGCGGGGAGGGCAGCTTCCTGGTCTACGACCCCGCCCAGCCCTGGCGCCCCGGCAAGGGCTTCCACGACTGGCACCACAACCCGCGGGTCATCAGCGTGCTGGGCGAAGGCCATTGCCGCCCGCGGGCGATGTGCATCGACAATCGTGGCCGGGTCTGGGTGGGCAGCTACGCCGAGTACGGCAAGCACAACGGGGGCCTCTTCCGCTACGACATCGACAGCCGCCGCATCGAGAACAACCCCGTGGTGATCCGCAACCAGAGCATCTGCTCGCTCACGGACGACCCCGCAGGGCGGATGGTCTTCGGCGGGACGGACACGACGCCCGGGAGCGGGGCCGCGGTGATCGAGAAGGAGGCGAAGCTCTTCGCGTGGGACGCCCAGGAGCGGCGCGTGACCTGGGAGATCGTCCCGGTTGAGGGCGAGACGGGCATCGCCAACCTGATCCAGCAGCAGGGCCTGCTCTACGGCACCACGCGCCCCAACGGCGCCTATTTTATCGTCGATCCCGCGCAGGCCAAGGTCGTTCGCCTCATCCCTTCGCCGATGTCGGACGCCAGCGAGCAGTCGATGGGCCTGGCTTCGGACGGGAACTTCTACGGCACGACCTGGCCTTCGCTCTATCGCTGGCGCCCGGGCGTCGATGGCACGGTCGAAACGCTCTGCGTCGTCTGGGGCGATGAGGCCAAGCAATACGGCGGGGCGATTTTCCGCGGCGGCGGCGCGGTGATCGGCGACCGCATCTACTTCCGTTGCGGGGCGAACCTGCTCTCGATGCGGCTGCCGCTGGTGCGATGAGCATGGGCGCGGGGAGATTTGTCGGCGTCGTTCATTGTGACATCGAAACGTGGTCAATTCCGTTGGCGACACGATTGGCGATCTGCAAACCTGGGAAGGGAATCCTCATGCGAAACGCGACCCATTGGGCCCTCTCTGCCGGCATCCTCGTGGTCGTGCTGCTTGCGTTGCCGCCGGCCGCGCTGGCGCAACCCAGCCCCAGGCTGCCGCAGAACCACGAATACCAGAAGACGCTCTACAAGTTCATGGTGACGCTGACGGCCAAGGACATGACGCACGGTGTGCCGGGTGTGTCCCTTCCTGCGGGCGATGGATCGCCGTCGACGGGGGTGCCGCAGATGGGAGTGAAGCCTTCGTCGCAGGACCCGGACTATCTTTACCGCAACTACATCTACTCGCTGATGCACATGCCGATGGTGGGCACCAAGCGGGGCTATTGCGCGGTGAACTCGGCGCCGGAGTGCTTCACAATTCCGCACATCGAAAAGCCCGACGGCGTCTATCTCCCGCCCGCCTGGCCCGAGAACCTGATGTCGATGGCGCAGTGGGACTATCCCGGCAATCCCTTCCAGAACAATCGTGCGCTCAAGTTGCGGGCGCCGACGTGCAGAAGGCCTACGAGGCCGAGCTCAAGGCCATGGGCGAACGGATGCTCAAATGGGGCATCAAGGGCGAATCGTGCGAGAACGACTACAACTCCACCGTGGGCTTGCTCTACATCGCCCGTGCCGTAAATGACCCGGAGTTCACCAGGAAGGTCGAAGAGCACGCCCGCCCGCTCTTCACCGATTCAAGGTTCTTCAGCCCCGCCGGCTACTGGGTGGAACGCGGCGGCATCGACACGGGGTTCGGCGGGACCGCCAACTGGATGGTCGGTTGGATCGGGCTCTTGACAGACTGGCCGTGGGTGAAGGAAGACCTGGCGAAGGCCTATCGCCTGCGCGGGCACCTCATCCTGCCCGAGCCTGATGGGACAGCGACCGGCCCGAGCCACTTCAATTCGCGCCTGGGCAGCCCCGTCACCAACGATCAATGGGCATGGGACGACCTGCAGCGCGGGAGCGCCCGCGACTTTGCGGCGTCGCTCGTCACCGACGAGGCCGCCTACACCGTCAAGTCCCTCACGCCCGATGAACTCGTCGGCGGCGCCGCGGCGCGGGTGGCTGAGTTCAATTTTCATCTTGGGGAGAACTCCCGCCCCGTCGGCATGCACTACCTGACCAACCAGGAAATGCTGGAACAGAAGCTCATGGGCATGAAGTGGGAGCCGCGCATCTGGATGAGCTACGACTTCCCCGCCAGCGTCAACCCCGGCTACGAGCACTATCCCAAGGGCGCCAGGGCCCACCGTGAACAGCTTGAGAAGGCCAACCCGTCACTGCTGAAGCTGCCGATGCTGCGCGGCGAGAACTTCGTCCGCGCTTTCGAGAAGGATTTCGTCGTCACTCGGCAGCCCGGCTATGCGGCCATCCTGCACACCGGCCCGGTCGGCGCGCAGAGCCGCGACGACAAAATGTTCCAGTTCGCCGGCCCGCTGGGCCTGGGGGGCGGGCAGCTCTCCGCCTTCTGGACCCCCGCCACGGGCTCGGTGATCCTGGGTCTGCGTGTCGGCATGTCCTACAACGAGTCGTTCGACAAACTCGACAACTGGCGCAACTGGCCCAGTCACTGCATCAGCGGCGTCACCGTCGATGGCAAGGTCTTCACCTCCGCCCGCAACGCCAGGCCTGAGGCGACCGTCGAGACCAGGGACAACTCCTCGACCTCCACGGTGCGCGGCCCGCTGGTGGGGATGACGATCACGAAAGACCCCGCCGAGAAGGACCCGCCCAAGGCACGCGACCAATTCAGCGATGTGCCCCTTGAAGGCAAGCTGAGATACGCCCGCACCTTCAAGACTGACGAAAAGGGCGTGAGTGTCGAGACCACCATCACTGGCGATGGCACGGCTTCGCTCGCCGAGTTGCACGAGGTGTTGCCCGTCTACATGGGCCGAACCGTGGGGGAGAAGAAGGCGACGTCCACGGAGATCAAGTTGCAGGTGGGGGGCGCCTCCGGGGCCTGGCAGGCGCCGGCCGAGGGCTATACGGACAAGGTCACCGCCGTCAAGCTGGCACGCTTCGATGGGGCCGTGCAGGTGACCTTCGCCCAGCCGCGCCGCGTCAGGCTTTCGCCGGCGCCTTGGAGCGATGCGTGGCTGAACCCGGGCGCGAACGCTCGCAACCTGCTCATCGACCTGCTCGAAAACGGCGACAAGCCCGCGACGATCAAGGGCGAGAAGAAGATCGCCTACCGTATTGAGTCCGCGGCCAGGTAGTGCAGCCACGCGAACGACGGTAGCTCCCCGGATGGGCGAGGGAACACGGATGTTTGCCGGCGAATCAGCACGGAGGTCACCTGCGATCCTCATCGCGTCACCCTCACCCCCAGCCCGCGCCCGCGGCGAGTGTCGGCCGGCTGGCCCTCAACTCGGGCATCTCGTCAGGAGTGAATCATGACCCGCAAACTCTCCGTTCCTGGCCACTACTACCGCGGCTACCCGGTCGACTTCTCCGCCGGCCGCGCGCCGGCACGAACCTTCCTGGGCTGGGACACGACGCCCTCGGAACTTGACCTGGACCGCAGCGCGATACTCCTCATGCATCTGCCCGACGCCGGTCTCCGCCCAGAAGTTGCGTGGAGCCCCGACTGCCCCCGGCCCGACCTGTTGGGCTCGCGCGAGTGGGTGCCGCGCACGATGGACCTGGTCACCCATCGGCTCCCGCCGCTGGTCGCCGCCGCGCGGCAGGCCCGCCTGCAGGTCGTACACGTGACGATGTGCAACTGGTACGCCCGCGAGTACCCACAGAGGCAGCGCTGCGCCGCCGAGGTCGGCCCGCCCCCGCCGCCGCAACTCGAGCCCCTCGCGCAATGCCCCGAGGGTGACTGGCACGCGGCCCTGACGAAGCGGAACTTCCGCCCCGCCCCGCGCCCGCCCGGCTCACCCGACGCCGAGGAGACCCAGTTCTCCCCGGGCTTGGAGCCGCGCGACAACGACCTGGTCTGCTCCCAGACCTGGGAACTGCACCGACTGCTTTCCGCACGCGGAATTCACAGCCTGATCTACACCGGCTGGGCTCTGAACTGGTGCCTCTGGTTCTCCGAGTGCGGCATGAACGACATGCAGAAGCTGCGCTACCGCCTCTTCGCCGTGCGCGGCGGGTGCGTCGCGATCGAGAACGCCGAGTCGGCCGAGACCGAGGGCAACCTCGAATACGCCTACTGGATGACCTCCGCGAAGTTCGGCGACCTCTTCGACCTCGCCGACCTCGCCGCCGCGCTGCGGTCCGTGCCCATTTCGGGAGTCTGACCCGCTCTCGCCCCTGCCGGCGCGGGAACCAGGCGGAATCCGCCTCAATCCTCGCCGTCAAGGAGTTCCCGCCCCGCGACGCGCAGGCTTTCGCCCGAGCCGATGGCGTGGCTGGTCACCCGCCCGCTCTTGCGGTTGAGGCGGACCATGCACCACTGCCCGCGGGCCCGCACGTCGCCCGCCTCGAGCATCCCGTGCTCGTAGGCCCAGATCAGCGTGTCCTCGACCTGCCCGAAGGTGATGCGCGCCGCCAGGCAGTTTTGCGGCGATTCGAGCCGCTCCACGCGGGTGGGCGTTCCGCCACGCCGGCGCGGGAGCATGATCGACATGAAGCGTCCGTTGTACCCGCGGACCTTGGCGATCAGGCGGGGGCGCCAGAAGACCGGGCGGTGTCCCGCCGGATTCAGGCTCCGTGCGAGCCGCTGGCGGAGACGCAGACCTGCACGAGAATACGGAGGTTCGACTATGGGCAAGGGCAACAACCGCCAGAAAAACGACAAGAAGAACAAGAAGCCCAAGAAGGATGCCAAGAAGCCCGCCGCGAAGAAGTGAGTGGCGATTCCAACGGTACACCCTTTGGCGGAACTCACATTTAGGGTCTCGGGCCCGAGCACGATTGGATAGCGACCGTCGACGTGGTGCGCAGCAGGCATGGGACGGGCGGGGCGATGGCGACCGATTCCGCCTGCAAGCCAATGTGGGGGCCCCGCGGTTCCTCCCGGCGGGTAGGCGGCATGCGGCGGGGAACCGGGCGCGCTCGCGCTCCGGGTGGCAAACGTTTTTAGGCTCCTCATCAAGCTGCGAAGCGGGGAATGAGCGCTCTGAGGGGTGAGCGTCCTGATCACTCGGTGCTGCTTTGTCGGTCGCGTGTCAACAGGAACCGATCCAGGGAGTTGGGCACCTTGGGCTTCTCGATCTGGATGCGGCTGCGGGCCGAGGGCGTCATGCCGAACTCGGCCTCGAGACGACTTAGCTGCTGGGTCAGCTTGTTGGCGATGGCCACCTGCGGCCACTGCTGCACGCAGCGGGTCTTGCCCACATCGTCCTTGAGCGAGTAGACCTCCCCGTGCTTGTCGATGAACGCCTCGGCCTTGCGCCAGCGCGCCCACAGCCGGCAGTAGCGGGCGAGGGCGTTCGCGTCGATCCTGGTCAGGCAGCCCATCGCACCCAGCGTCGGCGCCAGCTGCTTCCACGCAGCCTTCGTGTCTACGTCGAGCCAAGCGGGACAACGGGGCAATCCCGGCGGCGGCGTGGGTTCGTCGGCGAGGCGGCGTTGGTTGACCAGCGTGCTGCCTCGCATCTGCAGGATGGATGTGGGAGTCGGAGCGGGTCCGCGTCGTCCCATGAGTCGATCTCCAAGCCTCGCTCCCTCGAACGTGCGGGGCTTGGAAGATGCGGATGATAGGCGTGTGGATCGGTCCTCGGCGCGGGAGGTGAAGTCAGGCGGAACTTCCGGGGGGGTCTCCAAATCGCGAGCGGCACCACGCCGCTTGACGACTTGAAGAATCCGGGCAACTGTGACGGGATAAACTCGTCGGGAGTTAATCCCGAAGCCCAGCGGGGCGAATTACAAGAATTCGCCTTGTTTCAGGCTATTTCGCGGTGATCGGGAATTCTTCGGGATAAAAGGAGAGGGGCTTGACGCGTCGATTTTATCCCGAGCGCCAGGGGCGGGATCCTTGGTTCCTGGAACACCAATTCAGCCACCGTTTGACTGTGTCGTGCGTCATCGGCTTGCCGGCGAGAGTCTGGCCCTTGGCGAAGTCCTTCAGCGGAATCCTTGCCGTCCGGGCACGTCTCCAATTGTCGAAGAGCTTGAAGCGCGTCTCGATCTCATGGGGCGTAAGCGGCGACCGGCCGCGGGTCCCGCGGGCTTTCGGGGGCTTGAGGGCAAACGAGGCGGCGGCGCCGGTCTTTGTTCTGAGCGTGCCCTCGATCAGGCGGTCCGCCATGACGCTCGAGGCATAGAAGACCGGCTTGTCGAACACGCAAACCTCTTCGAGCGACCCGTCGTTCACGCATTTCAAAGCGTACCACCACTCGGGTGGCATCTCGTGCGAAGCACAGTCGGTCGCGACGTCGCGACGCAGGTTGACGATGCCGTCGTGGCATCCGATGTGGACATCCGTCGCCATTCCGGCCAGGTGGATGACCTCGGATTTCTCTCGGCGGAACTTCAGCACCGGGTCGCGCAAGGATTCACCCAAATGCATCATCCAGAACATCCACTCGTGCTCGACGAGAGCTTCCCCCGCGAGG
>JAPLMQ010000311.1 GCA_026386955.1 Planctomycetota bacterium
GAACCGGGGAAGTTCGTCCGGCTGGAGAAATCGTTCCCTCTGCGTCTCGGGGAACGGGCTGATGGCCACTGCCGGGTTCTCACCCTTGAAGATGCCTTGGCGGATCGCCCACGCATAGACCCCCCTCAGGAGCTCCACGACTCGATTGGCGGACACTGGGCTGCCCTTGGGGTACTTCTTCATGAAGGTCTTCCCCTTGGGGCCGGTGATCGTGTACTCATTCGGCCCCTTGCCGATCTTGGTGTGGAGACTGGTGACGTTCTCCCGAGTGATCTGGCTGAGCCGGCGGGCCTTTAGGCCTCCCAGGTGGCGGTCGAAGGTTCCCTGGTCCTCTTCCCAGGTCCGTTTGCGGACTTTGGCGTGCTCGTCGATGTACCGGTTGAACACTTCCCCCAAGGTTAGCTCGTCCCTTTTCTGGACCTTCGCCTCCTGAGGGTTGACGCCTTGGGCGATCTTCCCATTGGCCTGAGCGGCCAGCTGCCGGGCCTGCTCAATGCTGATGTCCATCCCCCCCAGTCGCACCCGGACGGGGCGGCCTTCAAGCTTGCGGTAGAGGTAGAAGCTCTTCGAGCCCGTGTTCGTGATGCAGCAAGCCAATCCGGGGCAGCGGGTGTCGTAGACGTAGGCCCTTGCCTCAGTCTTGCCCGGAGGGGGGACAGGGGGCTTTAGGGCCGCAAGCGAGGCGACCGTAAAGCCAAACCTCTTAGGGAGGCCCTTTGACTGCTCATCCGCCAAACGGAAAGGCATGCGTGGCATAGGTGGGGTCCTTGATGGCGTTCCGTGCTACCCCCGTGCTACCTAATTCGTCAATTTTGAGCGATTTTGCGGTAGCACGGTCAATTGATTATGCCGCCAAAACTCTGATAAATCAAGGTATTACGCCATTTTCAGACCAATAAGGCACCTAGGCCTATTTGGCTCTGAACCAGTTAGTAGGGGTTCAAATCCCTTATCCCCAGTTTCGCGGAAAAGCCTCGGATCAAAGCGTTTGCGAACAACCCCGGCGACGGGGTTTTTTCGTGCCCAAATCGGCTCGGCTCATGCGGAGGCGCTGATCGGCTCGCCGCATTCGGGGCAGATCTGCCCCTTCGCGCTGCCGCGCACATCGTATTCGCAGCGGGGGCACAACCCCTGCGTGATGCGCCTTTGCCGCTCTGTCGGCCTTGCGCCGGTCCAGACGCCAATGCGGTTGGAGCACCACGTCGAGCCGTAGCCCCACAGGAGCGCGTTGAAAGGCAGAATGATCGACCAAGCCACCACGTCAAACGTGTCTCGCACTTGCATCGCCTGATACGGATACGCAACCATGGACAAGGGAAGGGAGCAGACTTGAAGAGCGATGCCGATGCCCAGGCAGAGGTTGGATCTCGTGGTGCCGTCACGGAGTGGAGCGTTTGATCCGTCGGTGACGAACCATAGCGAGATCGCCAGCAGCGCGATGACCGCCAAGAACACCAACGAGAGCTTGCCTCCGGGAGACGGCTTGGCGATCTTCATGGCCATGCGTGGTCCGATCCTGCGCAGTTGCTCCCGTCACTCATACGCTCGCGCACCGGACGACGTTGCAAACGATGTTTCATGAGCGGACCCCCGCGTCCGCCGGTTGCTCCGCGATCGCATCGCCGCACTCGGGGCAGGCGCCCTTGCTCGCGCGGAGGTCGTAGCCGCAGGCGTCGCAAAGCCCACACCTCGGCCGCGTGCGCAGGAAATGCACGAGCCGGCAGGCCGGCAAGGCGGAGAAAAGCAGGAGCGCGAGCCCGGCGTGCATCCGGGCGCCTGCGTGAAGGCGATGCGCCTCGGCGGGGTCTTCCCGGCGATCGAGGCTTCGAGTGATTCCAGGCGCTCCAGGAAAGAGCTGCCGAGGGGGCGTCACGCGCGGATCTCCTGCAGCAGGTAGACCTCGCCGGCGGCGGCCTGCCATTCGATCGGCTCGTGGAGGCGGGTCCGGGCGGCGAGGATCTCGGCCTTGTCCGAGTCGCGCACGACGCGAATCGCGACGGCGGGGCCGTGGGTTTCGCCGAAGGGGTTGAGCAGGCGGAGGGTTTGGCCGTGAAGGGGCTGCAGGGCGGCGTGCGTGATGCGGCCGGCCTGCTGGCGGGCGCTGACGAGGACCGCGCCTGGGGCGCGGAGCGAGTGGAACGCGATGTCGATGTGCCGGGGCATCGCGGGGAAGAGGACGAGCGTGCCCTCGACGCCGATGACGAGCATCGAGTTCAACGCGAGCGACATGCCCGGCGCGTGGTCGGCCTGCAGGATGTTGAGCGTCTTGCCGTCGCCCATGCCGTTGGTCGGCAGCGGCGCGGAGGCGGCGCGGTAGGCCCAGTCGGCGTCGCCCATGCGGGCGGCAGCCGCGACGGTCGTGCCGCCGCACCAGGCCCTGCAACTGATGTCGCGGGCGTGTCGCCACGTCGCTTCAACCTGGGCGCGCCACTTCTCCGGGCCATGGAACCTTCCGGCCATCTCGCAGGGGAAGACGGGATAGAAGAACGAGCCCGCGTCGATCCGATTTCCTGCGGCGGTGGTCGGGTGACTGCGGAAATAGGTCCAGACGTTCTCGGCATCGACGGGCATCTCCGGCAGCAGCGCGACGGCCGCGCGCCACCGCGCCGCGCGCTCGCGGTCGATGCCCAGCGCCTCGGCGGCGTGGACGGCCTGCGTCAACCCGGTCCACGTCGCCGCGATGTCGTAGCTCGAGTCCGTGCCCCAGGCCTCGAGCGTCGTGCAGGCGTACTCGCCCCAGATGCTCGGCTCGAGCAGGAAGCGCCCGTCCGGGCCCTTGCCCGCGAGTTCGAGGAGACCCAGCAGGTAGTCGGCGACGCCGCCGAGGATCGGGTAGGCCGCGTCGCGCAGGAACCCGCGGTCGAGCGTGTGCTCGAAGGCCCACCAGCGCACGCGCGCGATCCACGCGCTGGGCGCGAGCGAGACCGCGAGCGGGGGCCAGTTGAGCTCGGTCTGCTCGTGGCCGTCGATCCCGCCGGCGTGCGGGAAGCGCACGCCCTCGACGCCGAAGTAATTTTGCGTGTCCGCGCGGCATTGCGGGAGCATGTGGTGGTAGAGGCTCACGTAGGGCTCGATGAGCTCCATGTGGTTCGAGCCCATCACGCCCTGGTAGACCGCCTGGATGTTCACGTTGCCGTGGAAGTCGGCGTTCCACGGCGGCTGGTTCTCCTTGCACCACATGCCCTGCAGCCCCGGAGAGACCTTGCCGGGGCGGAGGATGCTGCCGGCGATGTAGTTCGAGACGTACCACGGGCGCTCAAGCGCGGCGTCGTCGCAGGCGACCCACGAGCGTGACCAGAACGAGGCCCAATGCGCACGGTGCTCCTCGTGCACGGCCTCCCACCCGGCGCGGGCGGCGGCCTCGACGCGTTCGCGGGCCAACACCACGGGGTCGCGGCCGTCGGCATCGCGGTGCGTCGCCGCGGCGAGCCAGAGCGTCATCGTCTGTTCGGCCTCGCCATCCGCTTCGCCATCGGCCTCGCCGTCGACCTCGCCCAGCACGGAGCGGCGGGCGATCGTCGCCGTCGCGCCCGGCGATTCCTGCAGCAGCGCCACGGCATAGCGGTCGCCCAGCGGCATGGATTGCTCGAGCGTCGTGAGCGGGCCTTCGGCGCGCAGAACCGGCGCGGGCAGCAGGCGGTGCGACTCGCGGCCAAGGCGCCAGGTGATCGACCGCAGCGGCAACCGCGACCGCGTGATGCGGATGCCCAGCACCTCGTGTTTCGCGGAGACGAACGCGGTCGCCTCGAAGTCGAGCTCCTGCGCCCACATGATGTCCAGCCCGTGCACCTCGAACCGCATGCGCCATGTGGCGTCGTAAAGCGAAAGCGAGCTTTCGAGCTTGCGCAGGTTGCCGGCGTCCGCGATGTGCAGGCGGAGCGTCGCGGCCTGCGTGAGCGTCGAGGGCATGAACCGGTCCATCCAGTTCGGGTCGCTCGGCATGTGGCGCTTGAACGCCTCACGATCCTGTCGGCGGTAGATGTCGAGCAGCTCCCGATAGCGCGTGCCCGGCAGCGTGCTGGGTTCGTCGGAGCGGATCCAGAGGTCGTTCTTGCCGAGCAGGAACGTGAGGTTGTCGGGCGGGCCGGAGATCATCGCGCCGAAATCGCCGTTGCCCAGGGGCGCGCCTCCGAACCATTGGCCGGAGAGCGATTCGGCGACGGTCCAGCGCATGTCGTGCCGGGCGACGCGCTCAGCCATGTCGAACCCTGCAACCCGCGGCGCGGCGGAGGCCGGCATGGTTTCACGGTGACGCGTCGCCCATTCGGGAAGCTTGGACATGTTTGATCGCCGTCAGGTGCAAAGGCAAGGATGGAACACGCAGAGCGTCGGGCGTGGTGTGGCTGGGGTCGAGCTGCCCGACATTCCCCATTCCGCCGTTGGCCAGCGAATTCGCCGTCCACTCCGCATAGCGTAACCCGTCGGGCGCGGCAGACCTCGCAGCGGAGCCGCGGCGGTCAAGTCATTGGTGCTCAGGGCTGGGCTGCAGGATGATCGTCCGGAATTGCTAGCAGTCGATCCGTCGGCAACGGGGGCAGCGGTCACAAGCCCGCGGCTGCGCGGGCCTTGTCGAGATTCTGGCGGATCAACGGGTCCTCGGGGCGGAACCGCTGCGCCCGCTCCAAGGCCTTGGCCGCGTCGGCGGCCCGGCCGAGGCGGAGCAGCACGATGCCGTAGTTGCAGAACGTCTCGGGGTTGTCGGGGTTGATCCTCAGCGCGTGCTCGAACTCCGCCCGCGCGGGCTCCATCTGCCCGATCGACGCCAAGGCGATGCCCAGGTTGTTCAACGCGTCTTCGGTGTCGGGCTCGAGGCGCAGGGCCGTCCGGTAATGCTCGATGGCCTCGGGGAAGCGGCGGGCGCCGGCGAGCATGGAGCCGAGGTTGAGGTGGGCCGCGGCGTCATTGGGGTTGGCCTTCAGCACGGCCTCGAGCTGGGCGATCGCCGGCGCGGTGTCGCCCACGGCCTGCAGCGCGAGCGCGAGGTGGAACCGGGCCTGGATGTAGTCGCCGTTGAGCTCGATGGCCTTCATGAAGAAGGGGATCGCCTCAAGGGGATGGTTCGTGCGGGTCAGGGCCACGCCCACGGCGTCGCGCGCCTCGGCGAAGGCCGGCGATCCTTGGACGGCCGCGAGCAGGTGCGGGATCGCCGCCTGCGGATCGCGCTTGCGGTCGAGCAGGAGCTTGCCCAAGTTGTATTCACCGTTGGCCAGCTCCTCCTCCGCGGAGACCACGGGGACGCAGGCCAGCCCGAGCGCGGCAGCGCCCACGAGGAGCGGGCCGAGCAGCGGGCGCAGGCCGCGCGTCTGCAGCAGGCGCAGGCCGTCGACCAACCCCGCGGCGGCGAAGAGCGCCAGCAGCGGGACCAGCGGGAAGCGGTAGCGCGCGACGACATAGAACAGCACGACGCTGCCGGCATAGGCCGCGGCGATCGCGCCCAGCGGCCAGAGCCTGGGCCACGCGCGCCAGTGGATCACGGCGCCGACGGCCGCGAGCGACAGCAGCAGGCCGAAGCCCATGACCTGGTCCAGGAACGTCAGCAGCATCGAGCCCTGCGCGTAGATCGTCTGGCTGTCGGTGTCGACCAGTTCGATGCGGTTGGCCAGCAGCAGGGCCTTGCGGCCCATGAGCGTGAGCCAGCGCGTCGGCTCGGCGCGGATGAACTTGAGCGATTGCTCGAACCAGTGGCCGGAGACTTCACCCGCGGTGAGCTTCCGCCCGAGGGCGGCCTCGGCGAGTTCGACCGCGTCGCTGCGCTCGAACGCGGCCGTGCCGTGCCCGGGGCGGAGGGGCATGTAGGAACCGACGGAGTCGGGGTTGTTGCCGATGTAGAAGTTCGGGCCGAACTGCGAGGTGGTGAGATGCCATTGGCCGTCGACGCTTTTGTTGCGGGCGGCGACGGGGCCGAGGGTGAGGAGCAGGCCGAGCGCGAGGAGGCCGACGCGGGCGAGGGAGGCGCGGGCGGAGCGGGCTTCGACGAGTCGGCCCGCGCCGAGCAGGTCCCCGCCGAGCGGCTTTCCGCCGAGCCAACCCGCGAGGAGGAGGACCGGGACGAGCGCCAGCGCGTTCTCGCGGGTGAGGGCGAGGCAGCCGGCGACGGCGCCGACCGCCAGCCAGAGGGCGGGATGCGGCGTCGCGCGGGCGGGCGAGGGCGCGTCGGCCTTGGCGGGCGCGGGCGTAAGCGCGGCATCGGCGCCGGCGCAGGCGATGACCGTGCGCGAGAGCAGGAAGATGAGCAGGCAGGTGAAGAAGTTGTCGAGCGCGGACTTCTGGATGAGCCCGTCGGAGAAGACCGCGGTGGGATAGACGGCCAGCGCGAGCCCCGCGACGAGACCGACGCCGGGCGAGAGGAATCGCCGCCCGCCGGCCGCCAACAGCCCGCACGCCGCGGCCCCGAGGATCGACTGCGCGACGCGGGCGGCCATGAGGCTCTTGCCCGCGATGGAATAGACGACGGCGAGGAAGTAGGGATAGAGCGGCGCCTGGTAGAAGACCTCGTCGCCCCGCCACGCGCCGCCGGCGATCCGGCGGGCCCACTGGTCGTACGCGTCGCCGTCGCCGACGAGGAACTCGAAGAGCGGGTGGCCTCGCATCTCGGAGAGGTAGACCGCGCGCAGGGCCAGGGCGATGAGGAAGACCGCCAGCGGCATCGCGGCCGGGTGCCGCCAGGGCTGTCGCGCGGCGTGATCATCCGGATGCGCTTCCGGACGTCGCATCGTTTTCTTGTTCGGTTCCGACATGAAGTCTTCCCGCCGCGCGGCCGACGACATCGTACCCGTGGCCGACGTGTTCGATGGGATAGGATGAGCGATGCCGCGGGTGGAGGATAGCATCCATGGCGGGCGAGTCCGACCGACAAGACGGCAACGTTGGCCGCCTCAGTTTCCGGAGAGACCCACGATGTCCGCGACATCCGACAGCGCCGACTCCGCCGCCCAGTTCCGCGACGCCGTGCAAGGCCTCGAGCGCGGCGACTTCTCCCGGCTTGAGCCGCTCTTCACCTCCGCCTCGCCCGACGATCCCCGCCGTTGCGCGATCCTCGCCTGGCATGCCGCGGGCCTCTTCGCGGGCGAGCCCGAGGCGCTCAACGAGGCGCTGACCTGCGCCTGCTTTCTCGGGAAGCGGGCCGTCGCCGAGGCATTGATCGTGGCCGGCGTCGACCCCGCCGCGGGCGACGGCACGGGGATGACGGCCTTCCACTGGGCCGCCAACCGCGGCCAGCTCGCGACCGTCCGCCTGCTCATCGAGCACAAGGCCCCGCTGGAGACGCGCAACATGTACGGCGGAACGGTGCTGGGCTGCACGGTCTGGTCGGCGATCCACGAGCCGCGGGGCGAGCAACTGCGCGCCATCGAGCTGCTGATCGAGGCGGGGGCGGCCCTGAAGGAGGCGGGGTATCCGACGGGGAACGAGCGGGTCGACGAGGTGTTGCGGAGACACGGCGTCAAGACTTAGTCTGGGCCGCACCTGGTCCCACATCGACGTCCCCGCGCCGCCGCGGGCCGACTTCCACCTCGGGGATTCCCCTCATGCCCGTGCATCGCCTGAAAGCCCTGACCGCGCCCGGCGGCGAGTGGAACCTCGAGTGGACCACGAACGAGGTCACGATCCATGACCCCGATCGCCAGACCGCCTTCATGGCGGCGCGCCGGTCCTTCCGGTTCGCGGCGGACCTGCGCGATCTCGAAGACAAGGGCACGGTGCAGATCGAGATGCCCCATGGCCCGATGACCTTCCGCGTGCCGGCCGACGCGCAGGAGGACCTGAGGCATCTCGCGAAGCCGCCGCCAAAAAAAGTCGTGAAGCCGTCGACCCGGCGCAGAGTCGCAGCAACGCTTTTCCTTTGGGGCGCCGGCCTCTTTCTCGGGGGCGGGCTTCCTTTCGCCGGCTACTGCTGGCTGGCGTTCGCCGTCCCGAACCCCGTACCGGGGACTCTGAGCTACGTGCTGCTGCACGTCGTCGGGCCACTGATCAAGCTGGTCCTCATGGTGTTGTTGGTGGTCGCGCTCCTGGGCCTGATGTTGGTCGGCCATGCGATCAAGGAGTTCCACGCCTCGTTTCTGAAGAGCCGACGGCTGGTGCCCGACCGTCGCGGCGAGATTGGGATCGACCAGGCCCGGGCCTACGGCGGCAGCGTCTGGTTCCGCTTCATCAGTCCCGCGGCGCGGATGTCCGAATCACAGCGGCAGAAGCTCGGGCTCTACGAATACGACCAGAGCCGCGGATGGCACAAGCGCGTCGCGCTCGATGGCCACGAGGTGAAATGCGTCGTCTGCGGGGTCGACAAGCCGCCTCGCGCGGAGTCGCTGGCGCAGGTGGATCTCTGGGTGGCCAACTGGCCGGCGCATCGCCCACGGATCGTCGACTTTATCCGCCGCGCCGCGGCCGTGGGACAACTGGAGATCCGCGCGGGCGACACCGACGATCTGCGGCTGGAGACGATCGAGGCCGGGCGAGCCGGGCTCGTCGAGGGAAGCCTGCTCTATTTCAGCGACGCGGACGGCGATGGGTCGGATTGGAGCCTGCTTTGCGATCGGCAGACCCCCAAGCGAATCGTGCACGGCGACCTTGATGACGAGATGGAGATGGACGACCAGCCGTAGAGGCGGACTTGAAGGAAGCGGGACATCCGACGGGGAAATGACGCGTCGATGAAATTCCCCAAGGCCTGCAAGAGCGCCACAAACGGCCCGCCCGTTTGTTCCAACCGGATTCGCCGATCAAAATGACTGCCCGCGCCGTGCGTCGATGTGGCGCGGGGTTCGACACCGGGGCAAACAAAAGGTTCCACCGACATGGCTGAGCATGTTCATCTTCCCGCGGCTGCGGCGCAGCCCAAGGGCCAGGACTGGGGGCAGCTCCTCTGGCTGGCGGGCAAGGCGCAGGGCAACGCGCAGGGGCTGACGCTGGGGCGGGTCACGATCAAAGCGGGCATGAACAACCCCCGGCACCGGCACAACCGCTGCGAGGAGGTGCTCTACCTCATGGCGGGCGAGCTGGTCCACACGGTCGGCGACGCGTCGGTCAGGCTCAAGGCGGGCGACACGCTGACGATCCCGCGCGGCGCGTTCCACGGCGCGACGAGCGTCGGGCGCGAGGACGCCGACATGATCGTGGCCTACGACTCGGCCGACCGCGACTTCGAGCTGGAGAAGCCGTGAGGACTCGCCTGCTGGGAAAGACCGGGCTGCGCGTGGGCGAGATGGGGTTCGGCACCTGCTTCATGGCCGACGCCGGGCAGGAGGGCGTCAACCGCGCGGTGGCGCGGGCGGTCGACCTGGGCGTCAACTACTTCGACACCGCGGCCGACTACGGGAAGGGGCGCGACGAATCGATGCTCGGCGAGGCGCTGCGCGGGCGGCGGGAGCGGGTCGTCCTCGCGACGAAGGTCGGCTACACGCCCGACCCGCGCGGGCACCGCTCTGCCACGGCGTTGATGGAGCAATTCGAGGGCTCGCTCCAGCGCCTGGGCGTCGACCACGTCGACATCATCCAGGTCCACGAAGGCGACTACCGCAAGTGGTGGATCGACACCGACGAGGGGCCCAAGGGCGGGCTGGACCACACGGGCGAGACGATGCGCGACGGCGAGGCGTACGACTTCGCCGGCGCGCCGGTCGTCGAATTCCTCGAGAGCGCGAGGCGATCGGGCAAGGCCCGGTTCGTCGGGCTCACCGCCAAGAACGCGAGGCTGCAGGCGGAGCTCGTCCGCGAACTCCGGCTCGACGCGGTGATGACCGCGCACCAGTTCAACCCGATCTACCGCAACGCGGCCCAGTTCCTATTCCCCGTGACCCAAGAGCAGGGGACGGGCGTGGTGCTGGGGGCGGCCCTGATGAAGGGCTGGCTCGCCCGTCCGGAGACGACGTGGCGGGCCCAGCCGCCGGCGTGGAGCGACGCCGTTTTCATGCGGGCCTACGAGGCCTATCTCGCCATCCACGCGCGCTCGGGGATGAGCATGGCCGAGCTGTCGATCCGCTGGCTGCTGGGCGAAAACAGGCAGCACTCGATCGTGGTCGGCTGCAGCAACGTCGGGGAGGTGGAGCTCAACGCCGCGTCGATCGCCGCGGGCCCGCTGCCCGAGGCGCTCCACGCCGAGATCGCGGCGATCGGGATCGTGCATCCACTGATCTATCAGGGGCGGAGCGCGGTGTGATGCGGAGGTGATGCCGCGGGAGAGCAGCCGCGATCACCGCACACACCCGGGGAACCTGCGCCCCTTGATGGTGAGGAACTCGGGCCCCTCGGTCGTCCCGGTGAACTTCGAGCGGGAGGACATGTACGAGAGCGCGATCGCGCGGCGCCAGCGGGCCGAGCGGTTGGGCGCGGTGTAGTGCGGCAGGAGCGAGTGGAAGAAGAGCCCGCCCCCGGCCTTGAGAGGGGCGAGGACCATGTCGTCGAAGCGGTAGGCCGACTCCTCGATGACGAAGTCGTCGGTGACGTGCTTGTGCGGCAGCGCGCCCTTGGTGTGCCAGCCGGGGATGACGCCCATGCAGCCGTTCTCGGGCGTGGCGTCGTCGATGGCGAACCAGCAGGAGCAGAGCGACATGGGCTCGATGGGCCAGTAGGGCGAATCCTGGTGCATGCCCTTGGGCGAGCCGACGCCGGGGGGCTTGAGGAGCAGGGCGTTGCGGAACATGGCCAGGTCGGGCCCGAGGATCTGCTCGACGACGCCGACGATGTTGGGGTGCGTGCCGAGCTTGCGGAAGAGGTCGTCGTTCTCGATGAGGTGGTCGATCTTGCGGATGCCGTCGCCGGGGTGGTCGACCTTGAGCTCGCCGCGCTGCACGCGGGGCTCGACCTGGATGGCGAGGCCCTTGGTGTCGCGCCCGCCGTGGGTGTATTCGCGGAGGCGCGAGCCCAGCGCGTCGACCTCGGCGGCGGAGAGGAGGTTCTCGACGGCGAGATAGCCGTCGCGCTGGTAGGCGGCGAGCTGGGCGTCGGTGAGGCGCGGCTGGGCGGTGCTGGGGGCAGGCATGGCGGATCGCTCCGGAGAGAGGCGGTGGACGGAGCCACATCATAAGGCGGGCGAGGGCGTGGCTGGGTGTGCCGCATGGGCGCGCCGAAGAATTGAAACAAGCCCACTGATCCCGACGGTACGCCGTCGGGTTCGGTGGGGTTGGGCCTTCGGGCCACGACATCGGCCGTTTGAAACAGGGATTTTCCTGGCCGTCAAGGACATCCAACACCCCCGGAAACCCCACGGAACGCGACGGCGTACCGTCGCGATCCGTGGGCTTGAGTGCAGGCTTCAAGCGTTCCACATCGCAGCCGAAGGCTGCTATGTGCGGATGAACGGAGGCGCTGCGGTTTGACGAAAGACTCAGCGCATGTTGAAGAGGATGGAAGCCCGCAAGTGCCGACGCCTCTGGTTGACCGGCACACAGCAGCCTACGGCTGCGGTGTGGCACGGGGATGAGCAACGGTTTCGCGCAGACTCACGCCGGGCGCAACGCCCACGCGTCAAGGCGATGGACGCGGGCCTGCCCGTCGGCGCGGAGGAAGAGCGAGCGATCATCCGCGGTGACGTCGGGCGCGATGCGGGTGATGCACGGAAAGCCCTCGGCGTAGACCTCGACGACGGAATGGTCGATGAAGACGCGCAGCGTTCGGCGAAGCCGCGGGGCGGGGTCGTAGGCGGGCGTCGTCTTGCCGGCGAGCTCGAGTGAGCCGGCGCGGAATGTCAGGTCGAGCCCGGCCGAGCCGTCCGAGTGGGCGAGGAGCCGCAGGCCCGCAGCGGCGTCGGGAGCGCTCAGCTCAATGTCGATCTCCAACTCGACGAGTTGCCCCGCGAGCCCGTCGAGCCGCACCATCGCGCCCGCCGCAAGCGTGCGCGGCGCGAGAGACTGTTTCTCGCCACGCAGCGAGACCAGCTCCGGCACGGGCGTCTGCACCAAATGGTTCGTCGCGTCGAGCGAGAGCACGCGCGGCAGGCTCATGCACCCGGCCCAGCCCGGCGAGGGCGCGCCCTCGGGCAGCAGCGGACAGCCGTTGATCCAGCCGATCATGATCCGCCGCCCTTGCCCGTCGAGCAGCGTCGTCGGGGCATAGAAATTGCCGACGTCGACCGAGCCCTCCGCGACGGGCGTGAACCGGCAAGCGGCCAGGTCGAGGTCGCCGACCCAGTAATAAGGCGAATTGTGGGGCGAGACGATGAGCACCCACTTGTCGCCCAGGCGGAAGAGGTTGGGGCATTCCCAATTGCCCTGCGTGCCGCGGAAGGGGATGCCGTCGAACTCCCAGCGCACGAGGTCGAGCGAGCGGTAGAGGAAGACGCAGCCGGTTTCGCCGTGGACGTGGCCACCGACGACCATGTACCACGTGCCGGCTTCGCGGAAAACGCAGGGGTCGCGCCAGTCATCGATGGCGAGGCTGCCGTGGGAGGCGAGCGTGAGGACCGGGCTGGCGGCGTGCTTCTCCCATGCGATGAGGTCCTTGTCGCCCACGGCCAGCCACTGCTCGGGCCCACGGCCCCCGGAGATGGAGGTGTAGAAGGCCATCGGCCGGCCCGCGTCGTCGACCACCGCGCAGCCGGAGAAGCAGTGGTCCTCGCCGAGCGACTTGCTGGGCCAGAGGGCGATGGGCAAGTGCTCCCAGTGGACCAAGTCGCGGCTGCGGGCGTGGCCCCAGTGCATCGCGTCCCAGCGGTCGGAGTAGGGATGTTGCTGGTAGAAGAGGTGATGCCAGCCGTCGTGGTAGACCGTGCCGTTGGGGTCGTTCATCCAGTGCGCGGGCGGGAGGAAGTGATAAGCGGGCCGACGCGGGTCTGCGGCCACGCGCGGCGCGGCGGTGCTCATCGCCGCGTGGGCGGAGGCGAGGGCGAGGTCGCGCTCGGCCAGGTGTTTCGTGCGGTCCATGAAGTGAGGCCCGGTGAGTGAAGTCGGCAGCGACGGCACATGAAGCGAACGTCATCATAAAGCGGCGAAGGACGTCGCACGCGGCGGACGTGCGGCCCGATAGGATGTCGGCCATGGACGCATCGTGGTGGAATCGACGCATCGAAGCCGCGGGGCTCGCCTCGTTGGGCCTGCGCGCCCACGAACTCGACCTCGGCGCGGGCAAGTGCGTCCACTGGTGGGAATCGGCCCCGCCCACGCGCGACGCAACGACCTTCGTCTTCCTGCCCGGCAACGGCTGCTCCAGCCTCGACGTCGGCCCGTTGGGCGCGGCCCTCGCGAAGCGCGGCCGACTCGTCGGGCTCGAGCCCCCGGGACGCGAGCCGACGCTTTGGCCCGACGAGCCGTTCGACTTCGTGCGCGATCTCCCGCCGATCGTCGACCAGATGCTCGACGCGGCCGGCGTCGGCGATTGCATCCTGGTCGGGCACAGCATGGGCGCGATGCTGGCCCTGCACGTCGCCCGGCAGCGGCCCAAGCACGTGCGCGGGCTGGTGATGATCGAGGGGTTCGTCTCGCTCAAGATCCACAACGAGGTGGTCTCGCCCCAGGGGTTCCGCGCGGCGCGCATGCCCGAGGCGCTGCGAGCCGGGTGGGAACGGCGGATGGCGGAGGACAAGGCGTGGCTTGCGGCACGCCCGCGGTTCGCCGAGAGTTTTTGGGAGAGCCAGAAGTCGCAACACGACGCGCGAGCGTGGGTGGCGGAGCTGGGCCTGCCGATTTTGATTTTCGTGGGCGACCTCGGACAGCCCATGCCGCCCGTGGAAGACGTTGACGCGTGGCGGCGGCATGTCGGGATGGACCGCGTGCGCGACTTCGAGGTTTGCGTCGTCCCGAACGCGGGACACTGGGCGATGCTCGATGACGCGCCTGCGGTGATCGGCGTGGTCGATAGGTGGCTTGGGCGGGTGGGCGGCTGAAGTCGCCCACCCTTGACGCGATTGAGGATTCAACGTTTGTCGGTGTGCACGAGGAATTGACGATGCCCGAGAGATTCAATGGTCCCGCGGAATACGGCCTGCGCCTCGACACGCTCACCACCGGCTTCGACGGGAAGACCTGCTGGGTGCAATGCCGTGCGGGCACCATCCCGACGGGAGTTCCTGGCGCTTCGCCCCACGGCCCCAGCGTCGTGCTCACGATGCAGAAGCTCCTCCTCAAGTCGAGCGACGTCTTCTACGCCTTGCACGAGATGCGCACCGACGACCTGGGGGCGACGTGGTCGGGCCCAACGAAGCACGAGACGCTCGGCCGGCGGCAGGAGGCCAACGGCGTCGAGGCGGTGATCTGCGACGCGACGCCCAAGTGGCACGCCGCGACGGGCAAGCTGCTCACGACCGGGCACGTCGCGCGCTACGTCGGCGAGCATTTGGCGCCCGACCCGCGCCCGCGCGAGACGGCCTACAGCGTCTACGAGCCGGCGAGCAGGACGTGGCAGCCTTGGCGGACGCTCGCGATGCCCGACGAGCCGCGGTTCTTCAGCGCGGGGGCCGGCTCAGCCCAGCGCGTCGACCTGCCCGACGGGACGGTGCTGCTGCCGATCTATTACATGTCGCCCGAGGAGGGCGGGCCCGGCGCGGGCCATCGATACAAGGCCGCGGTGGCGCGATGCAAGTTCGACGGGGAAACGCTGAGCTTCGTCGAGCTGGGGCAGGAACTCGTCTGCCCGGTCCCGCGCGGGTTCGCCGAGCCATCGCTGGCCCGCTGGGGCGGGCGGTTTTTCATGACGCTGCGCAACGACGTCCGCGGCTACGTCACCCGCGGAACCGACGGGCTCCACTTCGAGGAGCCCCGGCCATGGACCTTCGACGACGGCACGGAGCTGGGCAACTACAACACCCAGCAGCACTGGGTGACGCACAGCGACGGGCTTTACCTCGTCTACACCCGGCGCGGGCTCGACAACGACCACGTCTTCCGGCACAGGGCCCCGCTGGTGATGGCGCGGGTCGACCCCGACCGGCTCTGCGTCATCCGCGCGACGGAGCGCGTGCTCATCCCCCAGCGCGGGGCCCGGCTGGGCAACTTCGCGGTGACGCGGGTGAGCCCGTGGGAGACGTGGGTGACGGTGAGCGAGTGGATGCAGACCAACGGCCCGAACCCGTTCGATTACACGATCCCACAGAAGTACGGGAGCGACAACGCCGTCTACGCGGCGCGGATCCTATGGGCGAGGAGGAACGAGGCGGCGGAGGGTTGAGCGCCGAGGCGCGTCCCTCACTTCTTGGCGTAGATCCGCTTGGCGATCGCCAACTTCTTCCTGCAGATCTTCTGGCTCTCCTTGATCCGCGTCTCGTGCAGGTCGAAGAGGTCGTGGACCCATTCCTCGAAGGCGTCGCCGTGGTAGCGCTTGCCGAAGTGGGCGCGGATCCGTGACCGCAGCGCCGCGATCTCCTTCAGTGTCTGCTTCTGCTCCGCGATCCGGCGCTGCCATTCGCTCTCCACCGGGCGGACGTTGGCGTGGAAGAAGTCGACCTCGAGGACGTTGTACTCCGCCTGCCGCTGCAGCTTGAGCGCGCGGGCCATGAGCATCAGGCTCTCCCACTCGTGGCGGTGCTCCGTCACCTTGGGCGCGAGGGCCTCCATCTCGTCGGCGATCGGCCCCTCCAGCCGCCAGTCGGCCCGGCTGCGCCCCAGCGTCTTGACGATGCGGTCGACCGTCGAAGGCGCGACGCCCGGGAAGAAGGGCTTGGGCAGCACGCCCATCGAGCGGGCCATGTCGCCCACCAAGGGCCAGGTCAGGTCGATGTTGTAGCCGGGCGGGCACCACGTCGTCCCGCGGGCCCAGGACGTGCCGATCTGCCCGAGGATGCGCGTGCGCTTCACCGCGCGTCCCCAGGCGCGGATGTTCTCGCGCAGCTTGTTGAAGAACGGCAGCACCGCCAGGTTCGAGCTGCAGCGCACCGCCGACGCGCCGACGACCTCAAAGCCCAGCGACGACCACATGTCGGCCTGGAACATCGGGGTGAACCAGCGCCCGTTGAGGTTCTTGCCCACCAGCCTGCGGACGGGAAGCGGCATCTCCTCGATGAAGGTGTTGCCCGCGCCGATGCTCGGCGCGTCGGGGTTGTCGGCCTCGTTGAGCCACTCCTTGCTGACGCGCCAACCCGAGACGCGTCCCGAGCCCAGGCGCGTGCCCGTCGAGCCGTAGTCCCACGGGCAGAGGACGATGCGGTCCTTGAACGCGCCGAAGAGCTTGAGCGAGTGGGGCGAGAGGTGGTCCTCGAGCATGTCGCTCCAGATCATCGGCTTCTTGCCGTAGCTCTCGCAGACGGCGCAGAGCTTCTCGAGGTGGTTGAGGAAGACCTCGACGACGTCGCGCTTCTTCGCCTTGGCGTGCACGACCAGCGCGTGGGCCTCGTCCATGCCGAGGTGGACGTACTTGCTGTTGGGATGGGCCTCGATGACCTGCTCGAGCATCTCGAGGATCAGCGCGTTGGCCTTGGGGTTCTCGACGTCGACCGTGCTGGGGTACTTCACGTCGAGCGCCATCTTGCGGTACCGCCGCCAGCGGTAGATGTATTCGAGGTGGCCCAGGCACTGCTGCAGAGGGATGACCTCGATGCCGCGCCGGTCGGCCTCGTGGAGGAACTTCGCGAGCGTCGCCTTCGACCAGGTGACCGAGGGGTCGTACGCCACGTCGACGCCGCGCTTCGCGTCGAAGGGGAAGACGTCCTCGTACTCGACGAGCACGCAGTTCACGCCCTGCCCCGCGAGATCCTCCAGCAGTTGGGGGATGTAGGCGTCCTTGAACATGACGCCCTTCAAGTCGAGGTGCAGGCCGACGAGGGGGGCGGAGTCGGAGGCGTGGGGCATGGGAGGATTCCGGGGTCGCGCGTGGGGATGGACCGTCGCGAACCCGGAGAATAGCCTGCGCCGCGGGGGCGTCAACGAGCGGAACCCCAAAGCCCAGGCACTGCGGTGCCTGGGTTTTCAGGGATGTCAGTAGGAGTTCTGTTTCCCGAGCGACACCTTCGCGAGATCGATCGTCGCGAGCAGCGCCGCGATGCGCGGGCCGGTCCGGCCGTCGCCATACGGATGACTGAAGCCGCGGATCGGGTGGCGGCCGCGAGCTAGGGCGCGGCGGAGCGCCTTCGCGACAGTGGCTTCGCCGTACGCGCAGTCGATCACGTTCCGCGGGCGCTCGCGTCCGCCCTGGCGCGGGCCGATGTTGACCACCGGCAGTCCGCCGGGACGGACCGCCGCGGCCTCGATCAAACCCGCGCTGGAATTGCCCACCAGCGCCGCCGCCCGGGCGAGCAAACCCAGGAACAGGCCGCGCGGCAAATGGCGCACGGGCTCGACGCGGGCCTTCTTCATGCCCGCCCAGATTCCGTGCGAGCCCGGGTCGGCGTTGGGCGCCATCACCACCCGCTGCAGCTTCGCCGCGTCGACGCCCGCGAGCGTCTGCAGCAGCCACGTCTTCTCCTGGGCGTCGCGGGCCCCGACGGGGTGCTGCATCACCACGACATACGGGCGCAGGGCCTCGAGCCCGAGCCCTTCGAGCGCGACGTCGGACAAGGGCTCGGTCTCGCCCATCGCGTCGATCGCGGGCGAACCGACGTTGAAGACGCGGTCGGCCCGCTCGCCCATGCGGACCAGCCGGTCCCGGCTCATGGCCGTGGCGGCGAAGTGGAGATGGGCCAGCTTGCTGATGGCATGTCGCATCGCCTCGTCGGCGACGCCCTCCGCCCGGTCCCCGCCGTGGATGTGGGCGAGCATGAAACCGCCCACCGCGGCGGCGCTCGCGGCGGCGAAGGCCTCGATGCGGTCGCCCAACACGATGACCACATCGGGCCGGAGGCGGTCGAGCGCCTTGCCGATCGAGGCGACTCCGCGGGCGAGGGCCGCGACGTCGGCGGACCGCCCCACTTCGCCCGCCCGCTGCATCGGCGCCTTGGCGTCGATGGCGAAGCCCGCGGCGGCGACGTCGCGCCAAGTGCCTTGCGTCAGGTGGGCCCCGGCGACGATCGTGCGCAAGCGGAGCGAGCGGTGCGACTGGATCGCGCGCAGGACCGGCTCAAGCAGGCCGAACTCGGCCCGTGTGCCGGTGACGACGGCGATGGTGCGGCGGGGGGACATGCGGATGCCTTCGTCGCTGTCTGGTGCCACATGTCATCGTACTCGTGACATGTGTCTTGGAAAGACGTTTGACCCCAATTCGACAAGGGGCGTCGAGACCCCATAAATCACTGGCTTCTCGACATGGAGCGCCGAAGCTTCCGCAAGGCCCTGGGCCGTCCGTTCACCGGCACATGTCACGAGTACGATGACATGTGGCACCAGAGAAGAGCCTCTTGCGACACACGCACTGGTTGGGTTCGTTGCGCAGAAGACTGATTGGCCGCGTCAATTCGTCTTCGGCTCGGCCTGCGGGCGCTGCCGCTTGCCGCGCTCGCGACGTGAAGTCGGCGCGGACTCCGCGGCCTTGGCCTTCGCAAGGTTGCCCTTCGCCCGGTCCACCATCGCCTGCGCGATCATCAGGTCGAGCTCATCGTCGATGTCGACGACCTCCTCCGCCCCCGTGACGATCGCCCGGCGATCCGTCCCCAGGAAGGCGTGCGGGTGGGCGGGGTCGACGGCGAAGAGGCTCGCGCGGGTGACCGCGAGCACGCCCGAGTTGAGCATGAAGACGGGCGGCAAATCCTGCCTGCGGTAGATCTCGTTCGGCTGGTAATTCTCGAGCTGGTCGCTCCCGGGCCCGACGAGCTTGCGCATCCAGAGCGGGTGCATCTTGCCCACGGGGTAGACGGTCTGGACGCTGTGCCCGCCGGTCTCGAGGAGCTTGGCGACCGCGCGGTCGGTCAGGTCGACGGGGCGGAGCGGGACGTTGGCGTAGAGGATGGCGACGGCGTCGCAGGTCTTGCCCGTCTCGGCCTCCCAGCACTCCACGCCGTGGCGGGCGCCGTCGTCGATGGTCGCGGTGTCGGTGGCGCGCTCGGGCGGGCGCTTGTAGCAGTGGACGCCCATCGAACGCCCCACGTCGAGGATCTCATCCCCATCGGTGCTGAGCACGACCGCGGTGACGGACTTGGCCGCCTTGGCGTGGTCGAGCGTCCAGGCGACCAGCGGCCGGCCGCCGAGGGGGCGCATGTTCTTGCCGACGAGCCCCTTGCTCCCGGCGCGGGCGATGACGACCGCGAGGACGATGGGCGTGCGCGGGGCGTTGGACGGCGTGGGCTGGGTGGGTGGCTTCATGGTGGGTTCCCGGTGGAGGGGATTGATTGTTTTGTCAGTTGGTCTTGTTAGCCGGACGCGCCAGCGACGGAGGTTTGGTTTTGGATTCTGGTTTCATCTTCGTTTTCGTTTTCGCCGAGGTTCGATCGATTTCCGCGGGATTCAAAGAACTAACATCCGTCGCTGGCGCGTCCGGCTAACAATTCAGGGTCGATTCACGGGCGATGCCATTCGCGGCAGCCTCCGCAGAGGGGGAGCGATTCCCACCGGCCCTCGCGGTGGGCCGAGCGCAGCTCGTTCATCGATTGCCAGATCTCCGCGAGCGGCGTCGTCCGCGCGTCGCCCGCGGCGGCGCGCCCGAGCCAATCCTGGTCGCAACGCGCGACCCGCCCATCGGAGTGGATCGTCATGCGCTCGCCCAACTGCCGGCAAGGCGTCCTCCGCGGCGGGGCCATCGCGACGGGGCTTTGGTCGGGCATCAGCCCGCAGCCACTGGTCGCCGGCTCGATCACCGCGAGGCCCATCAGGTGCGTCCACTTGTCGAAGAAGGTCTCCATGTCGGGCAGCGTGTCGGCGGTCTTGACCATCCGCGGCATGAGCCAAGGGAGGCCCGGCGGGAGGCCGTCGATCCCCAAAGCCCGCCCGCGCTCCCAGCGCTCGCCGCGCTGGCCGTAGAGCGCCTGCAGGTTGGCGATGACCTTCGAAAAACCGTCGACGCCCATGACCTTCTCATACGTCGCGGCCCGGTCGGCGTTGAGCCGGATCGAGACCAGGTCGACCGAGAGATCGAGCAGCCGGGCCAGCGCATCGGGCTCGACGAGCAGATCGGTCTCGACGGCGATGGAGGCGACGCCCGCGGCACGGGCCGCCTCGACGATCTCGGGCCAGTGCGGATGGAGCAGCGCATCGCCGAGGCCGCCGAGGGTGAGCGTGGTGTCGGCGTCAGCGCCGAGTTGGCCGACGATCCGCCGGGCGAGGTCGACGTCGAGGTCGGGGCGGTCGATTGCGACATGGTGCTGCGGAGTGATCGGCCCGTTGACGGAGCGACGGGGCGTGAGTTCGAGGGTGATGGCGCGCGGGAGCGCGCCCCAGCCCGCGGGGCGGCTGCGCTCCAGATCCGTGACGGCGGCGACAAGCGCGGAGGCGTCGGCCTCGTTGATCGCATCGCCAAAGCGCTCCGCCAGCGCGTCGATCATCGCCATCGCCCGCGGCGCGTCGTAGACGAACCGGCGGGCGCAGGAGCGCACGGCCCCGTCGACCTGCAGGCAGACGTCGCGCCCGATCGGGTCGGCCTGGGGCCGGCTGGGCAGATAGGCGAGCACCTGCCCGATCGTCCCGCCGGGGCTGTCGACGAGCTGGCGCACGAACTTCTCGCCCACGGCCACACCGCAGAGCCCGGGCGGGGCCTGCGAAAAGGTGAGCTGCAGCGCCTCGGCGTGCTCAAGCTGGAGGGCGAGGACGCGTTGGCAGAGGTCAGGGTCGAGCAGCATCCAGTCGGCTCCGACGACCAAGGCCGAGTCGACATGGGCGTGGGCCATGGCCTGCTGCAGCGGGGCCGCGGGGAGGAGCTCGTCGAAGCATGTGGAGCCGCCGAGCCCGCCGCGCCAGGCGTGCGGGGCCCAGCGGCGGGCGACGCGGCGCGAGGCGGCGTGTTCATCGACCGCGCTTCCCTCGGGAATGGCCAGCGCGTGGATCTTGTGCGGCGACTTCAAGTCACCCAGAAGCGGGAGCGGGTCCTGCCCGGCGGGATGGACGAGGTAGATCGCGTCGATGTTGCCGACACGGGCGAGGCGGGCCACGGCGTGGGCGAGGACGGTGCGCCCGGCGACGACGTGCGCCAGCCGCGAGGGCAGGCCGAGCGGGCCGCGGTCGAGGTCGGTGGGCAGGATGGCGATCGCACGCGGCATGGGGAGTCCGGCGGGGTGAATCGGCTGGGTTGGTGGTCGGACCCGGCCGGGAAAGAATCAGCGGCCGGCGACGGGGGCCGGGGCGGCGTGGGGACTCGTCTCGCGTCGGCCCGCGTCGGCGGTGCGGCCCGATCCGGGCATCGTGCCGGCCTTGCCTTCCGCGGCTTTGCTCTCCGCGATCTTGCCCTCCGCAATTTTGGCGTCGAGCCGGCGCAGCGCCGAGCGGAAGATCTCCATCGCCTCGTCGCAGGCCTGCCCCAGCCAGTTGAGGTTCTCGATGTCGCGCTCGATCCGGCTCTGCTGCCGCTCCTGCTCGGTCGCGCCGCTGTGTTCGATCGCGCGGTCGGCCCGGGCCCGGTTGAAGGTGCCCACGGTGTTCAACTCGTTCACCAGCGTGAAGGCGTCGCCCATCTGCTCGACCTTCTTGCGGTTCCGGTCGATCTCGAGGAAGAGCTTGTCCATCCGGATCGGGTCGCGCTGGTGCTCGAGCATCTGCCTCAGGATCGGCTTGGTCTGTTTCGTCAGCGACTTGATCTGGGCCACGTCGCGGAACCGCTGGCGGAGCAGCTCGGCCGTGGCCTTGAGCCGCTGCGGGTCGAGCCCGCGCGCGGGTGTGCGCAGCGGCGGGACGGGGCGGGTCGCGTGTTGCTCCAGCGCCTCGGCGAGCGTGACGCGCGTGGTGTGCTGCTTGGGCGCGCCGCCCTCGGTGGCGTCGAGCACGCGCTGCGGGGCCCCCGCGAAGTCGCGCTCGAACTGCTTCAAGTACGTCACCATCTGCTCGTCGGAATACATCGGCCGGCCGTGGATGTCGACGGCCTTCTGGAGGTGGTTGCGGTGGCGCACGATGCGCTGCCACTCCATCATCTCCAGCGTGTTGAACGGCGAGAGCTCGGGCGCCCAGACTTGGTGGATGGCCGTGCCCGGGCAGTAGTAGAGCCCGTCGGAGAAGCCCAGGTCCTGACCGATCATGATGATCGGGTCGCAGCCCAGGTGCTGGGCGAGGTAGAACGAGAGGTGGGCGACGGTCGCGCCGGCGCGGATCTGGATGATCGGCGTCGCCAAATCGCCCAGCAGGCGGTCGAGGAAGGCGTTCTGCGTCACGCGGATCGGCCCCGGGAAGCTGTCGAGGATCGAGCAGTTGGCCTTGGGCTCGGCCACGAGCGTGACGCCGGGCAGCTCGGGCAGCCCCTCGTAGAACCGCTTGGAGATCTCGTGGTAGTCGAGCGCGGTGACGAAGTCGGGGCGGATCCCGCGGTCGAGCAGCGGCTTGAGCGTGGTCTGCGCGGAGATCACCACGACGCGCTTGCGCACCTCGGGGTCGCGCAGCAGGTCGATGTTGCGGGCGAGGCTCGGCCCCGCGCCGACGCAAACGGCGGGATATCCCTTGGCCGCCCCGAAGAGCTCGTTGGTGTTCGCCCCGCCCACGTACGCCGCGAGGTTCATCGTCAGGTTGGCGATGGTCCGCGTGGAGTTGACCAGCGAGGTCGCGACGTTGGTCCGGCAGTAGGCGAGCGTGTCGGTGATCATCTGCCCGAAGTTCGCCAGCGCCACGGGGGCGAGCAGGCGCGTGGGTGGGTGCGTCACCAGCACGGTGCCCTGGGTGATGATCGAGGCGAAGGGCTCGATGCGGTTGAGCAAGGCGGCGCGGTCGGTGGTGGCGTCGGCCAGGATGACGCTGGGGCGGCCGAGCCAAGAGGAGTGGTCGACGCGCTCGAGCACGGCCCGGAGGAGGGCGATGTCGGGCTCGAGGATGACCAAGGCGGCGCGGGAGTTGATCTGCTTCGCCAGCTCGGCGGCGTGGTAGCCCAAGCCGAAGCCCAGCAGGAAGACGCCGGCGTGTTTCTGGAGGTCGACCCCGGAGATGAGCTTGCCCGCCTCGGCGAACGGGTCGAACCGGCTGGCAAGGGCGAGGGGCTTGCCTTGGTGTTCGATGGTCGCCCAGAGCGGCCCGGCGCGGGAGGGCGCCCAAGTGAGCGCGGCCGGTGCGGCGTCGGCGATGCGCGCGGCGAGCTCGGGCTCGACGCGACGCAACTGGGCCAGGTTGGCCGCGAGGATGGGAGGGATTTCCGGCATGCCCGTGCCGGATTTATCGGAACAAGGATTGGGCGGGGACGAATTTCAGTTGAGGTCGGACAGGAAATGGGCTTGGATCGAACGGGGTTCAGCCCAGGCCTTCGAGGCCGAACTGCTTGATCTTCTTGTAGAGCGTGGTGCGGTTGATGTCGAGCTGGCGGGCGGTTTCCTGGCGGTTCCACTCGTTGGCGCGGAGTGCGGCGAGCAGGATCTGGCGCTCGGGGTCCTCCAGCGCCTTGGCGAGCGGCATGGGCGTCCATCCGCCGGCGAGCGCAGCGATCTCACCCCCCCCGCCCCCGGAAGCACCCCCGGAACCAGAAGCATGCGAACCATTCACGCGCACGAGGCGCTCGCCGCCGGAGGAGACCCCGGCCAGCTCGCCTTCGCCGCGGAGCGTGTCGGGCAGGTCGTCGACGTCGATGATCGGGCGGCGGGCGAGGACCACGCCGCGTTCGATGGCGTTCTCCAGCTCGCGCACGTTGCCCGGCCAGGGGTAGCGGCGCATCAGCGCCAACGCCTCATCGGTGAAGCCCTGGATGCGCTTGCCCGACTCCTTGCAGTAGCGCTCGAGGAAATGCTCGGCCAGCACGGGGACGTCGCCCACGCGGTCGCGCAGCGGCGGGAGCTGCACCGCCACGACGTTGATGCGGTAGTAGAGGTCCTCGCGGAAGAGGCCCTTGGCGATCAGCTCGCGCAGCGACTGGTTGGTCGCGAGCACGAAGCGGACGTCGACGCTGACGGTCCGCGTCGAGCCCAGCGGCTCGAACTGCCGCTCCTGCAGCACACGCAGGAGCTTGAGCTGGAGCGCGGGCGTCGCGGAGTTGATCTCGTCGATGAAGAGCGTCCCGCCGTTGGCGGCCAGGCACTTGCCGGGCTTGTCCGACTCGGCGCCGGTGAAGGCGCCCTTCACGTGCCCGAAGAGCTCGCTCTCCAGCAGGGTCTCGGGGATCGAGCCGCAGGAGAAGGTGACGAAGGGGCCGGCCCGGCGGGGGCTGCGGGTGTGGATCGCGCGGGCGACCATCGTCTTGCCCGTGCCCGACTCGCCGTCGATCAGCACGGTGGTCTTGCTCTCGGCGACGGCCTCGACCAGGTCGTAGACCTTCTGCATGCGGTAGTCGGAGCCGACGAGGTTGCCCAGCCCGAAGCGCTGGGTGAGCTGCGAGCGGAGCGTCTGGTTCTCGGCCAGGAGGACGTGCTGCTGGAGCGCCTTGTCGACGGCCATGCGCAGCTCGTCGTCGACGACGGGCTTGATGAGGTAGTCGACGGCGCCGAGCTTGATCGCCTCGACGGCGCCCTCGATCTTGCCGAAGCCGGTGACGATGATGACGGCGATGGAGGGGTGCTTGCGGCGGATGTTGCGCAGGAGCTCGAGCCCGCCGGTGCGGGGCATGTTGGCGTCGGCGATGACCACGCCGAAGGGAGCGGTGAACGGCGCGGACGGGGTTGCGCCGTCGGATTGGCCAGGCTCGTCGGCGGGGAGCGGGCCGGCGGAGGCGGCGTCGATCATCTCAAGCGCCTCGGCTCCGTCGAACGCGGTGGCGGTGACCCACTGATCCTTGCGCAGGAACTCGGCGACGCTCTCGGCCACGATCGGGTCGTCGTCGACGATCAGGATTCGCGGGCGGTCGCTCATGGGTGCACTACGAGGGCGAATGAGGCGGGGCGTGTGAGGCGGGATCGGGCCGGGCTCGCTCCGCGCGCTCTGCGCGAGGCGGTGTCGTCCGGGGGCAACATCCACAGTCAAGGATCGACCACGCGGGGGCGCGAGTTGAGGCGGATGTGGCGGGAAAGCAACACGAACCCGCGGGCGGGATGTTGCGGGCGGGCAACAACGCGCGGGACGGGGGCGATAACGCGGGCCGATCTGGCGGGGGTCGATCTGGAATGGTCCGCCGCTCGCCTGCCCGGTATCCTTGAGCCATGAGCTTTTCCCTATCGCACGGCAAGGAGATGGACGTCGGCACGGTCGGCGTGGCGCAGGAGCAGCTCCCGCCCCACGACGGAGGCAAGGTCGACTTGGGCGCCTGGTTCGGCCCCGAGCGCGCAGGCAAGCCGCTCGAGCTGGAGATCGGCTCGGGCAAGGGCACGTTCCTGCTCAACCAGGCGAGGCAGACGCCGGACATCAACTACATCGGGATCGAGTGGGCCAAGGCGTTTTGGAAATACGCCGCGGACCGTTGTCGCCGGCATGAGCTGCAGAACGTCCGCGTCGTGCGCACCGAGGCCGCGGGCTTCGTGCGCTCGTTCGTCCGCGACGGCGCGCTGCGGCAGGTCCACATCTACTTTCCCGACCCCTGGCCCAAGGCACGGCACAACAAGCGCCGGCTGGTGCAGGCCGGGTTCCTGCGCGAATTGTGGCGCGCGTTGGAGCCGGCGGGCATGGTGCGGATCGCGACCGACCACGTCGACTACTTCGCGTGGATGGAGGAGCATGCCGGGCAGGTGGCCGACGTGTTCGAGCGCCTGCCGTTCGTCAGCCCCGAGTCCGCGGGCGAGGGCGAGCTGGTGGGCAGCAACTTCGAGCGCAAGTACCGCCGCGAGGGCGGGCGGACGTTCCAGGGGATGGTGCTGCGGAAGCGCTGAGCGGGCGGAAGAGGGGAAGCTGAACTGCCCAGCCTGCCCATCTCCCCGCGTTGCGATGCCCTCGGAGGCGGGCGCCCAGCGAAGCCGCAGCGGAGGGGGAGCGGAGGAGGGAGCGGGACAGGAGCGGGACGGGAGCGGGACAATTAAAGACGTCTAACGAACGTTTTTTCCGCCTCGAAACGCCTCCGACAAGCTCCCGCGCAAACGTGTTCCACGTGGAACACGTTTGGCGCCGGAAGCACCCGCGTTATTGGGCTGAAATCGAGGCTTTTCCCCGCTCCCCCAACCCGTTCGCCGACTTGGATCGAACGGGTGGTTCCAAGGGCCCGATTGGAGCCCCTCCATCCCCAAAAAGGACGTTCCGCCGGGGGCAAATCGATTTGGCGCAAACCCGTTTGTCGGGACGGCCACGTTGCGCAGGGCTGAGCCCGCTTCCCACGCCGCACCCCTTTCCGGTAAAATCCCCGCTCGTGCAATAAACATTTCCCGGCTCGCGTTCCATCGAATGATTCATCCTTGCGACGCCCTTCCGGGCTCTTCCCACGTCGCGCCCCAACCCTGTATCACGGAGATCCATCATGACGCTCTCGCTTTCCCGTCGCCTGCTCGCGCTCGGCCTGGCCCTGTCGCTCCCCGTCGCCGCTTATGCCCAGGCGCCCAAGCACGCCAAACACGACGCCGCAGCCAAGCCCGCCGCGGCCCCCGCCCCCGCGAAAGAGGCCAAGGCCAAGCCGGTGCTCACGGGCGAGTACGCGATCATGGCCAGCGAGCTGAACTTCACCGACGACCAGAAGACGCAGCTCGCCGCGAAGATCCACGACCGCGAGACGCAGACGAAGGCCTGGGAGGCCGAGCACGGCGCCAAGCTCACCGAGGTCGAGGCGGCCGTGAAGGCGGCCAAGGAGGCGAAGGACAAGGACAAGCTCGCCGCCGCCGTGAAAGAGCACGACTCGCTGACCGCCGGCAAGGCGCAGATCAAGACCAACTTCGACGCCTCCGTCAAGGCGTTGCTGACTCCTGAGCAGACCAAGAACTGGGAAGGCTTCAACCTCTACCGCTCGACGCTGATGGGCCTGAGCAAGGCCAAGCTGACCGACGCCCAGAAGGCCGAGGTCCGATCCCGCGCGATGAAGGCCGCCGCCGACACGACGGGCAAGTCCAACGCCAAGACGCTGAAGGAGTCGATCGTCAGCGAAGTGCTCACCGCCGAGCAGCGGACGGAGCTGACCGCCCCGATGGCGAAGAAAGCCGCGCCGGCCGCCCCCGCCGGCTCGCAGCCCGCCGCCGCGCCCAAGCCGATGTGATCATCCCCCGCGGCCTCCGCCGACCACCGTGACCTCAAGGCCGGGCGCTCATGCGTCCGGCCTTTTTCTTGCGCCCAGCATGCCCCGATACAATGGCCATCCATCCCCACACTCGGGCATGCCCATGACCACCGCCCCCATCGAAACCGTGCGCCAAGGCCAGCCCTTCTCCCCCGAGCAGACCCGCGACATCATCGACCGCTTCAACCGCGACGGGTACGTGCTGCTCCCCGGCGTCCTCTCGCCCGAGGAGGTCGAGGGCTTCAAGCTCCGCATCGACCGCGCCTTCAACGACCCGCGCATGGCCGAGACGCACAACCTCTACGGCCCCTACATCATGGCCCGGCTCTTCGAGCTCGACGTGATGTTCCGCGACAACCTCGTGCGCGAGCCGGTCATCGGGCTCATGGAGGCGCTGCTGGGGAACAACTGCCACATCATCGCCCAGAACTTCGTGCGCAACCGCCCCGGCGAAGCGATCGACGCCTTCCACGCCGACGACTTCGTCTGGTACCCCCTCCCCGCCGAGATCCCGCGCTTCGACGCCCGCCAGCGCATCCCCACCTTCATCGTCAACGTCCACCACGCGCTGACCGACGTCTCCAGCGACGAGTTCGGCCCGCTGCAGGTCGTCCCCGGCAGCCACTACTCGGGCCGGCCGCCCAGCGACCCCAAGAACCCCACGTTCGACGGGCGCGGGTTCGTCTCCGTCCACGCCAAGCCGGGCGACGTCTACCTGCAGCACCCGCAGGTCTGGCACCGCGGCGCGCCCAACACGTCGAGCAGGACGCGCTACATCCTCGGGGCCGCGTACGGGATGCGCTTCGTCTCGCAGCGGTTCTACCCGTTCCTCAACTACCAGATGCCGGCCCACGTGCTCGAGGGCGCGTCCGACCGCCTGCTCCGCGTCCTGGGCAAGCACCAGAAGGGCGCGTTTGGTTGAACGGGTCCCTCGCGCGTGCCCATCACAATATTTTGGAACCTTCGCGACATGTCGACCTCCCTCGTCATCCAGGCCCCGCCCTTCTCGCCCGAGAAAAACCGCGAGCTCGCCGACCGCTTCCACCGCGACGGCTGCCTGCTCGTGCCCGACGTCCTCACGCCGGGCGAGGTCGCGGCCCTCACCGAGCGCGTCGACCGGATCTTCGCCGACCCGCGCGCCAAGACCACCGACACGCTCTACGGCGAGTGGATCGCCACCCGGCTCTTCGAGTGGGACACCATGTTCCGCGACATGCTCGTGCGCGAGCCGCTCATCTCGCTCGTCGAGACGATCCTCGGGCCCGACTGCCACCTGATCGCCAACAACTTCGTGCGCAACGCCCCGGGCCAGGCGATCGACACCTTCCACGTCGACGACTTGCTCTGGTTCCCCCTGCCCGACGACCTGCCCCGCTACGACGCCCGCACGCGCTTCCCCTGCTTCCTCTTCAACGTCCAGATCCCGCTCACCGACCTGCTCACCGACGAGTTCGGCCCGACGCAGTTCGTCCCCGGCAGCCATTACTCCGGCAGACAGCCCAACGACCCCAGGAACCCCACCTTCGAGGGCAAGGGCCCGGTCTCGATCCACTGCAAGGCGGGTGACATCTATCTGCAGCACTCGCAGGTCTGGCACCGAGGCGCGCCGAACAAGTCGACGAGGACGCGCTACCTGCTCCAGCAGGCCTACTCGATGCGCTTCATCGCCCAGCGGTTCTACCCGTTCCTGAATTACCGGATGCCCGACCACGTGCTCGAAGGCGCGTCGGACCGCCTGCTCCGCGTGCTGGGCAAGCACGGCAAGGGGCCGTACGGCTAAGCGTGTAGGTTACGATCAGGTCAGCTCGCCCCGGCGCCCTGCGTCGTGCGCTTGAGCGCCTGCGCCGACAACCGCTTGCCGACCTCCCACATCGGGCCCGTCAGCCGCGAGCAACTGGCGATCACCTGGTCGAAGGCGTTCACCAAGTGGTCGACGTCCTGCGGGTTGAGCACAAGCGAGGGGATGAGCTTGATCACGTCGAGGTGGTGCCCCGCGACCTGGGCCAGCACGTGATGGTCCTTCAGGAGCGGGATGAGGATCGCCTGGGGGAAGAGGCTCGCGTCGATGCTGTGCAGCATGTTCCACTGGGCGCGGAGCATCATCGACTTGGGCGGGCCGAACTCCACGGCGATCATCAGCCCCTTCCCGCGGACCTCCTTGAGCAGCTCGTACTTGGGGACCAGCGCCTGCAGCTTGTCGCGGAGCAGCGTGCCCACGGCCTGCGAGTTCTCGACGATCCTCTCCTCGCGCAGGACATGCAGCGTCGCGAGCCCCGCCGCCATCGCCAGGTCGTTCTGCCCGAAGGTGGTGGAGTGGACCACGCAGCGGTCGAGGCTGGAGAAGACTGCGTTGTGGATCGACCGCTTGGCGAGCACCGCGCCGACGGGGACGTACCCGCCCGAGAGGGCCTTGGCGGTGATCATGATGTCGGGCTCGACGTTCCAATGCTGGCAGGCCCACATCTTGCCGGTGCGCCCGTAGCCGGTCTGCACCTCGTCGTCGATGTAGACCGTGCCGTGCTTCTTGCAGAGCGCCGCGACGCCGGGCAGGTAGTCGTCGGAGGGGATGTTGACGCCCTTGCCCTGGATCGGCTCGACGATGAAGCCGGCGACGTCGCCCTTGGCGAGCTCGGCCTCGAGGGCGGCAAGGTCGTTGAAGGGGATCGCGGTGCAGGCGAGCCCCAGCGGGCCGAAGCCCTCGCGGAACTCCTCGTTGCCGTTGACGCCCAGCGCGCCGACCGAGAGCCCGTGGAATCCCTTCTTGCAGAAGACGATCCGCGACCTCTTCGTCGCCGCCCGTGCGTACTTGATCGCGGTCTCGACGCCCATCGCGCCGCAGTTGGTGAAGAAGACCGTGTCGAGGCCGGGCGGGGCGACCTTGATCAGCTCGCGCGCCAAGAGGCCCGAGAGCCGGTAGGCCCCCATCTTGGGGAGGTTGGGCAGGTCCATGTCCATGGCCTGCTTGAGCGCGTCGCGGATGACCGGGTGGTTCCGCCCGCAGGCGAACGTGCCGTACCCGGCGAGGCAGTCGATGTACCGGTTGCCTTGGTCGTCGTAGAGGTACTGGGCCTGCCCGCGGACATAGCGCACGTCGTACCCGATGATCCGCAGCACCTTGGCGAACTGCGGGTTGACGTGCTCCTCGATCAGGTCGAGGGATTGAGCGGGTTGGTCGCCCAAAAGGGCCTTGAGGTCAAACATGGTTTTGCGTTGCACCGTGGGCGGGAGGTCGGAGCTGTAGAGGTCGGAAGCACCAGCGGGCATCGTAGAACCGGGGCTGGAGGGGGTCAACAAACCGGGCCGCTTCGCGAGGGCCGGATGAAGCCCGTGGCCGGGCGGAGGTTGAAGCCCCGCGCCGATCGAGCCGATCCATTGTGAGCAGGCCAATTGGCGCATACAATGCAGCCAGATGGCTCATTCGAGGAACGCCGATGACACTCCTCAGAGGTCGACGCACACCCACCCGCGGGGCACGACGCCCCAAGCCGGCGCCGCGGAGCCGGGCTCGAGGCTTGGGCGCGGACGATTCCGCGAAGCTCGTCCGCTCCGTGCGGGTGGGCTTCGTGTTCACCCATGTGACCCGGCTTCAGAAGGCCGCCGGCCTGTCGTGGGATGCCCTCGCCAAAGTCGTGCAGATCCCCCCACGCACACTCACCCGTCGGCAGGCCGGCGGTCGATTGACCCCCGAGGAATCAGACCGCGTGCACCGCGCCGCGACGATCTTCGCCAAGGCGCTGGAATTGTTTGATGGCGACGCCGTGGCGGCGCGGCGCTGGCTTGAAGCGCCCCAACACGGATTGAGCGGCGAGTCGCCTTGGGACCGGGCCGACACCGGGATCGGCGCCCGCCAGGTCGAAGACCTGATCATCCGGCTCGAACACGGCGTCTTCTCGTGAGCGTGAAGGCTTGGCGCATCGTCAAAGGCAAACACGCCGCCAAGGCTTTCACCGGCGAAGGGGCCCGGCTCGCCGGGGGACGTTGGAACAGCCCCGGCGTCGCCATGGTCTATGCCTCGGGCAGTGCGGCGTTGGCGATGCTTGAGATGCTCGTCCACCTGCAATCCGAAGAACTGCTCAACCGATATGTCACATTCGAGATTTCCTTCGGCGAAGCCCTCGTCCGCACACTTGCCCCCGCCGACCTCCCGAGAAACTGGCGCTCCTCGCCCGCGCCCAGTTCCCTGCAACGGATCGGCGACGCTTGGATCGCCAGCAGCGCATCGGCCGTCCTGCGCGTCCCCAGCGCCGTGGTTCCCGCCGAGCCGAATTACCTGCTCAACCCTGCCCATCCCGACTTCTCGCGGATCGCCCTCGGCCCGAAGCGCCCAGCCCGTTTCGACCCCCGATTGATTTGATGGTGCACTCGACCACCTTGACCCGCCCGTCGGGATGCCGTAATCTGTCTGGTCCTCGGGGCGGACGCCCCGGAGGGCTCGTAGCTCAGTTGGCTAGAGCGCACCGCTGATAA